>NZ_JBHVEE010000001.1:0-319461 GCF_042802415.1 Streptomyces sp. NPDC057486 | reverse complement strand
TCGAACGCCACCCGCCCCGCACCGTTGAACTTCCCCTCCAACGGCGCGGCCGCCTGCACCAACTGACGGATCAACGTGCCCAAGTCATCACTCGAGCCACGCGACTTCGACGTCAGAGTCGACAGGACCTGCGCCCCCATGTCGAACTTCATTCGCTTCCCCCTGCCACACCAACTGATCCGATACGACGCCATCCTTGCGAACCCCGGCCCGACGGTGCAACCGAGGGGCCCCGCTGTGACCAACGCATGACAGATCTGCGGGGACCCAATGCGTCCGAACAAGGACATCGGCGAACGAATGTACTTCAGTGCCGTCCCGCCAGTCGGTCCGCCGCCTTGGCGATCGGGTCGGTCGTGGCTTCGGCCGAGCTGAGTTCGCGGCGGTCCGCGGTGCGGTAGGCCGCGTACATGCTGTGGACGCCGATCCAGCGGAAGGGTTCCGGTTCCCAGCGGCGGACCTTGTGGTCGACCCAGGGGAGGGTGGTCAGGTCGGTGGGGCCCGACTGCCCGGAGTCCTGCTGGATCAGGTCGCGCAGGGTGCGGGCGGCGAGGTTGGTGGTGGCGACGCCGGAGCCGACGTAGCCGCCGGCCCAGCCGAGTCCGGTGGAGCGGTCGAGGGTGACCGTGGCGCACCAGTCACGGGGGACGCCGAGGACGCCGGACCAGGCGTGGTCGATGCGGGCGCCCGCGGTGGTGGGGAAGAAGCGGACCAGGATCTCGCGGAGGGCCTCGATGGTGGCGGGCCGGGTGCGCGCTGTGTCGTTGAAGTGGGCGGCACTCGAGCCGAAGCGGTACGGGACGCCCCGGCCGCCGAGTGCGATGCGGTCGTCGGCGGTGCGCTGGGCGTACATGTAGGCGTGCGCCATGTCGCCGAGCGTCTCGCGGCCGTCCCAGCCGATGGTGTCCCAGACCGACTTCGGGAGCGGTTCGGTGGCGATCATCGATGAGTTCATCGGGAGCCAGGTGCGCTTCAGGCCCTTGAGGTTGGCCGTGAAGCCCTCGGTGCAGCGCAGGATGTACGGGGCGCGGACGGTGCCGTACGGGGTGTGGGCGTGCTTGGGTTTGATCTCGGTGACGGGGGTCGACTCGTGGATGGTGACACCGAGCGCCTCGACGGCGTCGGCGAGCCCCTTGACGAGTTTGACCGGGTGCAGGCGGGCGCCGTGCGGCGTCCAGGAGGAGCCGACGGCTCCGGTGACGCGGATGCGTTCGGCGGTCTCGCGGGCGCCGCGCAGGACCCGGTCGGTCTCGCCGAAGGCGATCTCGACGGAGTGGAAGTCCTTGAGGCGGGCCAGCTGGGCCGGTGTGTAGGCCACTTCGAGGACGCCGCCCTGGTGGATGTCGGCGTCGATGTTCTCTTCGGCGGCGACGCGTACGACCTCGTCGACGGTGTCGTTCATCGCCTTCTGGAGGCGGACGGCGGCGTCGTGGCCGTGGAGTTTCGCGTAGCGGTCGCGGCCCGCGATGCCGTTGTAGAGCCAGCCGCCGTTGCGGCCGGAGGCGCCGTAGCCGCAGAACTTCGCCTCGAGGACGGTGATGTTCAGGAAGGGCACGGCCTTCTTGAGGTAGTACGCCGTCCAGAGTCCGGTGTATCCGCCGCCGACGATGCAGACGTCTGTGGTGGTGTCGCCGGGCAGGGGCTCGCGCGGGACGGGCGTGCCTTGGTCCGCGTACCAGAACGATATTCCGCCGTTGACCGTGCTGACGGTGCTCATGTTGCCCCTGCTTGTCCGTGTGAAGCCGAGTTCCTGTGGGGCGGGACGTTACTGCGCGGAGGCGGTTCCGTCCTCCCCCCGGGTGAGCGGATAGCACGCGAGGCCGATGATGACGGCGGTGATGTGGCCGAGGTCGGTGAAGGTGCGGTCGGTGAGCAGGGGGATGCCGTAGACGACGAGGACGGCGAAGAGGTACGCGTACCGCCAGGGTTGGGGGGCGTGGTACGTGAGGACGGCGACGACGCCCGCGAGTGCGTAACTGACGCCGACGTCCAGGGTGTTGACCGCGGACACGGGTGCCTGCCCGTGGCGGACGGCCCAGGCGAGGACGCCCTCGCTGACGAGGGTGGCCAGGACGTGCGCGAGCGCGGCGACCGCGAACCAGCGCAGCGTGCCGAGCCAGCGTTCGGCGGGGGCGTGGAAGGCCGTGAAGAGGAAGGCGTACGGGAACCACTTGCCGCCGTCGATCCAGAAGGCGCTGGAGAAGAGGACGCGTACCGGGTCGCGGACCAGCTCGTGGATGTTGGTCGAGTGCTGACGCAGGAAGTCCTCCTCGAAGTCGGGGGACATCTGATGCATCAGGACGGTGGTGACGAAGAGGATCGCCAGCCAGATGTACGTGCCGGGCGCGCTGCGGATCCAGAGGAGGACGGCGCGCAGGGTGCGCGTCGGGAGGGGGAGCGGGTTCGTGGGCGGGGCCGGGCTGCTGGGGGGCATAACCGATTGACGCACGGGCCTACGATCGGGTGCGTGATTGACATTCCGGACGCGCTGATCGCCACCCGGTCCAAGTACAGCGGCGAGACCGGGTGGGCGTTCCTGGCCGCGCTCCCGGGTCTCGCGGACCGGTTCCTGGGCGAGTGGGGGCTGCAGCTGGACGGGGCCGCGATGCATGGGATGTGCGCGCTGGTGCTGCCGGTGGTCCGCGCGTCGGACGGCCGGCGGGCGGCGCTGAAGCTCCAGGCGGCGGACGAGGAGACGGCGGGGGAGCCGGTCGCTCTGCGTGCGTGGGGCGAGGCGGGCGCCGGGGCGGTGGGACTGCTCGGCCACGACGCCGGGACCGGCACGATGCTGCTGGAACGGCTGGACGAGCGGCGGCCGCTGTCGGCGGTGGCGGACGAGCGGACGGCGGTCGAGGTGCTCGCGGGGCTGTTGGCCCGGCTGACATCCGTACCGGCGCCGGACGGGCTGCGACGGCTGGGGGATGCCGTGGAGCGGATGCTGGACGGGGTGGAGCGGGCGGTGGCGGGGCTGGCGGACGCACAGGAGCGGCGACTGCTGGTGGACTGTGCGGCGGCCGTACGGGAGGTGGCTGGTGAGCCGGGGGACCGGCTGCTCCACTGGGACCTGCACTACGACAACATCCTGGCCGGACGGGCGGAGGAGGGCCGGGCGCACGAGTGGGTCGCGCTGGACCCGAAACCGCTCGCCGGGGACCCCGGCTTCGATCTGATGCCCGCCCTGCACAACCGCTTCGACGCGTCGACGGTGCGATGGCGGTTCGATCTGATGACGGAGGCTCTCGGTCTGGACCGGGAGCGGGCGCGTGCCTGGACGCTGGGGCGGGCGCTGCAGAACAGCATCTGGGACGTGACGGACGGGGAGAGCCGTTTGGGGCCGGAGCAGGCGGAGATCGCCCGGCAGCTGCTGGGCCGGGGGTAGAGGGAAGCCGGTGGGCGGCGGCTGCTTACGCTGCCTCCATGATTCGTACCGCTACTGCTGCCGATGTCCCTGTCATCCATTCCATGGTCCGCGAACTCGCCGAGTACGAGAAGGCGCTCCACGAGGCGAACGCCACCGAGGAGCAACTGCACGAGGCGTTGTTCGGCGAGCGGCCCGCCGCGTATGCGCACATCGCCGAGTCGGACGAGGACGGGGAGATCGTGGGCTTCGCGCTCTGGTTCCTGAACTTCTCGACGTGGCGCGGGGTGCACGGCATTTACCTGGAGGACCTGTACGTACGCCCCGACCGGCGCGGCGGCGGGCACGGCAAGGCGCTGCTGAGGGAGCTGGCGCGGATCTGTGTGGAGCGGGGGTACGAGCGTCTGGAGTGGTCGGTGCTGAACTGGAACGCCCCGTCCATCGCGTTCTACGAGTCGCTGGGTGCGCGGCCGCAGGACGAGTGGACGGTGTACCGGCTGACGGACGGGGCGCTGGCGGAGCTCGGCGGCTGACCTTCCCTCAGGGGACGAGGACGACCTTGCCCATCGTGCCGCGCGTCTCCAGGGCGCGGTGGGCGGCGGCCGCCTCGGCGAGCGGGAAGCGCTGGACGGCGGGACGCAGGCGGCCCGCGGCGGCTTCGGCGAGCGAGCGTTCTTCGAGGACGCGCAGGCCGCCCGCCTTCTGCATCATCGCCGGGCCGAGGACGCCCCGGGAGGTGATGCCGCGTTCGGCGAGCTCCTCGTCGCTGAAGGTGAGCGGCGACCCGTCGTGAAGTCCCTCGCCGGACCAGCCGAAGACGATGTGCTGCCCGCCCTTGCCGAGGAGGTCGACGGCGGCGCGCGCGGTGACGCCGCCGACGGAGTCGTAGACGACGGTGGCGCGGCGGCCGAGGCCGTCGAGGTACGTACGGACCCGGGCCGGCCAGTCGGGGAGGGTGTAGTCGACGGCGAGGTCGGCGCCGTTGTCCTTCACCGCCGCGACCTTGGCGGGTCCGCCGGCGAGGCCGATGACGGTGGCTCCGGCGTGCTTGGCGTACTGGACGAGCAGGGTGCCGATGCCGCCCGCCGCGGCGGGGACGACGGCGACCGAGTCGGGGCCGAGCTCGGTGAACTGCAGGATGCCCAGGGCGGTGCGGCCGGTGCCGATCATGGCGACGGCCTCGGCCTCGTCGAGGCCGGGCGGGATTGGGTGGAGCTTGTCCGCGTCGGTGACGGCGAGTTCGGCGTAGCCGCCGGGGGCCATGCCGAGGTGGGCGACGACGCGCCTGCCCAGCCAGTCGGGGTCGGTGCCCTCACCGAGCGCGTCGACCGTTCCGGCGACTTCGCGGCCGGGGACGGTGGGCAGCTCGGCGGGGGCCGGGAACGGCCCTGTCATGCCCTCGCGCAGGGCGGTGTCCAGGAGGTGCACCCCGGCCGCGGCGACGGCGATCCGGACCTGGCCGGGGCCGGGCACCGGGTCGTCGGCCGTCTCGTACGTGAGGTTCTCGGCGGGTCCGAAGGTGTGGAGGCGGACGGCATGCATGGCGGGCTCCCCGGGTCGGCTGGCTCTTGGGGATCACCCTCCGACCTCAACCCTGCTCGAGGTCAAGGGAGGGTCGGGACGTCCGGGACCGTGCGCTCGCTCCGACGGCGAGCAGGGCCGCCTCCAGCCCGCTGTTGAACGACACCTCGCTGAGCAGTCCGGGAGCGGCGACCTGGTCGCCCGCGAGGTAGATGCCGTCGCCGCGGTCGATGGCGGGACGGTCCCGCCAGGTGGTGCCGGGCCGGTCGACCGCGCCCGTACGGCCGACGGCAAGGGCCTCGCGCCGCCACTCGGTGCGGTCGCGCCAGCCCGGGTGGCCGAGGTCGAGGAGCTCTTCGGCGCGGGCGATTCCGGCGGCCTTCGACTCGCCGGGGGCGACGGGGAACTGGCCCTGGACGAGCCGTCGGCCCGCCGGGGCGAGGCTGCGCTCCTGGGCGCTGCTGTGCTTTCCCGGTGGACGCCCCGGGACCTCCTGTTCGATCCAGCCGGGGGCGTCCAGGTCG
Organism: Streptomyces sp. NPDC057486; assembly: GCF_042802415.1. Classification (NCBI taxonomy): domain Bacteria; kingdom Bacillati; phylum Actinomycetota; class Actinomycetes; order Kitasatosporales; family Streptomycetaceae; genus Streptomyces; species Streptomyces sp. NPDC057486. Next base: position 314,058 of record NZ_JBHVEE010000001.1, on the reverse strand, counting down.
CAGACGGCGGACGCGTCGCCGCGCCGGGTGCGCAGGGCCAGGTCGATGAGGGCGGTCCTGCCGCTGTCCCAGGTCAGGGTGGGGTCGTTGAGCAGGCCGCGGGCGGCGTCGAGGGAGGTGGCGACGACGACCGGGCCGGTCCGGGCCAGGGTGTCGAGGGTGCCCGGGCCGATCCGGGTCGCCGTCTCGATCCGGACGCTCATGTTCCAGGCGCGGGCGGCCATCCGGTCGATGATCTGCGCCCAGCCGCCGACCGGGTGGCGTGCCTCGGGCGGCAGCGCGGCGGCGCGGCGCAGCCGTTCCTGGACGAACGCGGCGGAGAGCGAACCGGGGTCGTGGTGGAAGAGCGCGACGGCGGCGTGGTGCGCGGCCGCGCGGGCGGTCTCCTCGCCGGCCCGGCCGGTGGCCCAGGTACGGAAGTCGGTGTCGACGGGGGCGTGTCCGGCGCGGCGGCGGACGAGCCGGAGGAGGCCTGGCGGCGGGGTGCGGCGCAGGGTGCCGCCCAGCCGGAAACGGAGCCGGGTGGCTCGGAGGAGCGGTGCCGTGGCGACCGGGCCGAGGAGATCGCGCTGTGCGAGCCAGGCCCAGTGCGGTCCGTGCCGGTAGAGGGCGTGGGGTCCTTCGTTGGTGCGGTAGGGGCCCTCGGTGGTCCTGGCGCGGCCGCCGAGCGTGTGGTGGGCCTCGTGGACGGTCACCATGGCGCCGGACTCGGCGGCTGTGATCGCTGCGGTGAACCCGGCGAGTCCGCCGCCGATGATGTGGATGCGCTGCATGCGTCCCTGTCTCCTCGTCGTCGTGAACGATGACAAAGAGGTGACGTCCGAAGAGGGCCTGGGTGTGACATCGGCGCGGGGGCGTTGTCAGTGGCGTGGGCCACGATGGGGCCATGGCACGTAACAGCAGGAGTGGTGGCGGGAAGGATGCCGTTGCGGCGGCGCGACGGCCGGAGGTGCGGTTGCCGCCGCTCGTTCCGTACGACGGGGAGGGGCTGGAGCCGGACGGGGACTACGACGGTGTGCGGTTCGAGGGGACGGACTTCGCGGACGAGTCGGGTCCGGGCGCCCGGTTCATGGACTGTGCGCTGGAGGGATGCGCGCTCGACCGTACGGAGCTGATCAGGGCCCGCTTCATCGACTCGGTCCTGACGGGGGTGCGGGGGGTGGGCACCGATCTCGCGGGGGCGTCGCTGCGCGATGTGGAGGTGGTGGACGCGCGGCTGGGCGGGGTGCAGCTGCACGGCGCGGTGCTGGAGCGGGTCCATGTGCGCGGCGGGAAGATCGACTATCTGAACCTGCGCACGGCACGGCTGAAGGACGTGGTCTTCGAGGGCTGTGTGCTGGCGGAGCCGGACTTCGGGGACGCGCAGCTGGTGCGGGTGGAGTTCCGGGACTGTGTGCTGAAGCGGGCCGACTTCAGTTCCGCACGGATGGAGTCGGTGGACCTGCGGACGGCCGCCGAGCTGGACATCGCGCGTGGGGTGGAGCGGCTGGCGGGGGCGGTGATCAGCCCGGTGCAGCTGATGGAACTGGCCCCGGCGTTCGCGGCGCAGATCGGGGTGCGGGTGGAGGCGTGAGGGGTGTCCGGGTCCGCTCGTCAGACCCGGGGGAAGCGGGCCTGGAGGTCCCAGATCACAGGGTTGTCGGCGAGCCCCTCATGCATGTCGGCGAGGTCCGCGATCAGGTCGTGCAGGAAGTCGCGGGCCTCGCGGCGCAGCAGGGAGTGGCTGAAGGTGAGCGGGGGCTCGTCGCCGGGCATCCAGTCGGCTTCGACATCGACCCAGCCGAAGCGGCGCTCGAAGAGCATCCGGTCGGACGACTCGGTGAAGTCCAGCTCGGCGAACTGCCGCCGGTGCGACCGGCTGCCGCGGGGGTCCTGGTCGATCTGCTCGACGATGTCGCAGAGCGCCCAGGCGAAGTCGAGCACGGGCACCCATCCCCAGGCTGTGGATACCTCGCGGTCCGCCTTGGTGTCCGCGAGGTAGACGTCCCCGGAGAACAGGTCGTGCCGCAGGGCGTGGACGTCCGCGCGGCGGTAGTCGGTCTGCGGGGGATCGGGGAAGCGTCGGGAGAGGGAGTAGCCGATGTCGAGCACAGTTCGATGGTGTCATGCCCGGGGGTGCGTCAACGCCGGAGCGGTGGGTTGCCCCGCTGCCCGGGGGACCGCGGGCGCGTGGCGATGCGGCGGTCCTCGCCGCAGGCGGCCCGGCTCACGGCAGCAGCCGCTGCTCCTTCGCCACGGCCACGGCGCCCGCGCGGGTGTCGACGCCGAGTTTGTCGTAGATGCGGCCCAGGTGCGTCTTGACCGTGGCCTCGCTGATGAACAGGGCCCGGGCGATGTCCCGGTTGCCCAGGCCCTGGGACAGCTGGCCCAGGATGTCGCGTTCGCGGTCGGTGAGCGTCGGCAGGGGACGGCGCATGCGGGCCATGACACGGCTGGCGACCGGTGGGGAGAGCGTGGTGCGGCCCTGGGCCGCCGAGCGGATCGCGGCGAACAGTTCCTCCGGGCGTTCCGCCTTCAGCAGATAGCCGGTGGCGCCCGCCTCGATGGCGCGGGTGATGTCGGCGTCCGTGTCGTACGTCGTGAGGACGAGGACGTGGACGCCCGTCGCCGCGATGCGACGGGTGGCCTCGACGCCGTCGATTCCTTCGCCCAGTTGGAGGTCCATCAGGACGACGTCGGGGGTGAGCCGGGCGGCCAGGGCGACGGCCTCCTCGCCGCTGCCCGCCTCGCCGGCGACCTCGATGTCCGGTTCGCTGCCGAGGAGGGCGAGCAGTCCGGCGCGTACGACGGCGTGGTCGTCGCAGAGCAGGATCCGTACGGCGGGTGAGGTCATGAGGGTTCCTCCGACGAGGGCGACGGGGCGGGGGCGGGCAGGGGGACCGCGGCGGAGACGACGGTTCCCTCGCCCGGTGCCGATTCGATCGTGAGCGTGCCGCCGAGCTGGTGCAGCCGGGCGCGCATCGCGGGCAGCCCGTGGCCGCGTACGCCCGCCGCCGGACGCAGGGCGGCCGGTGCGGGCGGGGTGAAGCCGCGGCCGTTGTCGGCGATGTCCAGGACGGTCCGGTCGTCCAGGTGGGTCAGTGTCAGCGCGGCCTCCGTGGCGTCCGCGTGCTCCCTCGCATTGGCCAGCGCGCCCTGGGCGATGCGCAGCAGTGCGGACTGCACCCGGTCGGGCAGCGCCGCGTGCGGCGTCCCCTCCACATGGCAGCGGACCATGAGCAGCCCCTGGGACTGCACCGTTTCGCGGGCGGCGAGTGCGTGCAGCGCCGCCTCCAGGCCGCCGCCCTCCGCGAGATCCGCCGGTGCCAGGTCGTGGACGAAGCGGCGGGCTTCGGCGAGGTTGCGTTCGGCGATGCCTGTGGCCGTGCGGACGTGGCGGCGGGCGGTCGCCTGGTCCGCGTCCCAGGTGCGGTCCGCGGCCTGGAGCAGCATCTGCTGACTGGACAGGCCCTGCGCGAGGGTGTCGTGGATCTCCATGGAGAGCCGCTGGCGTTCGGCGAGGGTGCCTTCGCGGCGTTCGGTGGCGGCGAGTTCGCGGCGGGTACGCAGCAGATCGTCGATCAGTTCGCGCTGGTGCACGGCCTGGCGCTGCATATGGACGAAGACCGCGGTCGCGATGGCCGCCACGGCGGGGGGCGCGAGCACCAGATTCGGGTCGAAGCCGTGAGCGAGCCGCAGCTGCGCGGCCACGACGAACACGGTGAGCAGTGCGACGAGGGCGAGCGCGGCGCGCGGCGGGAGCAGCCGCAGCCCGGTGTAGAAGAGCGGCACCGCGCACCAGGCGAAGCTCGGCGCGAGGACGACGAGCACCATCCACACGGCCACGAGCACGGCGATCCAGGCCAGCCGGCGCGGGGTGGGGCGTGAGCCGAGCACCGGGCCCAGCAGATACAGCGCGGCGAGCGTGACGGACAGCGCGATGATCCACGGGGTGCGGTCCTCGCCCGGGTGGCGGAGCAGGAAGCGGGCCAGGGAGGCGCCGAGCAGCAGGAAGAACGCGGCGTGCATGAGCAGCGCGAGCCACCGGGCATCCGGGTCGGCGGCTTCGGTTGGGTGCTCCACCTCGTACCTCGTACTCCCTGCCTACTGCCGAAGAGCAGCTGCTGACCTGCGCAGACACATCCATGGTGACCCGGTGGGCCGACCCCCGCATCAACCGATCGGCCGATGGGGCCGTCAGCCGTCCCGCCCGCGGTGTCGAGCCGGTACGTCGACGTTACGGGACCGGATCCGGCCGGAGGATCGAACGCAGAGCCGGACACCGCCCGACCGGAACACCGCCGGGCGGAAACACCGTCGAATCGTCGAGGAGCCCCACCATGAAGAAGATGTCGCTGCGCACCCGTGTCCTCACCGGTGCCGTCGCCGCCGCCGCGCTCGGTGCCGGAACCTTCGGTGCCGTGTCCGCGAGCGCCTCCGCCCCCGCCGCTGCCCCTGCCGCCGCCGTCACGGCCGACACGGCGAACCGGAACCTCCAGCAGACCACCCACCTGACCGTCGCCGCCGCCACCGAGGCCGCGCGCGCCGCCCTCGACGCCGCCGAGAAGGAGAACCAGCGCGTCTCGGTCGCCGTCGTCGACCGGAACGGCAACACCATGGTGACGCTGCGCGGCGACGGCTCCGGCCCGCAGGCGTACGAGTCCGCCGAGAAGAAGGCGTACACCGCCGTCTCCTGGAACGCCCCCACCTCCGTGCTCGCCGGTCGTCTGGCCCAGGCTCCGAACCTGAAGGACATCCCTGGCACCCTGTTCCTCGCGGGCGGCGCCCCGGTGCAGGTCAAGGGTGCACCGGTGGCCGGCATCGGCGTGGCCGGTGCCCCCAGCGGCGACCTCGACGAGAAGTTCGCCCAGGCGGGCGTCGCCGCACTCGCGAAGTAGGACAGCCCCCAACAGCCCGGGAGAGACCACGGATGAACGCCCTCGATCACGACCTGCTCCGAGCCGCGCGCACCGGTGACGCCGATGCCGCACGCACCGCGATCGAGGGCGGCGCCCGCGTCGACGCCCGCGACGAGGAGCGGCGTACCCCGCTGCTCCTCGCCGTCCACGGCGATCACGTCGAGCTCGCACGGCTGCTCGTCGAGGCGGGTGCGGACCCCGATGCGCAGGACCGGCGCGACGACAGTCCCTGGCTGGCGACCGGCGTCACCGGCAGTGTCGCGATGCTGCACACCCTGCTGCCGGCCGGACCCGACCTGAAGCTCCGTAACCGGTTCGGCGGGATCGCGCTGATCCCGGCGAGCGAGCGCGGCCATGTCGGTTACGTACGGGAGCTGCTCCGCGTCACGGACATCGACGTCGACCACGTCAACCGGCTCGGCTGGACCGCCCTGCTGGAGGCCGTGATCCTGGGCGACGGCGGCCGGGCGCACCAGGAGATCGTCGAACTGCTGCTGGCGGCGGGCGCGACCCCCGGTCTGCCGGACGGCGACGGGGTGACGGCGCTGGAACACGCGGAGCGACGCGGGTTCGCGGAGATCGCGGCGCTGCTGCGGAACCAGGACCCGAGGTGAGTATCCGCCGATCCGCCAAACAGACATTCCGCACATAGGATCAGCGGTGTGCGCCCCACCGCTCTGATCCTGGCCCTCGCCACGACCACCGTCGTCTCCCTCACCGCCGGCTGCTCCGGCGGTGTGGAGGGCACCCCCAGCGCCGCCGGTCTGCGCGACCCGTACTTCCCGAAGGCCGGCAACGGCGGGTACGACGTCAGCCACTACGACCTCACCTTCGACGTCGATCCGGCCACCCAGCACCTGCGCGGCACTGCCGTGATCACCGCGCGCGCCACCCAGGACCTCAGCGCCTTCAATCTCGACCTGGCCGGGCTGACCGTCGATTCCGCGCAGGTCGAGGGGCGCCCGGCCGCCGTCAACCGGGCGGCCCACGAGCTGACGCTGCGCCCCGATGCCGAGGTGGAGAGCCACCTCCACAAGGGCAGGACGTTCCGCACGGTCGTCCGCTACTCCGGCTCCCCGCTGACCCTCACCGACCCGGACAACTCGAAGGAGGGCTGGCTGAGGACGGCGGACGGATCGGTGGCGCTCGGTGAGCCGGTCGGGGCGATGGCCTGGTTCCCCGGCAACAACCACCCGAGCGACAAGGCGTCCTACGACCTCACGGTCACCGTTCCCAAGGGCCTGACCGCCGTGTCCAACGGTGAGCTGGCGTCCCGCAGGACCTCCGGGGGCACCACCACGTACCACTGGCACACCGCCGCGCCCATGGCGACCTATCTCGCGACGCTCGCCATCGGACACTTCGACACGAAGACGTCGACGACCCCTGACGGCATCAAGGTGTTCACGGCCGTGGACCCGAAGTCGGCGGCGGCCAGCGCCCGGACCCTGGCCCGGATCCCCGAGGTCGTGAAGTGGGAGGCCGAGCGCTTCGGGCCGTATCCGTTCTCCTCGACCGGCGCGATCGTCGACCGTCCGAACGACGCCGGGTATGCGCTGGAGACCCAGAACCGTCCGTTCTTCCCCGGCCCGCCGGACGTCGGGCTCCTCGTCCACGAGATGTCCCACCAGTGGTTCGGGGACTCCGTCACGCCCGAGAGCTGGCGGGACATGTGGCTCAACGAGGGTTTCGCGACGTACGCGGAGTGGCTGTGGCAGGCGGACAAGGAGGGCGTCCCCGTCCAGGACAGTTTCGACCGCGCCTTCGCGAGCGATGCCAACTGGGCGTTTCCGCCGGCCGATCCGCCGACGGCCGCGGACATCTCTCAGCCGCCGGTGTACGGGCGCGGGGCGATGGTGATCCACAAAATCCGTCAGGCGGTGGGCGACGACGGGCGGTTCTTCGCCCTCGTCAGCGGCTGGACGAAGGCACACCGGCACGGCAACGCGTCGACGGCCGACTTCACCGCCTACGTGGAGAAGACGACCGGCCTGGATCTGACGAACCTGTGGAACACCTGGCTGTACGGAAGGAGCCGGCCCGCCGCGAAGGACTGACCGGCTCCGGGAACCGCAGAGGCAGGCGCTACTTCACGTTGATTCCGGACCAGGCGGCGGCGACGGCCGCGTACTCCGCGCCCCCCGCCCCGTACAGATCGGTCGCCGCCCGCAGGGTCGCGGTCCGCGCCCCGGCGTAGTCGGTGGACGACGTCATATAGGTGGAGAGAGCCCGGTACCAGATCTGAATGGCCTTGTCGCGCCCGATCCCCGTGACCGTGGAGCCGTTGGAGGTCGGCGAGTTGTAGGAGACCCCGTTGATGGTCTTCGCGCCGCTGCCCTCGGACAGCAGGTAGAAGAAGTGGTTGGCGGGCCCGGAGGAGTAGTGGACGTCGAGGCGGCCGACGGTCTTCGACCAGTAGTCGGCGGAGGCGCCGTCCTTGCTCGGCTTGTCCATGTAGCGCAGCGGGGTGCCATTGCCGTTGATGTCGATCTTCTCGCCGATGAGGTAGTCGCCGACGTCGCTGCTGTTGGCCGCGTAGAACTCGACCGAGGAGCCGAATATGTCGCTGGTCGCCTCGTTGAGGCCGCCCGACTCGCGGCTGTACTTGAGCCCAGCGGTGGACGCGGTCAGGCCGTGGCTCATCTCGTGTCCGGCGACGTCCAGCGAGGTGAGCGGCTTGAGGTTGCCCGAGCCGTCGCCGTACGTCATGCAGAAGCAGCTGTCCGACCAGAACGCGTTGACGTACGCGTTGCCGTAGTGGACCCGGGAGTAAGCGGCCTTGCCGTCGCCCGCGATGCCGTTGCGTGCCAGGACGTTCTTGTAGAAGTCCCAGGTCACGGCGGCGCCGTAGTGGGCGTCGACGGCGGCGGTCTGACGGTTGGTCGCGAGACCGTTGCCCCAGACGTCGTCGGCGTCGGTGAAGAGGGTCCCGGTGCCGGAGGTGCCGCCGTTCAGGTCGTACGTGTTGTGGCCGCCGCGACCGCCGTCGGTCAGGTTGTAGCCGGAACCGGAGGCCGTGGTGCCCAGGTTCACCGTGCCGCTGTACTGGCTGGTGCCGGACCCGGTGTCGATGGCCTCGTACGCGTAGAGCTCCTTGCCGCTCGTGGCGTCGGTGATGACGTGGCGTTCGCTGGGGGTCCCGTCGTCCTGGACGCCCTTGACCACCTTCTCGTACGCGAGCGTCGGCTTGCCGGTGGCGGCCCAGATCACCTTCCGTGCACCGGCCTCGGCGGTGAGTGCGGCGGTCGTCGACGGGACGGTGATGTCGGCGGCGGTGGCCTTGGAAACCCCCTTGAGCGAACCGTCCTTGCGGGTGTGGGCGACGAGGTCGCCGCCGAGGACGGGCAGTCCGTCGTAGGTGCGCTCGTACCGGGTGTGAACCGTGCCGTCGGCGTCCTTGATCACATCGCGGACGACGAGCTTCTCCTTGCCGCCGAGCTTGATCTTCGCGGCGGTCGAGGCGGCCCCGGCCTGGGCCTCCTTGAGGGCCGAGACCCGCTGGGACGCGCTGAGCGGCAGGGCGGTGGCCCCGGACGCGCGGTCCTGGGCCGCACCGGCCGGACCTGCTTGTACGCCGACGACGACCATGGCGGCGGTTGCGGCAAGAGCGGCGGCACGCAGAGTGGTTCTCACTCGTTCTCCTTCACTCGGTCCATGAGCTCCGTGAGGGGGGCGCGGTGAGAATGACACCGACACGCTCTCTTTTGGCAGGGGCGCGTCAGGGATTTGACCGGATCTTGTCCGTTGGTGAGGCAGCGTCATCCGATAGGCGTCATAAGGCCGTCGGTGCCGTGGCCCGTGGTCGACGGCACACAGACGCACGGGAGCCCCCGGCCGAGAACAATCGGCCGGGGGCTCCCGCTGTTCGGGCCTTCAGGCCCTGGGGCTCTGCGTCAGATGTTGACGCCGAAGTCCTGCGCGATGCCGCGCAGACCCGAGGCGTATCCCTGGCCCACCGCGCGGAACTTCCACTCCGCGCCGTTGCGGTACAGCTCGCCGAAGACCATCGCGGTCTCGGTGGCGGCGTCCTCGCTCAGGTCGTAGCGGGCGATCTCGGCGCCGCCGGCCTGGTTGAGGATGCGGATGAAGGCATTGCGCACCTGGCCGAAGTTCTGGCTGCGCGTCTCGGCGTCGTAGATGGAGACCGGGAAGACGATCTTGTCGACGTCGGCAGTGAGGCCCGCCAGGTTGACGTTGATCTGCTCGTCGTCGCCCTCGCCCTGGCCCGTGACGTTGTCACCGGTGTGGACGATGGACTGGTCCGGCGTCGACTTGTTGTTGAAGAAGACGAAGTGGCCGTCGGAGACGACCTTCCCCGCCGCGTTCACCGCGATCGCCGAGGCGTCGAGGTCGAAGTCGGTGCCGGTGGTGGTGCGGACGTCCCAGCCGAGGCCGACCGTGACGGCGGTCAGGCCCGGGGCCTCCTTGGTGAGCGAGACGTTGCCGCCCTTGGACAGGCTTACTGCCATGGGAAGTCCCTTTCATCGTCGTGTGCGGGCTTCATGCGTTCACGAAGCTACCGTCACCCGTCCTAACGCAGGCGGAGGACCGAGAGGTTCCTGCTCTCTTTACTTTCTTTACCGAATTCCCGGCCGGGCCGACGGCCTGGCGCGGCAAAAAGAGGTGACGAACGGGTCCCGGGCCGGGGAACATGGGTGTCATGTCCGGGCCCTATGTCATCCGCGGTTCGGTCTCCCTGCCGGAGGCCGAACTCATGTGGCGTTTCTCGCGGTCCTCCGGGCCCGGCGGTCAGCACGTCAACACCAGCGACACCCAGGTGGAGCTGCGCTTCGACCTCGCGGCGACCGAGTCGCTTCCCGAGGTGTGGAAGGAGCGGGCGCTCCAGCGACTGGAGAGCCGGCTGGTGGGCGGCGTGGTCACCGTACGGGCCTCGGAGCACCGCTCCCAGTGGCGCAACCGCGAGACCGCACTCGTCCGCCTCGCCGCTCTGCTGGCCGAAGCCACCGCTCCGCCCCCCAAACCGCGCCGCAGGACCAGGATCCCGCGGGGGATCAACGAGCGGCGGCTGCGCGAGAAGAAGCAGCGCGGTGACACGAAGCGCGGCCGCTCCGGCCGCGACTGGTAGGAGACGGCCCCGGTCGCTCCGGCCGTGGCGGGTGGGCCGCACCCGCGATCCGCTCCGGCCCCGACCGGCGGGCGCCGGTGACTCCCGGTCAGCTCAGCTGCCGGTAGCGCCCCCGGAAGTACGTCAGCGGCCCGCCGTCCGCGCTCGGCAGCGCCGCGCTCACCACCCGCCCGATCACCAGGGTGTGGTCGCCCGCGAGCACCCGCTGCTCCGTGCGGCACTCCAGAGTGGCGAGGGCGCCGCCGACCAGGGGGGCGCCGGACACCTCTCCCCGTACATAGGGGATGTCGTCGAACAGCAGCCGATCGCTGATCCGGCCCTTCATCGAGAACCGTCCCGCGATGTGCCGCTGGCTTTCCGCGAGCACGGAGACCGCCCACAACGGCTGCTCGTCCAGCAGGTCGTCCATCCGGGAGCCGTTGCGCAGGCTCACCAGGACCAGGGGTGGGTCCAGTGACACGGACATGAAGGCGGTTGCCGTCATTCCCACGTCCTCGCCGCGGCCGTTCTCGTCGAGCGGTGGCTCCTGGGCGGTGATCAGGACCACGCCTGCGGCCAGCCGGGCAAGGGCGCCGCGGAACTCCTCGTTGCTCACCCCTTCAGCATGGGGGATGGGCTCGGATCGCGGGGTGGGGGGTTTCGTCTGCAACACACGGGCACGCTAGCCGTTGCCCGCGCGCGGTCGCATCGGGCCAGGGGACCAGCCGGGTCCTAGGACTCCGGCCTCATGAGGGAGCACCGCCACGGCACAATGCAACGGGGCGCGCCGCTGTGCAACCCACGGATTTGCGTTCAAGAAAAGGACGGACCTCTTCCGTGGACCACTCGCCACCCTTCATCATCTGTTGTGACTTGAGTCACAGAGCGCGATATTTGTTGACCCTGTGTACCGGGTGCACAGCTCACTGTGATTCAGTGGCCGTGACACTGAGAACAAGTACGTCGATATGAAACCTGGAGTGCTGTCGAGGTCTCGGGGAGTGCGAGCAATGGAGGCCGAGTCGGAGCCGTACGTTCGTCTAGCGACGATGCGGCAACTGCATCAGGCCGTCGCCGATCTCAACACGGCGCGGAGCCTGGCCGACACACTGCAGACCGTGGCCGACGGAATCGTCGCCGGTCTCGGGTACGAGCTGGCCTGCGTCAACCTCGTCCGCCCGGACGGCGATCTCGTCGTCGCCGCGTTCGCGGGCAACACCGCCGCCGAGGCCCTGATCACCGGCCGCGTCGGCTCGCGCGCCTCCTGGGAGCGCAGGCTCTCCATGGGTGAGTGCTGGGACGAGCTCTGTTTCATACCGCACACCGACGGCTGGGTCCTCCACGACGACGACGTACCTCAGTGGCACACCGAAGGTCCCGAGCCCCGCTTCGAGGACGAGTGGCATCCGGAGGACCGGCTCTACGCCCCGATGTACGCGTCCGGCGGTGGCCGGGACCTCCTCGGCGTCATATCCGTCGACCGCCCGCGCAACGGCCGCCGCCCCGGTGCCTGGGGGCGCGAGGCCCTCCAGATGTACGCGTCCCAGTCGGCCATTGCGATCAGCAACGCCCGGCTCCGAGCAAACATGCAGCGTGCCCTGGTCCGGCTCGAACGGGAGCAGCAGGCGCTGCGGGCCAGCGAGGAATCCTTCCGCCAGGCCTTCGAGTACGCACCCAGCGGCATGGCCATCGCCGAGATGGGCGGCGACCAGCACGGCCGGCTGCTGCGCACCAATGACGCCCTGTGCCGGCTCCTCGGCCGCCCCGCCTCCGTCCTGCGCCGCTACTCCTTCGCCGACCTCGTGCACCCCGAGGACATCGGCACCCTGCTGCGCACGTCCGCCGAGGGCGGCCGCGCCGAGCTGCGGCTCGGGCGCCGGGACGGCACCTACCTCTGGGTCTCGCTGCGCAACTCCGTCGTCGCGGACACCACCGACGGACCCCGCTTCCTCCTCACCCATGTGGAGGACATCGAGGAGCGCAAGCGCCACGAGCTGCACCTCGCGCACCGTGCCTCCCACGACGCGCTCACCGGCCTGCCCAACAGCGCGGAGCTGCGCGCCCGGCTCGGCGCCCGGCTCTGCGAGCGCCCGCACTCGACGACGGCGGCCACCGCCGTGGAGGCGCTGGACGCGGCGTACGGCGGCGTCGAGGACGGGGACGCCCGGACGCACGGCTTCCGGGCCGACGGCTTCGAGGCGGACGCGGTGGCGGGCGGCGGCCCGTACGACCACCATGTGCACGCGGTGGCGCCCGACAGCGAGCAGGACGACGGGACGAAGGGGCTCGCGGTCCTTTTTTGCGACCTCGACGGCTTCAAGTCCATCAACGACCGCTTCGGGCACCACACCGGCGACGCCGTCCTGATCGAGGTCGCCCGGCGGCTCACCACGTGTGTGCGCGACGGCGACACCGTCGCCCGGCTCGGGGGTGACGAATTCGTCGTCCTCGCGGACGGGCTCGGCGCCGCGGACGCCGCGGACCTGGCCGTACGGTTGCGTAACGCCATCATTCCCCCCATTCGGGTGGATGGCCGTGCCGTGCGCGTCGGGGCGAGCTTCGGGATCGGCTGGGCCGCCTGCGGCATGACCGCCGAAGAGGTGCTGCGCTCCGCCGACCAGCGGATGTATGTGGAGAAGCGGTCCCGGTCGAAGGTTCACCGCAGGGCCGGCTGACGTTCACGGACGGCCCGTTCCAGTGCCCCGCCCAGGTTTCGCCACGGCACCCCGAAGGCCGACGGCAATTCTTGGTGTGCTCCGTTCGAGGTAGGCTCGGCCGGTCGGCGACGGCTGGCGATATTCGGCGACGGCTGGCGACATGGTGAGGAGTGACCCAGGGATGACGGCCGGGAACAACGGCGCAAACACACCCGAGGACGACGACCCGTTCGGCTACCTGTACGAGGACGGACAGGCGTCCGGCGCCCAGTCGCCACGGCAGGGCGGCTACGGCTATCCGGGTCCCGCCTCGCAGCCCGGCGTGCCCAGAACCTCGTACAACCAGGTGCGCACGGTCGGCGAGCGCCAGTACGGGCAGCCGGTGCCGCAGCAGCAGCCGTACGCCGGGCAGCAGCAGGCACAGTACGGCCAGCCGAACGCCCAGTACGCCGCTCCCGAGACGTACCCCGGCGGCGGATCCACCACGCAGGTCCCGGCGCAGGGCGGCCATGGCCGCAGCGGCGGTCCCGGCAGCGGCGGTCCGAACACCAAGGGCCTGCTGATCGGTGCGATCGCGGTCGTCGCGGTCGTGCTCATCGGTATCGGCGTCGCGATGATCACGAACGACGGCAAGGACAGCAACAAGAAGGACGAGGCCGGCACCTCGGCCGGTCCCGCCGGTCAGGTCGAGGAGTCCCCGAAGCCGAAGCAGTCCGAGACGTCCTCCGAGCCCCCGGCGGAGCTGCCGAAGCAGGACGCCGCGACGCTGAAGCTCGGCGGCACGGCCACGCTCGACAACTCGGTCAAGGGCGCGAAGAGCGCGAACGGCCAGTACATCAATCTGAACGAGGTCGGCAGGTCCGCGACCTGGTCGGTCGACGTGCCGGCGGCCGGTGAGTACACGCTGTTCGTGACGTACGGCGTGCCCGGCAGGGACGCCAGGACGTCGCTGACGGTGAACACCGAGGCCCCCCGCTCGATCAACATGACGAACTTCGCGAACGCCCCGGACGGCGACCTGGAGAAGGGCTGGACGACGACGTACGCCTACGTCAACCTCAACAAGGGCTCGAACACGCTGATGATCTCGTGCAACGAGGGCGATCAGTGCGACGCCAACCTGGACCAGCTGTCGCTGAAGGCCGGCCACCAGAAACGCTGAGCCCCGAACGCGGTCCGGCCCCACCACCCGACGAGGGCGGTGGGGCCGGTTTTCTTATGTGCCGGGAGGGTCAGCCCATCAGGCTCAGGAACCCCGCCACCGTCGTGGCCATCGCCTCGCGGCCCGGGACGATGTACTTGCGCGGGTCGACGCCCGTCGGGTTGTCGGCCAGGTACGCGCGCACCGCGCCGGTGAACGCCGTGTTCAGCGCCGTACCCACGTTGATCTTGCGCATGCCGGAGGCGACCGCCTGGCGGATCTCCTCGTCCGGGACGCCGCTGGAGCCGTGCAGCACCAGCGGGACCGGGACCGCGTCGCGCAGCAGGCCGATGAGGGCGTGGTCGAGGGCGGCGGTGCGTTCCGTCATCGCGTGCGAGGAGCCGACCGCGACGGCCAGCGCGTCGACGCCGGTCGCCGCGACGTAGGCGGCGGCCTCGGCCGGGTCGGTCCGGACGCCGGGGGCGTGGGCGTCGAGCGGGGCCTCGCCCTCCTTGCCGCCGACCTTGCCGAGCTCCGCCTCGATCCAGATCCCGCGCTCGTGGCCCCAGGCGACCGCGTCGGCCGTGGCCCGCACGTTCTCCTCGTAGGTCAGCTTCGAGGCGTCGAACATCACCGAGCCGAAGCCCTCGTCGTGCGCCTGGTGCAGCAGCTCCACGGACTCGACGTGGTCGAGGTGGAGCGCGAGCGGTGCGTGGGAGGCACGGGCGACGGCGGCGGCCGCGGCGGCGATGGCCGAGAGCCGGCCGCCGTGGAACTTCACGGCGTTCTCGGAGATCTGCAGGATGGCGGGCGCCCCGGCGCGTTCCGCGCCCGCGGCGATGGCCTCCGCGTGCTCCAGCGTGATGACGTTGAAGGCGGCGACTGAGCGTCCGTCGGCCTGGGCGGCCGAGACGAGTTCACCGGTGCTGACGAGCGGCATGCTGCCCCCTGGGACTTCGTGTGGTGCGGGATGGTGCTGGGTGGTCCGGGACGGTGCCGGGCGTGCGACGCGGGCTGGTTCCGCGCCGCTCAGACCGTCGGTGCTTGTTCCTCGATGCCGACGCGCGGCAACAGCTCCTCGTACGCCGCCCGGTCGAACTCTCCGGCTGCCGGCGCCAGCACCGTCGCCGTCGACAGTGCCACGGCCCTGCGCAGCCGGTCCGGCCAGCTCAGCCCCTCGACGAGACCGGACAGCAGCCCGGCCACCGCGGAGTCGCCCGCTCCGGTGGGGTTGCCCGCGACCCGGTCCGGCGGCGCCGCCCGCCAGGCGCCCTCGGGTGTGACGGCGAGCATGCCGTCCGCGCCGAGCGAGGCGATCACGCCGTGCGCGCCCCGGCGGCGGGCGTCACGGGTGGCGCGCAGCGGGTCGCGGGAGCCGGTGAGCTGGGCGAGCTCGTCGGCGTTCGGCTTGATCAGGTCGGGGCGGGCGGCTATGCCCCGGCGCAGCGGTTCGCCGCTGGTGTCGAGGAGAACGGGGACCTCGGCGGCGCGGGCGAAGCGGACCAGTTCGGCGTAGGCGCCGACGTGGATGCCGGGCGGCAGGCTGCCGCAGAGTGCGACCGCGTCCGCGTCGGCGAGGAGCTTCTCGTACGTGGCGAGGAAGGCGGCCCACTCGTCGGCGCTGACGAGCGGGCCGGGTTCGTTGAGCTGGGTGGTGTCGCCGGTGGACGCATCGACGACGGCGATGGTGCGGCGGGTGTTCCCGGCGACGGGGACGAGCGCGTCGCGCGGCGGGAGGTCCGCCAGGAGCTCGCGGAGCACGGCTCCGGTTGCGCCTCCGGCGAAGCCGGTGACCACGGTCTCGTGGCCGAGCGCGGAGAGCACCCGGGCGACGTTGAGCCCTTTGCCGCCGGGGCGTTCGGAGATGTCACCGACGCGGTGGCTGGTGTGCGGGACCAGCGCCGGTACGCCGTAGGTCAGGTCGAGTGCCGTGTTCAGCGTGACCGTGAGGATCACCTCGGTCACCCCTTCGATCCGTGCCGGAGCGCGGATCCCTTGCCAGAACGCGCTTTCCCTGCTGTTTACGGAAGCGATCATGCCAAAGAGCAAGCGGTCGGCCCAGACCTCCGGGCCAACCGCTGTCTCTTCGTTACGTATTCGGCCCACTGTCAAGAATGGCTGAAATCACCCGAGTTCGGGCTCAATAACCCATTCGCCCTTGCGCATGACGCCCTTGAGCGCGAAGTCCGCGTCCAGGACGACCAGGTCCGCGTCCTTGCCCGGGTCGAGCGAGCCGACCCTGTCGTACACGCCGAGCAGCCGTGCCGGGTTGGCGGAGATGGACTGCACGACGTCCCCGACCGGGATCCGGTCGATCGTGGCGGCCCGGCGGAAAGCGGTGTCCAGGGTGAGCGTGGAACCCGCGATCGAGTTGCCCTCGACGAGCCGGGCGACGCCGTCCTTGACCTCGACGGCGAGCGGGCCCAGCTGGTACTGGCCGTCGCCGAACCCGGCCGCGTCCATCGCGTCCGTGATCAGCGCGACGCGGGCGGCGCCCGCATGGTGGTACGCCAGCTCCAGGGCGGCCGGGTGCAGATGCGTGCCGTCGTTGATCAGCTCGACGGTGATCCGCTCGTCCTCCAGGAGGGCGGCGATCGGACCGGGCTCGCGGTGGGCGAGCGGCGGCATCGCGTTGAACAGGTGGGTGGCGACGGTGGCGCCCGCGTCGATCGCCTCGACGGTCTGCTCGTACGTCGCGTCGGTGTGCCCGATCGCGGCGATCACGCCGTGCTCGGCGAGCAGCCGCACCGACTCGATGCCGCCCGGCAGCTCGGTGGCGAGCGTGAACATCTTCGCGGTGCCGCGCGCCGCGTCCATCAGCTTGCGGACCTCGGCCGGGTCCGGGTGGCGCAGCAGCTTCTCGCTGTGCGCGCCCTTGCGGCACGGCGAGATGAACGGGCCCTCGAAATGGATCCCGGCCAGGTCGCCCTGTTCGACCAGCTCGGAGAGGATGCCGGCCCGCTCGGCGAGGAAGTCCATCTCGCCGGTGACGGTGGAGGCGACCAGGGTGGTGGTGCCGTGCTCGCGGTGGGTACGGATGCCGGTGAGGACCTCGTCCACGGTGCCGGAGGTGAAGGACGCGCCGCCGCCGCCGTGGTTGTGCATGTCGACGAAGCCGGGGACGACCCAGTGGCCGGTCAGATCGATGGTCCGAGCGCCCTCCGCCGGACTCCCGGCGATCCGGGTCCCCTCGACGATCACCCGGCCGTTCTCGACGGTGCCGGTGGGAAGAACCACCCGGGCCCCGGCGAGAACTGTGCTGTCTGCGGGTCCGGCCATCAGGCGGATACCTCCGTGGAGAGAAGATCCCAGGCGAGCAGCCCTGCACCCAGGCATCCGGCGGTGTCCCCGAGGGCCGCCGGGACGACGTCGGGCAGCTTCTGGAACGTGACACGTTCCTCGACGGCCGCACGGAGTGGTACGAACAAGGTTTCCGCTGCCTCGGCGAGACCGCCACCGATGATGAGCGTGCGGGGGTCCAGCAGGGTCAGCGCGGTGACGAGCCCGGCGGCGAGCGCGTCGACCGCGTCCTGCCATACCCGAACAGCAGCGGGATCGCCCGATTCGACGGCCTTCGCGCAGTCCGCGGCGTCGGCCTCCGGGTCCCCCGACGCGGCGGCCCAGGCGCGGCTGACGGCGGAGGCGGACGCGAGGGTCTCCAGGCAGCCGCGCTGTCCGCACCCGCAGTCCGGCCCGTCCGGCCGGACCACGATGTGCCCGATCTCGCCCGCGTACCCGTGCGCGCCCGCCTCGATGGTGCCCGCGATACCGATGGCTCCGGCGATGCCGGTGCCGAGCGGGACGAACAGGAAGCGGTCGGCGCCCCTGCCCGCGCCGATCCTGCCCTCGGCGAGGCCGCCGGTCCTGACGTCGTGGCCGAGCGCGACGGGTACGCCGCCGAGCCGTTCGCCGAGCAGGGTGCGCAGGGGGACGTCGCGCCAGCCCAGGTTCGAGGCGTAGACCGCGATCCCGTTCTCCGGGTCGACGATGCCGGGCACGGCGACACCGGCCGCGACGGCGCTCTCGCCGAAGCGTTCCTCCCCGTGGGCGCGCAGTTCCGCGGCAAAGGCGAGGATCGACTCCACGACGGCGTCGGGTCCGCGCTCCCTGCCGGTTGCGCGCCGGGCCTCGTGCAGCAGAGTGCCGTCGGCCCCGACCAGTGCGGCCTTCATTCCGGTGCCGCCCACATCGAGGGCGATGACGTGTTTCACGGGAGACAGTTTCGCCCGTGGACCCCCGATAGGTCTAGTCCACTATTGCTGTTTGTTGAGGATCCATACAAAAGTGTGGCAAAGCCCCGGAGTGCGCTCCGGAGCACGCCTTTGACCGGGTCTTCTGTCGAGTTCAGGGAGCCGGGATCACGCTGTGCGACAGATTGCGGGGGTGGTCCGGGTCGTACCCCTGCGCCCCCGCGATCTCGACCGCGAGGCGCTGCGCCCGGATCGGATCCGCCATCGGATCGGCTGCGGCGTGATCGTCGCAGCGTGTCGGCGCGGACGTGGTGGGTCGCTCGATCGAGTGAGAGGCGGGGTGTCGCACCTGCGCACACATGCCGGACCAGGTGCATGGTTTCGTGCTCGCGGGCTGGACGATCCGTGCGTACACGTTCCTCATGCGGCTCACCGCGGGTCGGACACGGACGCTCGACGAAACAGCCGCCGTGCTCGGTTCGATCTCGGCGGAGGCGTCGAAGGCGGAGGGCGCGGAGGGGCGGGTGGCCGGGTAGCGGGCCCGGAGGCGGGCGATATGTTGGCTCATATGACCGCCCCCGACGACAGCTCCGCCGAAGCGGAGCCCCCTGCCGACGGCCCCGCCGACCACCCCGGCACCGGGCTCTCCGACCGGGAGCGTGCGGTCCTGGCCGTGGAACGGCGCTCGTGGCCCGGCCCGGGGGCGAAGGAGCGGGAGATCCGGGAGGGCCTGGGCATCTCGCCGACGCGCTACTACCAGCTGCTGAACGCACTCCTGGACGACCGGCGGGCACTGGAGGAGGACCCGGTGACGGTGAACCGGCTGCGACGGATCCGGGAGGCTCGGCGGGGGCGGCGGTGATGCTGCGGCGTCGCCGCGCATCCGGCCCCTCAGGCGACGGAGGAGCGGGTGCCCCGGTGCGGAGCCACCGATTGCGGGAAGCGTGGGCGGGGGAACGGGCCGAGCGTGGGCGCCGGCCGTAGCCGCACCGCACCACCCTCGATACCCTCGACCCATGGGCAGCACTCCGGAACAGTCCCTGCCGACCCCCACCACCCCGGCCGGCCGCGAAGGCCTCGCCGCTCTCCTCGCCCGCCCCGAGCGCGCGGTCGTCGCGCTCGATTTCGACGGCACCCTCGCCGAGATCGTCCCGGACCCGGAACAGGCCCGCGCCCACCCCGGCACCGTCCCGGCCCTGGCCGCGCTCGCTCCGAAGGTCGCCTCCGTCGCCGTGATCACCGGTCGCCCGGCCGACGTCGCGGTCCGGCACGGCGGCTTCGCCGGCGTCCCGGGCCTTGACCACCTCGTCGTTCTCGGCCACTACGGCGCCGAACGCTGGGACGCCGTCTCCGGCGCCGTCCACGCCCCCGCCCCGCACCCGGGCGTCGCCGCGGTCCGCGCCGAACTCCCCGTCCTGCTCGAACGGTTCGCCTCCTGGCGCGGCACCTGGATCGAGGAGAAGGGCCGGGCGCTCGCGGTCCACACCCGCCGTGCCGCCGACCCGCAGGCCGCGTTCGACGCGCTGCGCGGCCCGCTCGGTGCGCTCGCCGCCCGGCACGGGCTGATCGTCGAACCGGGCCGTCTCGTCCTGGAGCTGCGACCGCCCGGCATGGACAAGGGTGTGGCGCTCACGGAGTTCGTCCGGGAGACGGACGCCGAGTCCGTTCTCTTCGCCGGCGACGACCTGGGCGACCTCGCGGCCTACGCGGCCGTGGAGAAGCTCCGCGCCGAGGGCCCCGACGGCATTCCGGGCCTGCTGGTCTGCAGCGGCAGCGCCGAAGTGCCCGAACTGGCCGAGCGCGCCGACCTGTTGCTGCCGGGACCGGGAGCCGTCGTGGAGTTTCTCTCGGCCTTGGCGCACCGTCTCCGGTCGGGTCCCATCGAGGGGTGACGGGCGACGTCACCCCTGCCGCAGCGCCTCCAGCTGCTCCAGGAACCACTGCTGCGGCGGCAGCGCCGTCGCCGCAGCGGCCAGCCGCTTCGAGCGCTCCGCCCGTTCCCCGTCCGGCATCGTCAGCGCCTCGTGCAGGGCGGCCGCCGTCGCGGACACGTCGTAGGGGTTCACCACGATCGCGTCGGCGCCCAGCTCCTCGTACGCCCCCGCCTCCCGTGACAGCACCAGCGCGCAGCCCGCGTCGGAGACCACCGGGACCTCCTTGGCGACGAGGTTCATGCCGTCGCGGATCGGGTTGACGAGCGCCACGTCCGCCAGCCGGTACGCCCCCAGCGAGCGCGCGAAGTCGTCGTTCACATGGAGCAGGACCGGGGTCCAATCGGGTGTCCCGTACGCCGAGTTGATGTCGTCCGCCAGCCTCTGCACCTCGGCCGTGTACTCCCGGTACACCGTCAGGTCCTGCCGCGACGGGTACGCGAACGCCACATGCACCACCCGCTCGCGCCACTGCGGGCGGGTGTTCAGCAGCTCCCGGTACGCCAGCAGCCCGCGCACGATGTTCTTGGACAGCTCCGTACGGTCCACCCGCACGATCGTCTTTCGGCCGGTGCCGCCCACCTGCTCCCGCAGCACCGCCATCCGTTCGTCCACGTCCGCCTCGTGCGCGCGGCGGCGCAGGAAGTCCGCGTCCGCGCCCAGACCGTGCACGCCGATCCTCGTCC
This sequence comes from Streptomyces sp. NPDC057486, assembly GCF_042802415.1. Classification (NCBI taxonomy): domain Bacteria; kingdom Bacillati; phylum Actinomycetota; class Actinomycetes; order Kitasatosporales; family Streptomycetaceae; genus Streptomyces; species Streptomyces sp. NPDC057486. The sequence continues at coordinate 293,490 of NZ_JBHVEE010000001.1, read as the reverse complement.
GGCCCGTGCCGCCCAGGATCTCGGTGCAGCAGCCGATGAACGCGTCCGCCCACCGCCGGGTCAGGAAGCCCGCCCGGTCCGCGCCGAGCATGCCGCGCAGCAATTGCTCGGCGATGTCGTCGGGCAGCAGCCGGAAGTAGTCGACCGGGGCCCACGGGGTGTGCGAGAAGTGGCCGATCCGCAGGTCGGGCCGCAGCTCGCGGAGCATGCCCGGGACCAGCGCCAGGTGGTAGTCCTGCACCAGCACCGCGGCGCCCTCGCCGGCCTCCTCGGCGAGTGCCCGCGCGAAGGCCAGGTTGTACGTTTCGAATGACGCCCACTGCCGGCGGAACTCCGCGTCGAAGACCGGATCCAGCGGTGTCTGGTACAGCATGTGGTGGACGAACCAGAGCACCGAGTTCGCGATGCCGTTGTACGCGTCGGCGTGGACGTCGGCGTCGATGTCGAGCATCCGTACGCCCGGCTCGGCGATCCCGTGCCGGACCGCCGCCCTGTCCCCGTCGCCGAGCGCCGCGCAGACCCAGAGCTTGTCCTCGACCGCGCTCAGGCCGGAGACGAGCCCCCCGCCGCCCCGTCTGGCGCCGATCGAACCGTCCGCGCGCAGCGCGTACGAGACGGGGCCGCGGTTGGACGCGACGAGTACCTGGGCAGCCGACGTGACCGCGTGCTCGGAGACCATGTTGCGGAATCTAGCCCGATCGCGAACCACCCAAACGTGCGAAGTCAGGTCACGTCAGGCCGCGCGGCGCGAAACGTACTCCGTGATCTCGCGCATCGGGGGCCGCTCCTCCGTGTCCACCGGATGGGTGCGCGGTACGAAGCCGTCCTCGCCCCGCTCGAACTGGGTCAGGGCCGGACGTACCAAGTGACCTCGGGAAAGCCGGAGTTGAGCGGTGCGATAGATCGCCGCAGCCATCCGTCCCAGCGCCTGGCCGTCCTGGTGGCGGTGTCTGCGCACCCCCACGTCGACCTGTGCCAGCGCGTCCAGCCCGACGGTGTGCAGGGAGTCCACCAGCAGGCCGAGTTCCACTCCGTAGCCGACGGGGAACGGAAGCCGCTCCAGCAGCGAGCGCCGTACCGCGTATTCGCCGCCGAGCGGCTGGACGAAGCCGGCCAGCTGTGGCCAGTGCAGATTGAGCAGCGGGCGGGCCACCAGCTCCGTGACGCGGCCGCCCTGACCAGCGGTGTCGCCCAGGGGGCGGTCGTACATCGCCTTGACGAACTGCACCCCGGGGTCGGTGAGCAGCGGGCCGACGATGCCGGAGACGAAGTCGGCGGAGAAGTCCCTCAGGTCGGCGTCTATGAAGCAGACGATGTCACCGCTGGTGACCAGGAGCGAGCGCCACAGGACCTCGCCCTTGCCGGGGAGCGCGGGTATGCGCGGGAGTATCGCGTCGCGGTGCACCACTCGGGCGCCCGCCTTCCGGGCGACTTCCGCCGTGCCGTCCGTCGAGCCGGAGTCGATCACCAGCAGCTCGTCGACCAGCGGCACCTTCTCCATCAGCTCGACCCGGATCGTCTCGACGATGGCGCCGACCGTCGCCTCCTCGTTCAGGGCGGGCAGCACCACGCTCACACTCCCGCGCCGCGGGTCCCGGCCCTTGGCGGCGACGAGCCGGTCCAGCGGGCGGTCGGCTGCCGACCAGGAACGCCTGGCCAGCCAGCGTTCGACCTCTTCCAGCACGGTCGATACTCCCTGTATGTGATCCATCTCGCGGTTCGGACGACTGTCTCAACCGTCCGATGCTTCGGTTACAGTCTTGAACAACGCGGATGACCGGCGCATGTCGGGGTCCTCCGCCAATAAATGCCTGGGTCGACGACCCAGTGCCATAGCGCTCATCCAGAGGGACTGAGGGAACGGCCCGTTGAAGTCCCGGCAACCCTCCCGCCGACCGCGAGGTCAGGTGGGGAAGGTGCCAATTCCGGCTCGTGGCGAAATGCGCCGCGAGGAAGATGAGGAGAAAGGGCCTCGCCATCATGGCTGCGCAGACTGTTGCAGTAAGCACCGATTCTTCCACTGGCGCCGTCGACCTCGGCCCCGCAGCGGCACTTTCCTGCCGCGAGTGCGGAGAGCGTTTCGAGCTCGGTCCCCTTTTCGCCTGCGCGTCCTGTTTCGGGCCGCTCGAAGTGGCGTACGACCTGCCGAGCGGCTCCCCGGACGAGCTGAAGAAGCGCATCGAGGCCGGACCGAACAACATCTGGCGCTACGCGCCGCTGCTGCCCGTCCCCGCCGATGTCGCGGACAAGCCCAACATCAACCCCGGCTTCACCAAGCTGGTCAAGGCCGACAACCTCGCCCGTGAGCTGGGTGTCACCGGCGGGCTGTACGTCAAGGACGACTCCGGCAACCCGACGCACTCCTTCAAGGACCGCGTCGTCGCGATCGCCGTCGAGGCCGCCCGCGCCTTCGGTTTCACCACCCTCTCCTGCTCCTCCACCGGCAACCTCGCCGGTGCGGTGGGCGCGGCCGCCGCCCGGGCCGGCTTCCGGTCCTGCGTGTTCATCCCGCACGACCTGGAGCAGGGCAAGGTCGTCATGGCCGCGGTGTACGGCGGTGAGCTGGTCGGCATCGAGGGCAACTACGACGACGTCAACCGCTTCTGCTCGGAGCTCATCGGCGACCCGCTCGGTGAGGGCTGGGGCTTCGTCAACGTCAACCTGCGCCCGTACTACGGCGAGGGTTCCAAGACGCTCGCGTACGAGATCTGCGAACAGCTCGGCTGGCAGCTGCCCGACCAGCTCGTCATCCCGATCGCGTCGGGCTCGCAGCTCACGAAGATCGACAAGGGTCTTCAGGAGCTGATCAAGCTCGGTCTCGTCGAGGACAAGCCGTACAAGATCTTCGGCGCCCAGGCCGAGGGCTGCTCCCCGGTCTCCACGGCCTTCAAGGCCGGTCACGACGTCGTGCGCCCGCAGAAGCCGAACACGATCGCCAAGTCCCTGGCGATCGGCAATCCGGCCGACGGTCCGTACGTCCTGGACATCGCCCGCCGCACCGGCGGCGCGGTCGAGGACGTCAACGACGAACAGATCGTCGACGCGATCAAGCTGCTGGCCCGCACCGAGGGCATCTTCGCCGAGACGGCGGGCGGGGTGACGGTCGGCGTGACGAGGAAGCTGATCGAGGCGGGTCTGCTGGACCCGACGCTCACCACGGTCGTCCTGAACACCGGTGACGGTCTGAAGACTCTGGATGCGGTCGCCCCGACGACCGGCCCGACCGCGACCATCCGGCCCAGCCTGGACGCGTTCCGTGACGCCGGCCTCGCCAACGGCTGACCCGACCACCCGAGACGTAAGGAAGGCACCCACATGAGCGTCAAGGTCCGTATCCCCACCATCCTGCGCACCTACACGGGCGGTCAGGCCGAGGTCCCGGCCGAGGGCTCGACCCTCTCCCAGGTCATCGAGTCGCTGGAGCAGAACCACCCGGGCATCGCCGCGCGTGTCCTGGACGACCAGGGCAAGCTCCGCCGCTTCGTGAACGTGTACGTCAACGACGACGACGTGCGCTTCGAGGGCGGTCTGGAGACGGCGACCCCGGACGGCGCGGGCATCTCCATCATCCCGGCGGTCGCGGGCGGCTGCTGACGTGGAGTCGGCCTGTGCGGCCGACTCCGCAGCGTTACCGGAATTGCCCCCTCTGCGAGCTAAGCGGAGGGGGCAATTCTGCATGGTTGAGCGCGGTAGAGTTGGGAAGTCCCCTCCGCTGCCCGTGCCGACCGCATATGAGAATGCGCCCGCCCGCGACAAGATGCAGCCAAAGTGTTCCAACTCCTTGCGCCGTAAGTGGCCTTTGTCCGGCCCGACTTGCCCTGGAATCGCATAAATTCCTCATATTCGGGTGCTCGGCGCTGCCCAGAATTCTCGTCCGATTGACCTGTTGCAGAGGGCAGTTGGGCAGATACATTCGGCCGCGGTCGACGCGTTCCGGCGCACGCACCCTCTCCTGTCGGAGGGTGAGTTCTGACCCGGGTCCGCGAAGTGCGGTCCTGCGCAAGGGCCAGTAATAGGGGAGTTAGGCATGGCTCAGGGCACCGTCAAGTGGTTCAACGCGGAGAAGGGGTACGGCTTCATCGCGGTCGACGGTGGTGCGGATGTTTTCGTCCACTACAGCGCGATCCAGATGGACGGGTACCGCACCCTCGAAGAGGGTCAGCGAGTTGAATTCGAAATCTCGCAGGGCCAGAAGGGGCCGCAGGCGGACATGGTCAAGCTCGCCGTCGGCTGAGCTCGGCGCGGTCGGCCAACGACACCACTCACGCACGAAGGGCCCGTACCCACCGGGGGGCGGGCCCTTCGTGCGTGCCCCCGCCCGTCGCGCCACCCGGCACTCCGCGCGCCGTCGCCCGGCTCCCGGGTTGTCCACAACCGCCGGGGGCGCTTGCACTCGGGGGGGTCGAGTGCTAATCATTGGCGTTAGCACTCTCCAGGTGAGAGTGACAGAACTTGGACCGGGCCGGTGAGGCCCGCAGGCTTGGTGGGGCAAGGAACCACCGGGCGCGCAGGCCGTCCGTCGCGGGCGCCACTCGGTCCGGAGAAATCCACCCCTGTCCGGGAGGACCACTTCACATGGCCAAGATCATCGCGTTCGACGAGGAGGCACGGCGCGGTCTCGAGCGCGGGATGAACCAGCTCGCCGACGCCGTCAAGGTCACCCTTGGCCCCAAGGGCCGCAACGTCGTCCTCGAGAAGAAGTGGGGCGCGCCCACGATCACCAACGATGGTGTTTCCATCGCCAAGGAGATCGAGCTCGAGGACCCGTACGAGAAGATCGGCGCCGAGCTGGTCAAGGAAGTCGCCAAGAAGACGGACGACGTCGCCGGCGACGGTACGACCACCGCCACCGTTCTCGCCCAGGCGCTCGTCCGTGAGGGCCTGCGCAACGTCGCCGCGGGTGCCAACCCGATGGCCCTCAAGCGGGGTATCGAGAAGGCCGTCGAGGCCGTCTCCGCCGCCCTGCTGGAGCAGGCCAAGGACGTGGAGACCAAGGAGCAGATCGCTTCGACGGCCTCCATCTCCGCCGCCGACACCCAGATCGGCGAGCTCATCGCCGAGGCGATGGACAAGGTCGGCAAGGAAGGCGTCATCACCGTCGAGGAGTCCCAGACCTTCGGTCTGGAGCTGGAGCTCACCGAGGGTATGCGCTTCGACAAGGGCTACATCTCGGCGTACTTCGCCACCGACATGGAGCGCATGGAGTCGGCCCTGGACGACCCGTACATCCTGATCGTCAACTCCAAGGTCAGCAACGTGAAGGACCTCCTTCCGCTGCTGGAGAAGGTCATGCAGTCCGGCAAGCCGCTGCTGATCATCGCCGAGGACGTCGAGGGCGAGGCCCTGTCGACCCTGGTCGTCAACAAGATCCGTGGCACCTTCAAGTCCGTCGCCGTCAAGGCCCCGGGCTTCGGTGACCGCCGCAAGGCCATGCTCGGCGACATCGCCATCCTCACCGGTGGCACCGTCATCTCCGAGGAGGTCGGTCTCAAGCTCGAGAACGCCGGCCTGGACCTGCTGGGCCGTGCCCGCAAGGTCGTCATCACCAAGGACGAGACGACGATCGTCGACGGCGCCGGTGACACCGACCAGGTTCAGGGTCGCGTCAACCAGATCCGTGCCGAGATCGAGAACTCCGACTCGGACTACGACCGCGAGAAGCTCCAGGAGCGCCTGGCGAAGCTGGCCGGCGGCGTGGCCGTCATCAAGGCCGGTGCCGCCACCGAGGTCGAGCTCAAGGAGCGCAAGCACCGCATCGAGGACGCCGTTCGCAACGCGAAGGCGGCCGTCGAGGAGGGCATCGTCGCCGGTGGTGGCGTCGCGCTGCTGCAGGCTTCCGCCGTCTTCGAGAAGCTGGAGCTCTCGGGTGACGAGGCGACCGGCGCCAACGCCGTCAAGCTGGCGCTGGAGGCCCCGCTCAAGCAGATCGCCGTCAACGGTGGTCTCGAGGGTGGCGTCGTCGTCGAGAAGGTGCGCAACCTGCCGATCGGTCACGGCCTGAACGCCGCGTCCGGCGAGTACGTCGACATGATCGCCGAGGGCATTCTCGACCCGGCGAAGGTCACGCGCTCCGCTCTGCAGAACGCCGCGTCGATCGCCGCGCTGTTCCTGACCACCGAGGCCGTCATCGCCGACAAGCCGGAGAAGGCCGCTGCGGCCGCTCCGGGCGGCATGCCGGGCGGTGACATGGACTTCTGATCCTGACGGATCGGTAGTTCGGTCGTACATCGGCCCCCTGGACCTGCACGGGTCCAGGGGGCCGATGCCATGTCCGCGGCGGCGGCACCGACGGCCCGGGAGCGGGTGGGCCGTTGCTGTTCCGGCGGTATGTCGCCGCTGGTGAACGCCGCCCACCAGTCGTCGTCGCACGGTGTGCGGGAGGAGAACGTACGCGTCACCCGGCGCGCCGCCCGAGCCGACGAGGTGCTCGCTGCCCCGGCGCAGATGCCCGGCCCGCCGGAGGTTGTTCAGCGCGGTCCGCAGCGCGCACTTTCGATCTTGGTGGTCAGACCCCTGTTCGGTGCTTCCGCACCGACAGGGGTCGTTCGTTTCACCGGAACGCCGGAGCGTTCGCACCGTACGCCTCCGTCTGCAGCAGACCGGGAATCAGCTGAGATGCGTACTCCTGGATGGTCTTCGCGACGGCTTCCGCCTCCGCCGCCTCCGCGAAGTGATCCGGGTACTTCGACTTCTTCAGGGCGACGCAGTTCCGTACGAAGAATCCGTCCGCGCGCAGGATTTCGCCGAACTTCTGGGCCTGGTCCACCTGCATCCGGCGTGTACCGGACTCCAGTTGGCAGATGAACGAGCCGCTGATGAAGAGCGGGAGACCGAGTTCTTCCTGGGAGAGACCGGATTTGTCTCTTCGGTGCCGGAGTTCGGCGCCGAGGAGGGCGCGCGAAGAGGAGGACGGGTCGCGTTTCTCGGGGCCCGGCATGACAACTCCCTGTGACACACATGCGGTTGTCGGCTCTGCGCCCTTTCCGGGCCGACCGCGCGTTGGACACGCTGGGTGTGCATTGCGGTTACGGAACGTGGAAGGTGTGCAGGATGACCACTACAGAGCGACGACGGGTTGCTGCCGGAAGAGTGGGGGAGGCGGAGGACGCGGTGGAGAAGTTGAGGCAAGGGCTGAAGAGCGTGGGGCTCACGCTGCCGTCGCTGTGGGTCGATCCGGTGTCGTGCGCGGGGAACGAGCCCGCGCCGCTGGTGGACCTCGGGCGGTGCACCGTCGATACGGCACCGGCTGAGTGCTGTGCCGGCACGGACGGGCAACAGGGAGGCCGGTCATGACGAGTGAGGGGCTCGAACCGTGTATGCCGGAGCCCGGGTCGTTCGCGGTGGACTCCCGGGACGGGCGGGTGGGGCGCGTGATGGGGCGCGTCGGGCCGTACGTACAGCTGCGGCCGCCGGGCGGCGGTGCGGAGTGGGACTGCCCGCCGGAGGCTGTGCAGCCGGCCCCGCCCGGGGAAGTGCTGCGGGCCAGGGTCAGGGAGGTCAACCGGGAGGGGAGGCTGCCCTGAGAAGCGTGAAGGGCGGCACCCGGTGCGGGTGCCGCCCTCCGTTGCGTGACGGGATCAGGCGCGGGCAGGTTCCTGCGCCGGGTCCGTGGTCGGGGCGGCCGGGCTGCCCGTCGCCGCGACCGTCGAAGCCGCCGGCTCCTGCGACACGTTGAACTCCGCCAGCAGGTCCCTGCTGAAGCCGAAGAAGTACGTGGCGACGAAGCCCGCCAGGTAGCCGACCAGCAGGCCGCCCGCGTAGATCGCGATCGTCGTGCCGAGGCCGTGGTTGCCGTCCAGGAGCGGGAACAGGGCCCAGCCGGACGGGCCGATCGCCGTCGAACCGACCGCGCTGCCCAGCTGGTTGAAGAGACCGACGAACGCGCCGCCGAACGCACCGCCCACGCATGCCGTGACGAACGGGCGGCCGAGGGGGAGGCTGACGCCGTAGATCAGCGGTTCGCCGACGCCCAACAGGCCTGCCGGGAGAGCCGACTTGATCGTCCTGCGGATCGACTCGTTGCGCGGGAGGCGGAGGTAGACCGCAAGGGCCGCGCCGACCTGGCCCGCGCCCGCCATGGCCAGGATCGGGAGCAGGACCGTGTAGCCCTGCTGCTCGATCAGAGTGGTGTGGATCGGGATCAGCGCCTGGTGCAGGCCCAGCATCACCAGGGGAAGGAAGAACCCGCCGAGGATCAGCCCTGCGCCCGCACCACCGTTGGAGAGCAGCCAGTTGGCGAAGTCGCCGATCGCGGTGGAGACCTCGCCGGCCACGTACATCAGGCCGAAGATCGTCACCAGGCCGGAGACCAGCACCGTCAGCGTCGGGGTGACCAGGACGTCCAGCGCCTCCGGGACCCAGCGGCGGCACCACTTCTCCACGTACACCGCGAGGACGGCCGCGCCGAGCGCGCCCAGCACACCGCCCTGGCCCGGGGAGAGCTTCTGGCCGAACGCCTCGATGTTCGCGACGCCCGGGAAGACGATGATCGCGGCGACCGCACCGCCGAGGATCGGCGTGCCGCCGAACTCCTTCGCCGTGTTGTGGCCGACGAACACGGCGATCAGCGCCATGAAGCCGGACGCCATCGCGGCGAGGGCGGGGGTGACCGACGTCAGCCAGCCCAGGTTCACCAGCAGGCCGTTGAGCCCGGCGATGATGCCGCAGCCGATGAGCGCCGGGATCAGCGGGACGAAGACATTCGCGATCCTCCGGAGGAAGAGCTTGAACGGGGTGGCGTTCTTCGCCTTCCGGGCCGCCTTGATCGCGGCGCCCTGGGCGGCGAGTTCGTCCGCGGTGGTGGTGTGCGCGGGCGCCGGTTCTGCTGCCCGGCCCTCCTCCACCAGCTGCTCGAACTCCGGGGTGACCCGGGCGACGGTGCCCGGGCCGAGGACGATCTGGTACGTGTCGTCCTCGACCACACCCATGACGGCGGGGAGCGCCTTCAGGGCCTCGTCGTCGACGAGCGAGCGGTCACGCAGACCCAGCCGGAGCCGGGTCATGCAGTGGACGACGGAGCTGACGTTCGCGGCGCCACCAACGAGCGGAAGGATCGCGGCGGCAGTGGCGCGGTTCTTGTCTTCTGTAGCCATGGTGCGTGGTGCCTTGCTGTGCGGGGGGTGCGGAGCGGTGCCCCGGATGGGTCAGGTGGTGCGGGGTGCTGCCGCGAGGGCGGCGCGGAGGCGGCCGTCGGACGCGGACAGGAGCGTGGCGGCGGTCGGACCGTCGACCTGGCCGAGGATGGCGAGGATCGCGTTCTTCACCTCGCCGTCGGTGGCGGCGAGCGCGGCTTCGATCTCCGCGTCGGAGGCGCCGGTGGCGAGGGAAACGATCCGGCGGGAGCGGGCGCGCAGCTTCTCGTTGGAGGCGCGGACGTCGACCATGAGGTTTCCGTACGTCTTGCCGAGTCGGATCATCGTGATCGTCGACAGCATGTTGAGGACGAGCTTCTGCGCCGTACCGGCCTTCAGGCGGGTCGAGCCGGTGAGGAGCTCCGGGCCGACGACGACCTCGATGGGGTGCTCGGCCGCGGCGCCGAGCGCCGAGTCCGCGTTGCAGGACAGGCCGATGGTCAGCGCCCCCTTGGCGCGGGCGTGTTCGACGGCCCCGATCGCGTACGGCGTACGGCCGGAGGCGGAGATGCCGACCACCGTGTCGTCCGGGGTGAGATCCAGTCCGTCGAGGTCGGCGGCGGCCAGCTCCTTGCTGTCCTCGGCGCCCTCGACCGCTGTGACCATCGCGGACGGGCCGCCCGCGATCAGACCGACCACCTCGGACGGGTCGGTGTTGAACGTGGGCGGGCACTCGCTGGCGTCCAGGACGCCGAGCCGGCCCGCGGTGCCCGCGCCCGCGTAGATCAGCCGGCCACCGCGGGCCATGCGTGCGGCGACCCCGTCGATCGCCGCGGCGATCTCGGGCAGCCGGGCGGCGACGGCGGAGGGGACGGACTGGTCCTCGCCGTTCATGATCCGGGCAATCTCCGGCGTGGCCAGCCGGTCGATCTCGGCGAGCTCGGGCCGGAACGCCTCGGTGGTGAGGGTGGCGAGTTCGGCGCGCAGCTCCCCGTACTCGGAGGGCTGATCGGGCGTCGCGGCGTTGGCGTCGGTGGTGGAGGTCATGGAGAGCGGCTCTGCTTTCTCGAACTTGTGGCTCGTACGGTTCAGCGGGTGCGGGGGGTGTGGCGGTGGGCCAGTGCCTCGTACGAGGCGGCGAGCGCCGGGGCTGCCGTCTCGTACGTCCGCTGGGCAACCCCTATGAACAGGCAGTCCACGACGAGGAGCTGGCTCGTCCGGCTCGACATGGCGGCGGGGCGCAGCTCGCTCTCGCGGGCGGTGGACGTGGTCAGCACGTGGTCCGCGTACTGCGTCACCGGGCCGTCGGGGCGGCCGGTGATCGCGATCGTCGTCGCGCCCCGGTCGAACGCCACCCGGAGCGGTTCGATCACGTCACCGGTGGAACCGGAGTGGGTGATCGCGATCGCCACATCGCCGGAGCGGAGCTGCACGGCGTTGGTGACAGCCAGGTGCGGGTCCATGTGTGCGTGCGCGATCAGGCCGATACGGAGCAGCTTCTGCCCCAGGTCCTGGGCGACGAGAGAGGAGGCGCCGACACCGTAGATGTCGATCCGGCGGGCGGTCGACGCGGCGGCGACGGCGGCACCGAGCTGTACCGTGTCGAGTCCGGCGGCCGTGTCCGCGAGGGTCTGCTGCTCGTCGAAGGCGAGCTTGGCGACCACGTCGGCGATCGGGTCGTCGACGGCTATGTCCGCCGTGACGGAAGGGGCGCGGCCGGACTGCTGGTGGGCGGCGAGCCCGGCGAGGGCGAGGCGCAGATCCCGGTAGCCGGGGTAGCCGAGGAGGCGGGCCGTGCGGACCACGGTCGCCTCGCTGGTACCGGTGAGCTCGGCGAGACCGGTGACCGTGAGGGCGGCGCAGCCGGCCGGGTCACCGGCTACGGCCTCGGCGACCCGCTGCATGGAGCGCGTCATGGAGGGCGCGAGCGTCCGCACCTTGGCCGCGAGTGCGGCCGGTGCCGGCGGCGCATCCCCGCTGAAACTTTCCTTCAGGTCATTGGTCACATTTGAAAGATATTTTCAACCCTGCGGTCCGTCAACCCCCTTCGGTCCCGACCTCTGACGGAACGGAGGACGGGACGGGTAACCGGACGCGGGACCTGTCCGCACTCGGGGTGACAATGGCTGCATGGAGCTGAACCGCCTGGAGCAGGCGCTGCACACCGCCCGCGCCCTGGTCATGGCCGATCTCGCCGCAGGCGGTGTCGCCGAGGCCGAGATCGTCTCGCTCGTCGAGGACGCGGTGACGCACCGGCGCTGGTGGGTCGAGCACTGGCCGGACGGCGTGGAATACGTCGTCGGCCTCGTCGCCCAGGACGTCCAGGACGCGCTGCTGGAGCGGTACGGCCGCTGGCCGCTCTGCCCCGTGTGCGACGCGGGCGACCCGCACGCCCTCGACGTCGAACCGGAGCTGGGCCCGGACCCGCGCTGGGTCTGCACCAAGGCGACCGTGATGGTGGCGCCCGTGGGCGCGCTGAGCGGAGTGCTGGGCCGGTGACGGTCTACATCGACCCGCCCGACTGGCCGGGCCACGGTCGGCTCTGGTCGCATCTGGTCAGCGACGTGTCCTTCGACGAACTGCACGCGTTCGCCGCCGCCATCGGCTGCCCGCCGCAGGCGTTCGAGCGGGACCACTACGACGTACCGGAAACGAGGTACGCGGACGCGGTGCGGGCCGGGGCCCGCGAGGTCGGCTCCAAGGAGCTCGTCCGCCGGCTCACGGAGGCGGGACTACGGCGCCCCAAGGGCCGCCGGGCGCCCGGCTGGGTGCCCGGCGGCTGAACCGACTGCCGAAGCCACCCCGCTCAGGCGGCGGAGGAGCTCCCCGCTTCCACGTCGACCGACGTCGGCGACGACATCGCGGCGGGCGACCCGGTCACCCGGCGCGACCTGCCTCCGCCGTGCAGTCGCAGCGAGAGCACCACGGCGACCAGTGCCAGGACCGTCATCGCCGCGCCCGCCCAGGCCGTCGCCTCGAAGCCGAAGTCCGCGTCGATCACTGTGCCGCCCAGCCAGGGGCCACCCGTGTTGCCCAGGTTGAAAGCGGCGGTCGTCGTCGCGCCCGCCAGGGTCGGGGCCGCGCCCGCGATGTTGAACATCCGGGCGTTCAGCGCCGGGGCCGTGTAGAACGCCGACAGACCCAGCAGGAACGCGAGCCCGACCGCCGCGACCTGGTTCGAGGCGAACAGCGCCAGCGCGACCAGGAAGACCGTCGAGGCCGCGATACCGCTCATCAGCACCCCGAAGAGGTGCGCGTCCGCGACCCGGCCGCCGATCGTCGTACCGACCAGCGCCCCGATCCCGAACAGCGCGAGAACCGTCGGTACCCACCCCGAATCCAGCCCGGCGACGTCCGTCAGCAACGGCGCCAGATAGCTGAACGCGCAGAAGACCCCGCCGGCCGCGAGCGCCGTGATCACGATCGACAGCCACACCTGCCGGTCGCGGTAGATGGACATCTCCCGCTTGAGCTGCGGCTTCTCCTCGGGGAGCGGGATGCGGGGGATGAGCGTCGCGACACCGACGAGCGCCACGGCGGACGCCGCGCCGACCGCCCAGAACGCCGACCGCCAGCCGAGGTTCTCACCGAGGAACGCCCCCAGCGGTACGCCGAGGACGTTCGCGATCGACAGCCCGCCGATCATCACGGCCATCGCTCTGGCCCGCGCGTTCACCGGCACCGTCGCGATGGCGACCGCCGCACCCACCGCCCAGAACCCGGCGCACGCGAAGGCGCTCACCACCCGGGAGGCGAAGAGCACCTCGTACGTCGGCGCGAGCGCACCCGCGACCTGCCCGAGGCCGAAGACCGAGATCAGTGTGATGAGGGTGGTGCGGCGCGGCAGCCGGAGCGTGGCCACGGCCAACAGGGGCGCGCCGATCACCATGCCGATGGCGAAGGCGGATATGAGGAGCCCGGCCCGGGGGATCGACACGTTCATGTCGTCGGCGATCGGTGGCAGCAGCCCCGAGAGCATGAACTCGCTCGTGCCGAGGGCGAAGACCGAGAGGCCCAGAATGTATACGGCCAGAGGCATGCGGGTACGGCGGCGAACGGCAGAGTCGGGCATGACAGCTGCCAACAGCGATCGTGACCGTTGCATTCCCGTATCTAGGTATCCCGTCGGCTGTCTCAACGGGTGAGCAGTTCCAGCTCCGTCAGCAGGTTCTGCCGGGCCCGCGGCTCCCACTCGGCGAACGCGTGCGGCGTACGGAACAGCCGCGGCAGTCCGAGCAGCTGCCGCAGGACGGCCGCACGCCCGCCCCGGAAGGCATCGTCGGGGACGAAGCCGTACTCGTCCCGCACCTGCGCCGCGTACGCCGCGTACTCCTTCGGGGCGGCCGCCAGGATGGCCAGGTCCGCGTCGCACAGCACCTGGCCGTTGGTGTCGCCGTCCGCGGGGTCATGGGTGACGGTGAGCCGGACCAGCCGGGCGACCTCGGCGGTGACGGAGTCCGGGGCACCGGCCTCGGGCAGGGCGCGCTCGGCGAGGGCGGCGCTGCGCTCCTCGTTCTCGGAGCGGTCCGGGCGGTACACCGCGTCGTGGAACCAGGCGGCGAGGCGGACCGCGTCCGCGTCGGCGGCGTGCCCGGCGAGGGTGTCGATGCGGTCGAGGACCGCCGTCAGATGGGCAGTGGTGTGGTAACGGCGCTGCGGTTCGGCCCAGCGGGCGAGCAGGTTGTCGGCGTACGGCAGCGGATCGGGGCCGGTCGCGCCCCCTCGTACGGCGACCAGGGCGTCGCTCCAGCGGGCGCGGAGCGCGTCCGCGGCGTCGGAGGAGGATCCGCTCTCGTGCGCGCTGTCGTCCGTCATACGCACGAGAGTAGATTCCCCCCGTCGTCCACGGCGAGCGGCGGGCAGGGCAGCCCTTGGGCGCGGGCACCGACGACCGGCTCAAACACTCCCGGTGGGTCCGCCCGGATCCAGCCGGATGCTGAGCTGGCTCCCGAGTTCCAGGAAGCCGAGCGCCCGCGCGACCTGGCGGGAGGCGGGAGGCCGGGCCCGCCACTGGGGCAGCAGACCTGCGGCGAGTGCGTGTGCCACTGCTGCGGAAGCCGTCTGCCGGGCCAGTCGGCGGCCTCGCCACCGCGGGTCGGTCAGCACACAGACATGCGCGGTCGAGACCGGCCACGCGCGGTATCCCGCCGCGGCCACCACGTCCGTTCCCTCGCGCACGACGAACGCAGGGGAGGTGATCTCCTCCAAGCCGCTCTCGTCCGCGTCCTCCGGTCCCGCCGACCGCACCAACTCACGAAGGCCGCGATGCCCGGGCGCGAGCTCCTCGACGGCGTGATGGGCCGGCGTGGGCCGGAAGCCGTCCCTCGCGACGTAGGCCAGCGTGGCCGGACCGAGTACCTCGGTCACGGGCAGCACGGCCGTGATCGCTTCGGGCCGAGTGAGCGAACCGGCCGGCACCGCAGCCAGCACACGGCGCACCACCTGTGCAGCACCCTCGGTGGGCACCGTGGCTATGGCCGCGCCGCCCAGCATCACGATGCCGGCCCACGACGGCGGGCACAGACCCGAACCGGGCGAAGCGACCACGGTCAAACCACCGGAGGGCGCGAACGTCACCGGAACGGCGGCCAACGTCTCCCACAGACCACGAGCACGGATCAGCAGCGGATCGACAGGCATGACCCGATCCTGTCACCCCGAGATCGTCGGGCGCCCGGGAAATCGACCTCCGCAGGCACGGCACATCGGATGCTGAAGCGACCTCGCGCTCACCGGAGAAACCCGTCCGAGAGTTCACGAGACGGTTCCCGGATCCGCCGGACCGGTCAGTGGCCGGGCGGGGTGTCCAGGGCCAGTGCGGCGAAGGTGGCCAGCCAGTGGTCCGTGCTGAAGTCACCGGAGGAGACCGAGGGCAGGCCGACGGCGAGATGAGCCTCGGCCGAAGCGGTCAGAGCGGCGTGGGCGGGGCCCTCGCCCAGCGCGTCGCCGATCGTACGGAGGGCCGCTGCCCGGCTCAGGGTGAGGCCCAGGAGGTGACCGATCTGCGGGTCCGCGTGGTCGGAGATCACGGGCGGGGTGAGCAGCGGAGAGTCCGTCAGCCCCGGCAGGAACCCGGCCAGCCAGGTCCGGAACTCGGCGACGGGAAGCACCCGGCGCATCGCGTCCGCCTCGGTCAGGGCGGGGGAGAGGAAGTCCTGCCCGGACGGCTCCCAGTGGGCGGGGGCGTCGTGGTCCTCGGCGAACCAGGTGCGCAGCCGGTCCGTCACCGCGTCGAGGACCGGGCGGGGCAGCCCGGCGCGCTCGCCCGCGTCCAGAACCATGCCGAGGCCGAAGGCGCTGTTGGGGTGGATCCCGTGCCGGATCGGGTAGGTCGCCTTGGGCAGCCAGACGGTGAGGAGTTCGCCGACCGTCTCCACGGCGGGGGCGAGGGCGTCGGCCCAGCGGTCGCCCTCGGGGGTTCCGAGCGCACGGCTTTCCGCCGCCAGCGCCACCAACCACGCCCAGCCGTAGGGGCGTTCGAAGTGCGGACGGTTGCGGAGATACGCCGCCTCGACGGCGAGGTTCTCCGGGGTGAGGTGGGAGTTCAGCACCTCGTGGACACGGGTGGTGACCGTGGCCGGGAGGTCGCCGGTGGCGGAGAAGCGGCGCAGCAGGCGGACGAGCAGCCAGTGCATGTGCACAGTGGAGTGCCAGTCGTACCCCCCGTAGAAGGCGGGGTGCAGGGTGCGGGGCGCGACCAGTTCCTCGGGGCCGGCGTACAGGTGGGCCGGGGCGTTGGGGTACTCGCGTACGACATTGGCGAGGGCCAGTTCCGCGAAGGGGACGGCGTACGCGGCAGGGAGCGCGGGGGACATCGGGGTCACTCCAGAGGGGTGGGTGAGCGGCTCGGGTCAAGGGGCGGCTCGGGTCGGGGCAGGGGTGGCTCGGGTCAGGGGCGGCGCGGGTCAGAAGGCGAAGAGGGCCATGATCGCAACGTTGCAGACCAGCAGGGCCGCCGCCGTGGGGAGCTGGGCCTTGATCGGGCCGTACTGGTCCTTGAGTTCGAGCAGAGCGGCGGGAACCAGGTTGAAGTTGGCGGCCATCGGGGTGACGAGGGTGCCGCAGAAGCCGCAGAGCATGCCGATCGCGAGGATCGCGGGCGCGTTGCCGTTCATCTGCTCGATGAGGACGGGCCAGCCGATCGCGGCGGTCATCACCGGGAACGCGGCGAAGGCATTGCCCATGACGATGGTGAACAGCGCCATGCCGCAGCAGTAGACGGCCACGGCCACGAACTTCTGGCCGTCCGGCAGCACCGCCTCGCTGATCCTTCCGACCTGCTCGCCGACGCCGGCGGACTGGAAGATCGAGCCGAGGACCGCGAGCAGCTGAGGCAGGATCAGCGCCCAGCCCATCGATTCGAGCATGTTGCGACCGGAGTGCAGCGGTACGGAGATCCTCCGCTCGCGCAGCAGCACCATGCCGACGATCAGTGCGGCGATGGCGCCGACGCCGAGGCCCAGGATGGTCTCGTACCCCGGTTCCAGGACCGGTTCGCCACCGATCTTCCAGTTCTTCACGAGCGTCGCGCAGATCATCGCGACGACGGGGATGGTGAGAGCCGGAAGAAACAGCTTGTTGCCGAGGCGGGCGGCCGAGGCTGCGCGCTTCTCGCGGGAAGGGGTGTGTGATGCGCCCTTGCCGGTCAGACCGCAGCCGCCCAGGACGATCAGGATCAGGACGGCGACGCCCAGCGGTTCGGCGGGGAGGGACTTGTCGACGACTCCGGTGGAGTAGAAGAACGCGGCGCCCAGCAGACCCCAGAACCCGGCCGATCCGAAGCGCTTGGGGTTGGTGCGGTCCCCGACCATCTGCGCGGCCATGACGAGGAACACCGCGCCGACCAGCCAGAAGAAGTACTCGGACTTGATCACTTGGCGTCCTCCGTCCGGAGCCCGGCGTGTGCCGTCATGTCGTTCTCGGCGGCGACGACGGCGAGTTCGCGCTCCAGCTGCCGGTCCAGGTTGAGCAGGCGGGCCCCGTGGATCAGGAAGGCGCAGATCGCGGAGGGGATCGCCCACAGAGCCAGATGCAAGGGTTCGAGGTGCTGGTCGTACGTGGAGTTCACGAAGCCGGTGATCAGCAGGATCGATCCGATGGCGATGAAGCAGTCCTCACCGAAGAACACGCCGATGGTGTCGGCGCCGGACGCGTGCGAGCGGACCTTCTCGCGCAGCTTCTGCGGCAGCGGACGGCCCGCCTTGGCCTCGGCCGCGGCCTCGGCCATCGGGGCGATCAGCGGCCGCACACTCTGCGCGGGGCCGCCGATGCTGGTGAGGCCGACGGAGGCGGTGAGCTGACGGATCAGCAGGTAGAGCGCCAGGAAGCGGCCGGTGGTCAGCCTGCCCAGTTTGCCGATGAGAGTACGGGCCTGCTCCTGGAGTCCGTACCGCTCGAGAAGCCCGATGACGGGCAGGGTGATGACGAAGACGGTCACGGAGCGCGCGGAGGCGAAGCTGTTGCCGAATGTGGCCAGCACCTCCTGCGGGGAGAGCTTGCCGAGCAGCCCTGTGACGATGCCTGCGACACCCACCACGAGGAGGGGGTTGCGGCGGGTGGCGAATCCGAGGATCACCACGAGCACGCCGAGGAGAACGATCACGCGTCGGCCTTCTTCCGCGCATGGACGTGCAGGCAGGCCTGCTCGGTCCTGATCAGATGGGGTGGTGCGCGAGACATTAAGCGATTGTTCAACAAACCCACAAGGGTGTGGGTTACATGGATCGAAATGTGCATGGTGGGGGCGTGGTGTGATCGGGCAGGCGGTGCGCGGTTCGCCCGATCCGGGCAATGACAGGCGCGAAATGCCCGTGATGTGCGGTTGTGGCTGGAGGGAGGTCCGACACGTGGGGTGAGGGATGGGGTTCGGTGGATGGCCAGGATTGTGGAACATCCGATGCGCCGCACGGGCCGACGCGGCACGAAGCGCGGGGCCGTGCGGAGCGGGGTTCCGGCGAGGCGGACGGTCCGGGCGGGGCTATCGCGCGGTCAGGCGCTCCGCGTACGCCTCCGCCAGCTGGCGCCGCGAGTCCTCCAGGTAGAAGGCCAGCATCCGCTCGGCGCCCGCCGCGTCGCCCTCGGCGAGTCTGTCCGCGATCTCCCTGTTCCGGGTGAGGTAGGGCTCGTGGAAGCGGCGCGGGTCGGCCATCACGTGGAAGGCCAGCCGCAGTTCGGCGAGGACGTTGCGCATCAGCTCGTCCGTGCGGGGACTGTTCGCGAGGCCGGTCAGGGCCTGATGGAAGCGGATGTTGGCGGTCGAGCAGACGGGCCAGTCGTCGGCCAGTGCCGCCTGCTCGCCCGTCGACACGGCGGCTTCGACGGCCGTCAGGTCGTACGGCGGTTCGCCCAGCGTCCGCAGGGCGGCGCACTCGACGAGCAGCCGGACCCGGTAGATGTCCACCAGGTCCTCGACGGCCAGGACGCGGACGAAGACACCCTTGTTGAGGCGGTGTTCCAGGAGGCGCTCGTGCGACAGCAGGCGGAACGCCTCGCGCAGGGTGTTCCGGGACACGGCGAGGGCGCCGCTGATGCTTTCCTCCGAGAGCCGGGTGCCCGGCGGGAAGTAGCCTTCGGTGATCCGGTCCCGCAGGACGGCGGCGACCCGCTCGGCGGTGCCGGACCGGGCCAGGGAGGCGCTGTCCGCCGCCAGTTCCGAGAGGTCCGGAGAAGTCCGGCCGCCCGCAGTCCCCGCCATGCCCCGTCCCCTGCCTGTTGCCGTGCGCGTCGTCAGGTGCGCACTCTGTGCCCAGTGAACCGTACCGGCATCCCGCTCTCCGAGCCGGGTCTTGTCAGATTGTTGAACAATCGCTAGCGTGCGCTCGTGATGGATCTGACGAACCCGGCGAGCCCGACGAACCCGATGGATCTCAACGCGGATCTCGGCGAAGGGTTCGGGCACTGGACCCTCACCGATGACGACGCGCTGCTCGACTGCGTCACCAGCGCCAATGTGGCCTGCGGCTTCCACGCGGGCGACGCCTCCGTGATGCGGCGGGTCTGCGACACCGCGGCCGCCAGGGGCGTACGGATCGGCGCCCAGGTCGCCTACCGCGACCTGGCCGGCTTCGGGCGTCGCTCCATGGATGTGCCACCCGCCGAACTCACCGCCGAGATCGCCTACCAGATCGGCGCCCTGCGGGTCTTCGCCGAAGCGGCCGGCTCCACGGTCGCGTACGTCAAACCGCACGGCGCCCTCTACAACCGCGCCGTCTGGGACGACGACCAGGCCGCGGCCGTGGTCGAGGGCGTCCGGCTGGCCGGCGGGGACCTGGCGGTCCTCGGACTCCCCGGTTCGCGCCTGCTCGCCCACGCCGGGGCCGCGGGTCTCACCGCCGTCGAGGAGGCCTTCGCCGACCGCGCGTACACCCCGCAGGGCACGCTGGTCCCGCGGAGCGAGCCCGGCGCCGTGGTGCACGACGAGGACGAAGTGGTACGCCGCAGTGTCGGGATGGCAGTGGGGCGGGGCGTCACCGGCGCGGACGGCAGCCGGATACCGGTCGCGGCACGCTCGCTGTGCGTCCACGGCGACACCCCGGGCGCGGCGGCGCTGGCGCGCAGGGTCAGAGCGGCGCTCGAAGAAGCGGGCGTGGCCGTGCGGGCATTCGCATGAGCGTGGGCGCGGGTGCCGGCGCCGCGCGTGCGGTCACGGCCGAACGGGGCGCCCCCGCAGGGCGGTCGCGCGACGCGCGTACGCCCGCGGCACGGGAGGCGAGCGCTCCGGACGGCGTCCGCGTTCTTCCCGCCGGGGCCGGGGCGCTGCTCGTCGAGCTGTCCTCCGGTGAGCACGCCGAGGCCTTCCACGCCGAGCTGCTGCGGCGTCGTGCACGCGGCGAGCTGCCCGCCGTACGCGAGATCGTTCCCGGTGCCCGGACCGTGCTGCTCGACGGCATCGCGGACCGCACCCCGGACGGCAGCGCGCGGCTCGCCCGGGAGCTCGTCTCCTGGCGGATACCGCCGCTGCGGCGTGACACCGGGGAAGCCGTCGAGATCCCCGTCGTCTACGACGGCCCGGACCTCGCCGACGTCGCGGCGGCCTGGGGCGTCACCGCTGCCGACGTGCCCCGCATCCACGCCGGGACCGAATTCCGCGTGGCCTTCTGCGGGTTCGCCCCCGGCTTCGGCTACCTCACCGGTCTCCCCGAGCACCGGCACACGCCACGCCGCGCGACGCCGCGCACCAGGGTTCCGGCCGGTGCGCTGGCCCTCGCGGGGGCGTACACCGGGGTGTACCCGCGCCCGTCGCCCGGCGGCTGGCAGATCATCGGGCGGATGCCCGAGCCGGGCGAACTGTGGAACCCGGCCCGTGAACCGGCCGCCCTGCTGAGCCCCGGGGCGCGGGTGCGGTTCGTCGCGACGGAGGTGCGGCCATGACCGGTGCCATCGAGGTGGTCAGGGCCGGAGCCCTGACCACCGTTCAGGACGCGGGCCGTATCGGCTGGGCGCACCTCGGGGTGCCGCGCGCCGGGGCCCTGGACGCCCCCTCCCGCCGCCTCGCCAACCGGCTGGCCGGAAACCCCGCGGACGCGGCACTGCTGGAGACGACCGCCACCGGCTGCGCGGTCCGCCCGGACCGGCCCGCGGTCGCCGTCGTCGGCGGTGCGCCCTGCCGGGTCACGGTCGACGGGCGGCCCGTGGCCTGGGGGACACCCGTGCACGTACCGGCGGGCGCGGTGCTGGACGCCGGCCCCGCGGTGCAGGGGCTGCGCAGCTATCTGGCGTTCGGGGGCGGCCTGTTGCCGGAACCGGTGCTGGGCAGCAGGTCCGCGGACCTGCTCTCCGGGCTCGGCCCGGCCCCCCTGCGTGACGGGGACGTACTGCCGCTGGGACACGGGCCGTCGAGGCCCGCGGCCCCCGACGCCGTGCCCTGGCCGGGCGCGCCCGCCGAACTCGTACTCCCCGTACGCCTCGGCCCCCGCCACACCTGGTTCACGGATGAGGCGCTGCGCACGCTCACCACGGCCACGTACCGGGTCTCGCCGCAGAGCAACCGGATCGGCCTGCGCACGGAGGGTCCGGCCCTGGCGCGCACCCACGAGGGCGAACTGCCCAGCGAGGGGATGGTGCTCGGCGCCGTTCAGGTGCCGCCGGACGGCCGCCCGGTGGTGTTCCTCAACGACCATCCGACGACCGGGGGCTACCCGGTCGTCGGTGTCGTGCACGAGACCGCACTCGCGGGGGCGGCACAGGCGGTGCCGGGAACCCGGGTGCGGTTCGTGAGCGCGGGCTGAGGGCCTGCCCCCGTCGGGGTGGGCGGCTTCCTACGCCGCCGCCCTGAACCCGCGCAGCCGCAGCGAGTTGCCGACCACGAAGACCGACGAGAACGCCATCGCGGCGCCCGCGATCATCGGGTTGAGCAGTCCGGCCGCGGCGAGCGGCAGGGCGGCCACGTTGTAGGCGAAGGCCCAGAACAGGTTCGTACGGATGGTGCCCAGCGTCCTGCGGGAGAGGCGGATGGCGTCCGCCGCGGCCCGCAGATCCCCGCGTACCAGCGTCAGGTCGCCGGCCTCGATCGCGGCGTCCGTACCCGTACCCATCGCCAGGCCCAGATCGGCCTGGGCGAGAGCGGCCGCGTCGTTGACGCCGTCACCGACCATGGCGACCGAACGGCCCTGGGACTGGAGTTCCTTGACGACGTCGACCTTGTCCTCCGGCATGACCTCCGCGTACACCTTCTCGATCCCGACCTCGGCCGCGACCGACTCGGCCACCGCCCGGTTGTCACCGGTGAGCAGGATCGGGGTCAGCCCCAGGGCCCGCAGCCGCCGAATGGCCTCCGCACTGGTGTCCTTCACCGCGTCGGCGACTTCGAGGACCGCCCGCGCCTCGCCGTCCCAGGCGACCGCGACGGCCGTCCGGCCGGCGGCCTCCGCCGCGGCCTTGTGCCGGGCCAGCTCCACCGGCAGGTGGATCTCCCACTCGGCGAGCAGCTGCTCACGGCCGACGAGGACGGCGTGCCCCTCGACGACACCCTGCACGCCGAGCCCCGCGATGTTGGCGAAGTCCTCGGGGGCGGGCAGGGCGGCACCGGTGCGCTCGGCGGCTCCGGCAGCGACGGCCTGGGCGATGGGGTGTTCCGAGGAGTGCTCCAGGGCGCCCGCGAGCCGCAGCACATCGCGCTCGTCCGTACCGTCCGCCGTGTGCACGTCCAGCAGCGTCATCCGGCCGGTGGTGACCGTGCCGGTCTTGTCCAGGACGATCGTGTCGACGCGACGCGTGGTCTCCAGAACTTCCGGGCCCTTGATCAGGATGCCGAGCTGCGCGCCGCGTCCGGTCCCCACCATGAGGGCGGTCGGAGTGGCGAGGCCCAGCGCGCACGGGCAGGCGATGATCAGTACGGCGACGGCGGCCGTGAACGCGGCCGTCAGACCCGCCCCGTTACCCAGCCAGAACCCCAGCGTGCCGAGCGCGAGCGCGATGACCACGGGCACGAAGACCGCGGAGATCCGGTCGGCCAGTCGCTGCGCCGCCGCCTTGCCGTTCTGCGCGTCCTCGACGAGCCTCGCCATCCGCGCCAGCTGCGTGTCGGCGCCGACCCGTGTCGCCTCGACGACGAGCCGGCCGCCCGCGTTGAGCGTGGCACCGGTGACGGAGTCCCCGACCCCGACCTCGACCGGCACGGACTCGCCGGTGAGCATCGACGCGTCCACCGCCGAGGCGCCCTCGACGACCGTGCCGTCGGTGGCGACCTTCTCGCCGGGGCGGACCAGGAACCGGTCCCCGACCTGAAGTTCCGCGGTCGGGACGGTCATCTCACGGCCGCCCCGCACCACGGTGACCTCCTTGGCGCCCAGCTCCAGCAGCGCCTTGAGCGCGGCGCCCGCCTTCCGCTTGGAACGGGCCTCGAAATAGCGACCGGCCAGGATGAACGCGGTGACTCCGGCCGCCGCCTCCAGATAGATGTTCCCGGCGCCGTCGCTGCGGCCGATGGTCAGCTCGAAGGGGTGCGTCATGCCCGTCATCCCCGCCGTGCCGAAGAACAGCGCCCACAGCGACCAGAGGAACGCGGCCGACGTACCGAGCGAGATCAGCGTGTCCATCGTCGCCGCACCGTGCCGGGCATTGGTCCAGGCGGCCCGGTGGAACGGCCAGGCGGCATACGTGACGACCGGGGCCGCCAGGGTCAGCGACAGCCACTGCCAGTAGTCGAACTGGAGCGCCGGGACCATCGCCATCGCGATCACGGGGACGGCGAGCACCACGGCGGTGAGCAGCCGCTGCCGCAGCGGACGGAGCTCATCGGCTTCCGCTGCGGCTTCCGACGGTGCGCCTTCCCCGGCAGGTACCGGAGGTGCGGGCTCCTGTGCGGTGTAGCCGGTCTTCTCGACCGTGGCGATCAGGTCCTGTACGGAGATGTCCTCGCCCCGGTAGCTGACCTTGGCCTTCTCCGTGGCGTAGTTGACGGTGGCGGTGACGCCGTCCATCCGGTTCAGTTTCTTCTCGATGCGGGCCGCGCACGATGCGCAGGTCATGCCGCCGATCGCGAGCTCGACCTCTGCGGTGGCGTCGGTGCCGATGCCGGTTGCGGCGGTATGCGCGGACACGGTTTCCTCCCGGACGTGGACGGATGCGCTATACCCCTAGGGGGTATCTAATCCTGATCCATGTATACCCCCCACCCCTATGAAACGCAAGAGTGGATCCGGGATCGAGAGATGGATCATGTGCGTCCGATTACCGGATGTCGCTCCGGCCTCGCGTATCTTCGCGTTCGCACCGGGGCTTCGCCTTGGCGCGACCGGCCCGTAGGCTGGTCATTGGACTAGACCTATAGCTGCTTACTGGAGGAATGGGGTCCCATGAGCAACCGTGCAGTCCTGGAGGTGATCGCTCTCGACGCGGAGGACGCGGTCGCTGCCCAGGCGGGTGGTGCAGACCGGCTGGAGCTGGTCACCGACATGGCGTCGGACGGCCTGACCCCGTCCTGTGCGACCTTCGCGGAGATCCGTGCCGCGGTCGACATTCCGCTGCGTGTGATGCTCAGGGTGGCGGACGGATTCGCGGCCGGTGACATCGATGTTCTCGTACGCAAGGCGCGCGAGCTGCGGGCCGAGGGTGCCGATGAGTTCGTCCTCGGCTTCCTGGATGCGGCGGGCCACGCGGACCTCGTCGCCGTCGAACGGCTCGTCGCCGAGCTGGACGGCTGCCGCTGGACGTTCCACCGCGCGATCGACCGCGCCACCGACCGGGACACCCTGCGCAAACAGCTGGCAGATCTGCCGGGCCTCGACACGTACCTCACGGCGGGATCGGCGCGCGGCGTCGACGACGGCATCCCGACGCTGCTCGCCGAGGCGGCCCACAAGGGCGAGCCCGGGTACGCGCCGCAGATCCTGGTGGGAGGCGGGCTCCGGCTCGAACACCTGCCCCAGCTGCTGGCCGCGGGCATCGACGCGGTGCACATCGGGGGTGCGGCCCGCCCGAAGGGCTGGGAGGCGCCGGTGGACGCGGCGGCGGTACGGGAGTGGCGGGCGCGGCTCGACGGGTAGCCGGCTCACCGGGGTGACCGGTTACGTCCTCGATCTCCCCCAGGGACTTGAGGCCATGAGGGAGATCGAGGACGAAGCGGCCGCCGGACGACCCGGTGACCGCCGCTCAGTCCCCGAGCGCCTCCGGCAGCCCCGCCGCGTGCACCACGGTCAGCCCCGACACCGCACGGGTCAGTGCCACGTACAGCCGGCGCAGACCCGTGCGTTCGTCCGGTTCGCCGTCGACCACCGCCGCCGGCTCGTCCAGCACCACGTAGTCGTACTCCAGGCCCTTCGCCAGCGACGCCGGGACCAGCGTCAGCCGCGACTCGGCCGTCGTCTCCTCGCCCGGCGACAGATACGCGTGACCCGCCGCCGTCAGCGCCTCCGCCAGCACCGGGATCCGCGCGTCCGCCGCGATCAGCCCGATCGATCCCTCCTGCGCCAGCGACTCCTCGCAGGCCGCGAGCACCGCCGCGTCCAGTCCGGTCACGTCGGGCACCTCCCGCACCGCCAGCGAACCCGGCGACTCACGCACCGACTCCACCGCCGCAAGACCCGGTGAGATGACCGGCAGCAGCCGTGACGCGTACGCGATGACCTCCCTCGGCACACGGAAGCCCGCCGTCAGCTCCTCCACCACGGCGTCCTCCTTGCCCAGGTGGTGCAGCGCCTGCGCCCAGCTCTCCGTCGACCACGGCGTCGTCCCCTGCGCCAGGTCGCCGAGCACCGTCGCCGAACCCGTCGTGCACCGCCGCCCCACCGCCCGGTACTGCATCGGCGACAGGTCCTGCGCCTCGTCGAGGACGACATGGCCGAGCGAGTGCGTACGGGCCACCAGATCGCTCGCCTCGTCGATCAGCACCGCGTCCGCCGCCGACCACTTCGCCGACTTCACGCTGCGGGCCGGCTTCGTCCACAGGATCGTCTTCTGCTCGTCCTCGGTGAGCAGCCCGTCCGCGTGCGCGGCCAGGAAATCCGGGTCGGAGAGCAGTCGCAGCACCAGCTTCGTCGGATCGACCGCGGGCCAGATCGCCTTCACGGCCGCCTTCACCGCCGGAGTACGGGCCACCGCGTTCTGCACCCGGTCGTCGGGCGCCTCGCCGGCCTCCTCCATCCGGACGAGGACGGCGTGCGCGATCCGCTGCGGGAGCGCCTCGTGCGCCGCGCCGTACCGCATGTCGCGGGCCAGCAACTCGGTGACCATCTCCTCCAGTTCGTACGCGGGTACCCGCCATCGCCGCGAACCGCGCACCACCATCACCGGCTCCGTCGGCACCGTCACATGCGAACGGATCGCCCGCCGCAGCACCTCCGCCATCCGGGCGTCACCCTTGACGACGGCCGCCTCCGCCGCGTCCGATCCCCGCACCTCGACGTGTGCCGCCACCAGATCGTCGACGGTCGCCTGCTTCACCTCCAGCTCACCGAGGGCCGGGAGCACCTGCTCGATGTAGTGCAGGAACGACCGGTTCGGCCCGATCACCAGCGTGCCGGTGCGCGCGAGACGCTCACGGTGCGCGTACAGCAGATAGGCGACACGGTGCAGACCGACGGCGGTCTTACCCGTACCGGGGCCTCCCTGGACGCAGACCGTCCCGCCCAGCCCGCTACGGACGATCTCGTCCTGCTCCGGCTGGATCGTCGCCACGATGTCGCGCATCGGACCCACGCGCGGCCGCTCGATCTCCGCCTGGAGCAGCTTGCTGGTCTGCGCGGCCTCGGTGGGGTCGGTGAGGTGCTCGTCCTCGTACGCGGTCAGTTCGCCACCGGTGTAGCCGAAACGGCGCCGCTGCCCGACGTCCTGCGGGTCCTTCCTCGATGCCCGGTAGAACGGCTGCGAGACGGGCGCACGCCAGTCGATGACCATCGGGTCGCCGTCGGCGTCGTGGACGTGGCGGCGTCCGATGTAGAACTGTTCTCCCTCCGCGCCCTCGGCCCGATCCGCGCCGACCCGGTGCAGATAGTCGAGACGGCCGAAGAAGAGCGGGGTGTGCGACAGATCGGCGAGCGCCTTGATGCGTTCGTCGATCTGGGCCTGCAGGACGGCGGCGTTCACCCAGTTCGCGGTGACATCGCGGATGTCGAGGGCCTGGGCGTCCTCGCGCATGGCTCGCAGCGCGGCGCGGGACGCGGCGAGATGGGCGCGCTCGCGAGCCAGCGCATCGGTGGTGGTCGTGACGGCTTCGTGTTCGTGCGCGGGCACGGTGTTGCCTCCGGCTTTTCGACGCAGGACAGCGGACCGCAGCTCGCACCCGGTCACGTGCCGGGGACGATGCGGTCCGCTAGGGGATCGATCACGGGTTGCGCACGCTGGTGCGCGTGCGGCTGTCGGCCGGTTTCCGTCCGGTCGGCGGCGCTCCCCCGGCTGCCGGCGAAGAGCCGGTACCACGGTGCGGGAGGCGGGCAGACCGGCGATTGTATCGACCGCGACCGGTGGGGTCGAACGAATTGGGGCGCCGGGCCCACCCCTCCTCCACCCCCGGATCACCCCGTAGGGGACGGCATCCGACCGGAGACCCATGCGAAGCCCACCGTGATTCCGCCCGCGGGCCGATGCCTTTACGGAACGGGCGCAGGACCATGGACTACATGAGCACCGTCAGTCTGAACCCACACGGGACCGGCCCCGCGCACGGCGCGACCGCGGCCACCGGTCACCCGCCCACCCATCACGTCGGCGACGCCGTGCGCGCCGTCAAGGTCTTCGCCCGCGCCGCGTTCGACGTGGCCGTCCTCGGCGAGTACGCGGAGGAGGCCGGCGTTCTCCGCCGCGACCACCGGGAACAGCACGACCACCGAGTACGCCGCGACCACCGGGAACAGCACGACCACCGAGTACGCCGCGAACACTGAGTACCGCACGGCCCCTGAGTACGCCGCGAACGAACACTGAGTACCGCACGGCCCCTGAGTACGCGCGACTGCCGCGGTATGAGTAGCCGACCGGAGGTGGCGGGTCCCCGTCCCACGGTTGAGTGGCCGCATGGAGAACAGCCGCTACAACGCCTTCGCAGCCCCGACCGCCACCGCGCCGGCCATCGGCGCACCTCTGCCGCCTCGGGTGATGCCTCAGGCCCCGTCGCGCAGAGCACCACCGCCTGGGTCGCCCCCACGATCGCCACGGTGCTGGCCGCGTTCCTGACCTTCATCGGCGTGTTCACCCTGGGCTTTGCCGTGATGGCCACGGACAGCTGCGGCCCCGACAACTGCTCGTCGGACATCACGGTCCCGCTGGACCTCATGGGCTACGGGCTCTACGCGTCGCCGTTCGTCACGCCCGTCGCCCTGGTCGCCGCGTGGGCGCTGCCGTGGCGGCCCCGCTGGGCCACCGCCCGCCGGTGGGCGGCGGCCGTCGCGGTGCTGCCGGGCCTGACGATGGTCACCGGGCTGTTCCTGCTCCTGACCCTCGGAGGCTGACCGGGCGGGACCGCTCGGTTCAGTTCTCCGTCAGCAGTTCGTCCGCGTCCACGATCCGGTACGCGTACCCCTGCTCGGCCAGGAACCGCTGGCGGTGCGCCGCGAAGTCCTGGTCGATCGTGTCGCGGGCGACCACCGAGTAGAACCGGGCCTCGTGCCCGTCCGCCTTCGGCCGCAGCACCCGGCCGAGCCGCTGCGCCTCCTCCTGCCGCGAGCCGAACGTGCCCGACACCTGAATGGCGACGGTCGCCTCCGGCAGGTCGATCGAGAAGTTCGCGACCTTCGACACGACCAGGACGTTGAGCTCGCCCTCACGGAACGCGTCGAAGAGCTTCTCGCGCTGCGCGTTGCTCGTCTCGCCCTTGATGACCGGGGCGCCCAGATGCTCACCCAGCTCGTCGAGCTGGTCGATGTACTGCCCGATGACGAGAGTCTGCTCGCCCCGGTGCTTGCGCACCAGCGCCTCCGTCACCTTCCGCTTCGTCGCGGTCGTCGCGCAGAACCGGTACTTCTCCTCCGCCTCGGCGGTCGCGTACGCCAGCCGCTCCGAGTCCGTCAGATTGACCCGCACCTCGACACAGTCCGCGGGCGCGATGTAGCCCTGCGCCTCGATCTCCTTCCACGGCGCGTCGAACCGCTTGGGGCCGATCAGCGAGAAGACGTCCGACTCGCGCCCGTCCTCGCGCACCAGCGTCGCGGTGAGACCGAGCCGTCGACGCGCCTGCAGGTCGGCGGTGAACTTGAAGACGGGCGCGGGCAGCAGATGCACCTCGTCGTAGATCACCAGACCCCAGTCGCGGGAGTCGAACAGCTCCAGGTGCGGGTAGACGCCCTTGCGACGGGTCGTCAGCACCTGGTAGGTGGCGATGGTGACCGGCCGGATCTCCTTGCGCGTACCGCTGTACTCGCCGATCTCGTCCTCGGTCAGCGAGGTCCGCTTCACCAGCTCGTGCTTCCACTGCCGGGCCGAGACGGTGTTCGTCACCAGAATCAGCGTGGTCGCCTTGGCCTCCGCCATCGCACCGGCCCCGACCAGCGTCTTCCCCGCACCACACGGCAGTACGACCACTCCGGAGCCGCCGTGCCAGAACCCCTGGACGGCCTGCTTCTGGTACGGACGCAGTGACCAGCCGTCCTCGGCCAGCTCGATCGGGTGGGCCTCGCCGTCCACGTACCCGGCAAGGTCTTCGGCGGGCCAGCCCAGCTTCAGCAGCGTCTGCTTGATCTGCCCGCGCTCGGACGGGTGCACCGCCACGGTGTCCGGGTCGATCCGCGCCCCGACCAGCGGCTGGACCTTCTTCGACCGGAGGATCTCCTCCAGCACCGGCCGGTCGGTGGAGGTCAGCACCAACCCGTGGACGGGGTTCTTGGAGAGGGTGAGGCGGCCGTACCGGGCCATCGTCTCGGCGATGTCGACGAGCAGCGCGTGCGGCACCGGGTAGCGGGAGTACTGCACGAGGGCGTCGACGACCTGTTCGGCGTCGTGCCCGGCGGCGCGCGCGTTCCACAGTCCGAGCGGCGTCAGCCGGTAGGTGTGGATGTGCTCGGGTGCACGCTCCAGCTCCGCGAACGGGGCGATCGCACGACGGCAGGCGTCGGCCTGCTCGTGGTCGACTTCCAGGAGCAGTGTCTTGTCGCTCTGGACGATGAGGGGTCCGGTCACGCGTCTCGGCCCTTTCTTCGGGGGGTGGCCGCCCTTGCGGCCAAACGTCCAGTGTGCCGCATGCGGGGCAGGTGGTGCGTCGGTGTCGGCCGGCGGGAGGCTCGGCCATCCGTCCGCCGCGCGGGCGGGAGACGTGGCATGGTCCGTGCGTGACCGATGCCGCCGCCGGGGCCACGCCCCCGGAACGAACCGCTTCCGCGCGTCCGGACGACCGCATACCGTCCGTGCTGCGCTTCTCCACCGAAATCGTCGCCTGGGTCGCCACCCCCTGGGTGTTGGCCGGCCACTCATGGCTGCTTGCCGCCCTGTCGCTGGTGGTTCTGATCGGCCTGCCGGCCGTTCTGTCCACCCCGGGTGACAAGAACAGTGTGCTCGTCGCCGTGCCGGGCTGGGCCACGATCCTGATGGTGCTGGCCGAACTGGGCGCTGCTGTCGTCTCGTCGTGGCTGCTGTGGCCGGTGTGGGCGGCCGTTCCGGTGACGCTGCTCGCGGCGGCCGCCGTGGTCACCGAGCAGCCCCGGTGGCGGTGGCTCGTCTCGCTGGGCTAAGGAGCTCGGAGCTGTCAGGCGTCTTCGGAGCCGGCCAGTTCCGCGACGCCCGTGACCCGGTGCAGCGGGTACGTGCGGATCTCGTCCGCCGTGTGGTCGTACGCCGTCACGAAGCCGCCCTCGACCCGCACCGGAGCGATGACGCGCTGGCTGGCCGCGCCGTCCGCATTGACGTAGCCGATCCAGATCGCCGAGCCCGTCATGGCCGCCGCCTGGACGGTCGCGAGAGTCTCGGCGGAGGTCGTACGAGGCAGTGAACCGGCCGGTGCCGCGGGGGCCTCGGAGGTGTCCTTGCGGACGACGGTGGCGGCCGTGTCGCCGGCGCGGATCGCCCGTACAGCCGCGCCCAGCAGCGTTCCGTCGGGGAGCGGCGGGCCCTCGGGGACCGGCACGGGGGGTGTACGGGGAGGGGTGCGGCGGGTGCCCGCGCGGGTGATCAGGACATCGCCCTCGGCGGACTCGGCGGCGGGCGCGTACCCCATCTCGCGCAGCCCTTCGAGCAGGGACGCCGGGTCGATCTGGGCGGCCAGCGCCGTCGGGGCGAGGCGGCGCAGTCGCAGGGTGGCCGAGCGTTTGTCGGCGAGGATCTCGCCCAGCACGGCCTCGTCGTCGCAGCGGACGTACGCGGACGCGGCACCGATCCGCAGATGGCCGTGGCGGCGGGCGACGTCGTCGATGAGGTAGCTGAGCGGCTGCGGGACCGGCGTGCGGCTGTGTGCGGCGAGGAACGCGTGCAGATCGGCCGCGGACTGCCCGGCGTCCAGCGCGCGGCGTACGGAGCCGGGCGTGAACCGGTAGACGGTCGCGCCGCCCTTCGACTCGATGTCGGCGAGGACGGACAGCGTGTCCGCGAGGGGGCGCTCCAGCGGGCCCGGCGCGACGGCCGTCAGGTCGGCCTGCAGCAGGACGTGGTCGAGAGACTCCGGGATGAGCGGGGCGAGCAGCGCGGCCGCTTCGGCCGGCCCGGATTCGAGCAGGGCGCGGGACTGGGAGGAGAGTGCGCCGCGGCCGGTGATGCCGAGGAGCTCGGACTCGTTCAGTGTCCACAGGGCGATCCGGGACCGGAGGTCGGTGGTGTCCCCGGCGGAGGTGGAGGAGCCGCGCAGCGGCCGTTCCCAGCGGAGCCGGGCGAGCAGCGTCTCCGGGTCCGGTACGGTGCCGGGGTCCAGGGAGGCGAGCAGGGCCAGGATGCGGTGGCGTACCTCGGGAGCGGCCGAGCGGTCCAGTTCGGGGCCGAGCGCGGACAGGGCCCGGCCCTTGGCGTCCTGGCCGCCGACCAGACCGGCGGTCCGGGTGGCGGCGAGCCAGGCGGTCGCGAGGCGCACCCAGCGCTCCTGGGCGGGGAGTTCGGTCCAGTCGTCGTATGCGGGCGTCGGTGCGTACCGCTCGTCGGCCTCGCCGTCGGAGGCCAGCAGTCCGGCCGCGTAGGCGAGTTCGAGCCAGAACGCGGCGATCGGCTCCGACACATCGAGGACGGACGCGGTCCGCTTCAGCTCGCGGACGCTGAGGCCGCCGGCCCGGAGCATGGCGGGGCCGCCGGTGTTCCAGCTCGTCAGGAGTTCCTCGACGGTGGACACCGCCAGGTACGCCTGGCCCGCGGCCGCACTGTCCACAGCCTGGGGATCACGGGTCGCGGCCGCCGCGACGGCGGGCGGCAGCGGCTCCGGTACGCGGTGGGCGCGCCCGGCCCGCAGATGCAGCGCCGCCTCGCGCGGCAGGACGACGGTGCGCGTCGACACGGGCAGCAACAGCCCGCGGTCGCGCAGCCACTTCACGGGCGGGGTCGGGTTCGGGGTCACTTCTCCGTACGGCGGACCCCACACCAGCCGGTCCAGCACGGCGAGCGCCTCCATCGGCGCGGTGTCCAGCAACTCGCCCATCCTGGCCCGGTCGGTGAACAGCGCGGCCAGCGCGGCCACGGCCGAGACCGGGTCGTGCGTGGCGGGCAGCCCGGCCGCCGCCAGGATCTCCTGCAGCCGGCCCGGCGACATGCCGGCCGTGGCCTCGGCGACGGTCGGCCCGAGACCGGTGGGGGAGGGGTGCTGCGGGGACGGTGCGAGAAGTTCGCGCGCGGTACGGACCAGCCGCAGCCGGTCGTCCTCGCCCCAGACCAGGGCCTGTTCGCGCAGGGTCGCGAGGGCTCCGGGCGCCGCGTCCCGGATCGTCGCACCCGCGTCGTCGCGCTGCGCGCCGTCGTCCCGGCCGTCGCCCGTGAGGAGGGCGAGAAGCGTGTCGTACGAGGCCGGGTCGGGTGCGACAGCGAGCGCCTCCGCGGTCTGCAGGGCGAACCGGTCGAGGTGCTCCAGCGCGCGCACGACAGAGGCACGGGTGCCGGCTCTCGTCGCCAGCTGGGTGATGTCGTTCGGCACGGGAGACAGGAGGTCGGGACGGGCACGCAGCAGCCCGGCCAGCGACTCGTCGTCCCGGGCGCGCAGCGCTTCGGCGAGCGTCCGCGGTGGTGTGGTCATCCCCATCCGTCCCACGGTAGTCGCTCCGGACAGGCCCGAGGGCGCTACCGTCGGTGCAGGGCGGCCGGAGGGGAACCATCGCGTGGGGATCGAGAGCGACCAGCTCGTCTACGACTACCTGAGCCGGGTCGGAGACCTGGCCCAGCAGCAACAGCTGTCCTCGGGCGCCCGGATGCGGCTCGTGGCGGCACTGCGCACCGAGATCGACCGGCAGCGCGGAAGCCAAGGCACGGACACACCGGCGGCGGTGCGGCGCATCATCGGGAAGCTCGGCACACCGGACGAACTGGTGGCCGCGGCGGCGAGGTCGGGGGACGGGACCGTGATGCTGCCGGAGGGGACGAAGGACGGGAAACGGGGCGATCCGGAGCCGCGGGAAATTCCACGGCCGCGGAGAGGGGCCTTCCGGAAAGAGAGTTTGCGCAAGGGCGCGTCGGAGGGCGACCCGGGGACGGGTGGGGTGCCTGGGGCGCGTGAAACGCCTGAGGGTTCTGGGGCCTCTGCGGCTTCTGCTGCTTCGAGGGGGGACGGGCCGTTGCCGCCGCACATGGCGGGGACGGATGAGCTCGGAGCGTCCGGGAGCGAACCCGACTGGTGGCGTATCGAGCCGGGGCCGTTCGAGGACGGGGTGCGGGTGCCGGGGTTCACCGGTGGGGTGGAGATCCCGGAGCTTCTGAAACCGCCGTCGCCCGCGGAGGAACCGGAAGCGGCTGCCGAGGGCGAGGCGGAGGGGGACGGGAACGATTCCGCCGAGGACGGCGGGAGCGAGGGTGCGCGGAGGCGCCTGCGGCCGCGGATCCGACGGCGTGCGCCACGGGAGAGCGCGGGGTTCCGGTTCGCCCACCCGCTGCTGCTGCTCGCCGCCGGGTTGCTGGTCACCGGTGCGGTGACGGGATCCCTGCTGGCACTCGCGGGCGGCTGGCTGATCGCGTACAGCTCGCGCACGCTCTCCCGCACGGAGGCGAAGCTGGCCGCGATGGGGCTGCCCGGAGCGGCCGTGGCCGGCGGCCTGGTCTGGCTGTGGGGACGGATGGACGGGCGCTGGGGCGAGCCGATTCCGGAGGACGGGATGGGGGATGCGCTGACCGGGGTGTGGCCGGTGGTGGTGCGGGCGGCTGCGGTGGCCTCGGCGGTGTTCCTGGTGTGGCGGGCGGGGAAGCGGGTGGGGTAGGCGGGGGCGTTGCGTGGTGCGGGGCCCCTGGGCGGGGCGGGTCCGTTGCGTGGTGCGGGGCCCCTGGGCGGGGCGGGTCCGTTGCGTGGTGCGGTGCCCCTGGGCGGGGCGGGGGCGTTGCGTGGTGCGGTGCCCCGGTCCGGGGTGGCCGGTTCCGTCCTCAATCGCCGGACGGGCTCGAGGTGTCGGCCTGGGCCCTGGTGGCATGGTCGCCTGCTCCGGTGGGTGGTGGTCCGGGGCCTCTCCGGGGTGTCTCCTCGGGCGACGGACGTTCGGCGGGTACGCGGGGGAGCTCGGGTCTTTGTCCGTCGCCCTGCGGGGACTCCCCTGCACGGCCCCGGACCGGCCGTCGTGCGTCAGCGGCAATGCGTTCCACCGGGTCGCGGACGCGGGTGATGCCCGGGTGGGGCCGTGCAGGGGGGTCCCCGCAGGGGCCGGCGTACGTGCCGGGTTCGTCCGCGTTGCGGGCTTCCGCGCCAGTCCTGAGGAGACGCCCCGGAGGGGCCCCGCCCACCCCCCCACCGCACAGGGGCGGCGGCCCCCCGGGACACGGCGCCGAAAATCCAGCCCGTCCGGCGATCGAGGACGGAACCGGTCACCCCAGGCCGGGGTGGGACCACGGGGCCCCCGGTACCACCAGCGGCGAACCCGTCACCGGGTCCGGGACGATCACTGCCTCCAGGCCGAAGACCTGGCGTACGAGGTCTGCCGTGACGATGTCCTCGGGGCGGCCCTCGGCGACGATCCGGCCCGCCTTCATCGCGACCAGGTGGTCCGCGTACCGCGCGGCCTGGTTCAGGTCGTGGAGCACGGTGACGACGGTGCGGCCCCGGGTGCCGTCCGCCGCCGGGGCGGCGAGCTGCCGCACCAGGTCGAGAACCTCCACCTGGTGCGCGATGTCGAGGTACGTCGTCGGCTCGTCGAGCAGCAGCAGATCCGTCTCCTGGGCCAGCGCCATCGCGATCCAGACCCGCTGTCGCTGACCGCCGGAGAGTTCGTCCACCGACCGGTCGCCGAGTGCCGTGATGTCCGTGCGCTCCATCGCGTCGGTCACCGCCCGCTCGTCCTCGTCCGACCACTGCTGCCACCAGTGCTGGTGCGGCTGGCGGCCACGGGCGACGAGGTCGGACACGGTGATCGCCTCGGGCGCGACCGGAGTCTGCGGCAGCAGCCCGATGGACTGTGCGATCTTCCGCGTGGGGATCCTCGACAGTTCGGTGCCGTCCAGGAGCACGGCCCCGCCGCGCGGCTTGAGGAGTCGGCCGAGCGCCCGCAGGGTGGTCGACTTGCCGCAGGCGTTCGGGCCGACGATGACGGTGACCCGGCCGTCGGGAATGGCGAGGTCCAGCTCCTGGACGACGGTGCGGTCCTCGTACGCGAGGGTCAGTTCCCGCGTCGCGAGCCGGCTGGTCGTGGTCGTCGCGGTGTCGGACGTACGGGTCGAGCTCATGCAGTGCCTCCACTACGGCCGCGACCGCCACCGTGACCGCGGATGATCAGCCAGATCAGATACGGGGCGCCGACCGCCGCCGTCAGCACGCCCACCGGCAACTCGGTGGGCGAGAAGAGCTTGCGCGCCAGCAGGTCGGCGAAGACGACGATCACCGCGCCGAGCAGCGCCGAGCAGAGCAGGGGGATCTGCGCGGTCCGCGTCATGCGGCGGGCGATCTGCGGGGCGAGGAGTGCCACGAAGTCGACGGGACCGGCCGTTCCGGTCGCCACGGACGCCAGGATCACGCCGATGGCGACGAGCCCCAGCCGTACGCGTCCCAGACGTACTCCGAGGGCCGTCGCGGTGTCGTCGTCCATCGAGACGGTGCGCTGGGCGCGGGCGGCCCACAGGACGGCCGGCAGCAGGATCAGCAGCGTCCAGCCGATCGGCGCGGCCTCGGACCAGCCGCGGCCGTTGAGCGAGCCGGTCATCCAGATCTGCGCCTGCTGCGCGACCAGGTAGTCGCCCTTCGTCAGGAACAGTGTGGTGACCGACCGCAGCGCGATGGCGAAGCCGATGCCGATGAGGACGAAGCGGGTGGCGTGCAGCCCGCCCCGCCAGGCGAAGACGTACACGAGGGCCGCCGCGGCCACCCCGCCGATGACGGACAGGTACGGCAGCACGGTGTACGAGGTGACGCCGAAGGTCATCGCGCCGACCGTGAGCGCGCCCGCCCCCTGGCTGATGCCGATGATGTCGGGACTGGCCAGCGGATTGCGGGCCACTGTCTGGATCAGCGCACCGGCGATCCCGAAGGCCGCGCCGACGAGCAGCCCGACGACCATGCGCGGCAGCCGCAGCGTGCCGACGACCAGTTCGTCCGGGGACGGCTGCCCCAGGATCACCTTCATGACCTCGCCGGGGGCGACGAAGCTCTCGCCGACGCAGAGGTACGCGACACAGACGGCGGCCAGCGAGGCGACGAGCGCGGCGGCGACGACGGCCGCCCGCCGGTGCAGCAGGAACCGGCCCCGCGCCCCGATCCGTACGACGTGGTACCCGGCGGGCCGCACCCGGACCGTGGTGTCGCTCATGCGGGCACCGCCTTCCGGCGCACCAGCGTGACCAGGAAGGGAACCCCGATCAGTGCCGTCATCACACCCGCCGGGACCTCGCTCGGCGGGAAGACGATGCGGCCGATGACATCGGAGACGAGCAGCATGACGGGCCCGATCAGAGCGGCCATCGGCAGCACCCAGCGGTGGTCGCTGCCGACGATCGCGCGGGCGATGTGGGGGACGGCGAGTCCGATGAACGCGATCGGGCCGGCCGCCGCGACGCCGACGCCGGTCAGCACGGTGGCCCCGGCGCCGCCGACGATCCGTACCGTCGCGACCTTCTGTCCGAGCCCCTTCGCCACGTCCTCGCCGAGGGCCAGCGCATCGAGCCCGCGGGCCACGGACAGCACGAGCACGGTTCCGACCAG
The DNA here is from genome assembly GCF_042802415.1 of Streptomyces sp. NPDC057486. Classification (NCBI taxonomy): domain Bacteria; kingdom Bacillati; phylum Actinomycetota; class Actinomycetes; order Kitasatosporales; family Streptomycetaceae; genus Streptomyces; species Streptomyces sp. NPDC057486. The sequence goes on along the minus strand of NZ_JBHVEE010000001.1, from coordinate 256,767 downwards.
CATGAACGGCCAGATCTGCTGAGCCACGTCGGCCTCGCGCCCGGCGATCGAGCCGACCTGCCAGAAGCGGAACTCGTCCAGCGCGGACGCCTTGGTCGTCAGCACCGCCATCGTCACCGACACCAGCAGCGCGTTGATCGCGGCGCCGCCGAGGGCGAGTTTCACGGGGGTGGCGCCCCCGCGCCCGCTGGACGCGATGGCGTACACGGCGACGGAGGCGATCGCGGCACCCGCGAACGCGAACCACACGTACCCCGTCAGGGTGTGGATCCCGACGTACGCGATGGCCAGCACCACGCCCACCGAGGCGCCCTGGCTGATGCCGAGGATCCCGGGGTCGGCGATGGGGTTACGGGTGATGCCCTGGAGCACCGTGCCCGCGAGGGCCAGTGCCGCGCCGACCATCAGCCCGATCAGGGTGCGTGGCACCCGCATGTTCCGGATGACCTCGGCGGCGTCGGAGTGCCCGCCGTGCAGCAGGGCGTCGATCACCTGGGACGGGGGTATGGAGCGTGCCCCCACGGCAAGGCTGAGAAGTACCGCCACCAGCAGCGCCGCGACGGCCGCCGCCGTCGCGAGTGCGCGTCTGGAGCGGCGTGGTGCGGCGGCTGACATCGGACCCAATCGGAAGCGAAGCAAACTTAGGCTTGGCTAAGTCTAAGCATCGCCGTTCCGGTGCCCGAGGGCCGTACCGGGACCGCCGCTTCGCCCGGCCCCGCGACAATGGATGCCATGTCTGCACATCCACTGACGGTCGGCTTCGACCTCGATATGACGCTCATCGACTCCCGGCCCGGTATCAAGGCCGCCTACCTGGCGCTTTCCGCCGAAACAGGGACGCCGATCGACGCGGATCTGGTGGTGAGCAGGCTCGGGCCGCCGGTCGACGACGAATTGCGGAACTGGTTTCCGGCCGATGCGGTGGCCGCTACCGCCGACCGCTACCGGGAGATCTACCCCACATATGCCATCGTCCCGAGCCTTGCGCTGCCGGGTGCCCGGGAGTCGGTCGCGGCGATCCGTGAGCGGGGCGGCCGGGCCATAGTCGTCACCGCCAAGCACCGGCCGAACGCGGAACTGCACCTGGCGCACCTCGGGATCGAGCCCGATGCGGTGATCGGCGGCCTGTGGGCGGAGGCCAAGGGGGAGGCGCTGCGCGAGCACGGGGCGCACGTGTACGTGGGCGACCACATCGGGGACGTACGGGGCGCCCGCACGGCCGGCGCGCTGTCGGTCGCGGTCACCACGGGCCCGTGCGACGCGGAGGAGCTGCGGGCGGCGGGAGCGGATGTCGTCCTGTCCACACTCACGGACTTCCCGTCCTGGCTGGACGCGTACGCGGCGTAGCCGAGGTCTCGGGCCGACCTCCTGGGTACGAGCCCAGGGCAGCTCGGCAGCGACCGTCTTGTCCGTGATGCGCACCGACTTGAGCATGCGCAGCAGGTTTCCGCGATGGACACCGCTGCAGATCCACTTGCAGGATCTCCGCGCAGTCGTGCCGGCATGCTGCCTATTCCTTACGCCGGGCACCGCTGATGTGGTCGTTGATCTGTCGGAGTCGCTGCCAGGCAGTGGGGTCGGCGCCGTCGCCGAGCGCGTAGTGCAGGGCGGTTCGGGCGGCCGGGCCGAGCCGGACGGGTGTGGTGTCGGCGAGGGCTCTGCGGGCGTGGTCGAGTCCGAGGTCGGCGACGGCGTCGGGGCCCAGGGTGAAGCCGATAGGTGTCGGGGGCGGCTCGTAGTGGGCCGGGGTGGTCAGATCTGCGCGTGCGGTACGTAGTTGGCTGATCATCGTGGCGAGGTTGTGTCCAGTGGTCAGGGACTCGGCCAGCTCGGGCAAGACGTCCACCGGAGTGCTCCGGTCTGCGCCGCAGCCGATGGCCAGAGTGATGTGCTCCTCGATGCCGAGGTGAGTACGGGCCGTGCGCACGGTGGCGATCGCCGGGCGGTCGGGGGCGCCGACGGCGACGATCCAGGTGGGCAGGGACTTCTGGGCGCGGGTGCGGGTCAGGTCGGTCAACTGCCGCTTCGACCAGGGGACGTTGACGGGTTCCGCAGTGGCCCAGCCGACGGGCGGGGCTCCGGTGAGCGTGCGCCAGGCCTGTTCCAAGGCGCCGCCCAGGACGAGCCGCTCGTCGGCCGGGTGGACCGTACGGATGGAGAGCAGCAGCTGCCGTTCGCCTTCGGTGCCGGGTCGCGGCCGGAAGGCATCCGCGATCCGGGGGCCGTCGCCGGTGACAGGGGTGAAGCGACCGCCGTGCCAGTGCAGCACGGCCCCGGAAAGTCCGTCGTAGTAGCCGCACTCGGGGTCGCGCACGACCCAGCGGGAGGGCATCCCGTCCAGCAGCGTGCGGGCGGGCAGCGTGAGCCGGGTGCCGGGCGGGGTGACGAGGTGCAGCTCACGCCCGGTGCGGGCCGTGTTGCGCACCACGTCGGTCAGCAAGGTCGTGACAGCGACGACGGGGCGGCCCTGGATGACGACGGCGGCCTGCTCGGTGAGCATGTCGACGCCCATGGGAGCCGCATCTCCTACGGCGTCTGCGAGATCGGCCACGACGTCGGTGTGACCGGCTTCACGCGGCCAGACGGTGCCCCCGAGGACGGCCGTCAGGCGCCCGGCGACGGACCCGGCCAGCCGTCCGGCCTCTTCCACAGCCGTGGTCGCCCGCGCCTCGGTCCACCACACGGGCGACTCCGCATCCACGCTCGGTCCGAGCAACCGGTGCACCTCGCCCGGGACTTGGAGGTACCGGGGCGCTTCGACCGACACCAATGCCTGCCCGGAGGCGGTGCACAGCTGGACGACGGCCCCATCGCCTGCCCGGTTCACCCGCAAATCGGAACCACCGGCGTGGAGCCCGGCCAGCAGTGTCTTGGTATCCGGCATCTGCGGGGTCAGGGCGATGGCGTCCTGAGTCATGTGCTGCTCCTGAACCGGCGGCTCGGTAGGTCCAAGGACGCTTCTGTCATCCGCGGCACGGGACGGAAGTCGTCTTCTCGGCAGTCAGAGGTGGTCGGTGAGGTCGAGGCCCATGCCGTTGTCGTCCGCGTCCGGGGTGGAGACGCCGAAGCCGACAGTATGACCGAAGTGCGTCGGCTCACCCGGTTCGGGTTCCACGCCGAAGGCGGAGGTGATTTCGCGCAGAGCGTCCGCAAGCCGTGGCGCGTTTCGGTTGTGGACCTCGGGGTGTGGACGACCGGAGAGATCGAACCAGCTCCAGATGTCGTGGTAGACGGCCGGTTCAGCCCAGGCGCCGATGGAGCCGGGGGCTACCGACACTTCGACCAGCCGTGATTCCTTGCGGAATGTGCCCTGTGATCCGTGCCGCGGCACGGAAGCTGCCGACCCTCCGGTCATCAGAGTCTGTTGGTCAGGTCGGGCCCCAGGCCGTCTTCGTACGCATCCGGCGTCGCAAGACCTTCAGATGTGGCTGTTCCGAAATACGTCGGTTCGCCGGGCTCGGGAGACATGCCGAGCAGAGCGCCGAGTTCCTTCAGAGCTGCCGCAAGCCGCGGAGCATTGTTCCGGCAGACCTCGGGGTGCGGGTGTCCCGCGAAGTCGTACCATCCCCAGATGTCGTGGTGCACTGACAGTTCGGCCGAGAGGCCGGTAGGGGCGGTGGAGAGGGACAGATTGACCAGCTGCGGCTCTTTTCGGGGTTGCCCGGCTGCATCAATCCACGTTCCCGAGCCGATGACACTGATGCGGCTGATCCCGGCGGTGGGAAACGTGACGGGTCGGCTACCTCGCACCCGATCCGGAAGGCTCGGGTCTCCCAATGGTTTGGCGAGCTCAAGACTGCTTGTGATGCCGGTCGTTCCGACGCCCGGTACGCTCCAGCCGTACTTCAACTCGGTTGGAGTGAGGAGTTCATGACGGACAAGCACTTCACTCATCTGCGCTGCAGTCGAGAGTGCCGACTCCAGGCCTGGAGGAGCAACCTCGTAGAGATCCCAGAACCAGGAACCGCATTCCCGCGGCGCACGCATCAATGTCGACATGGATTTCCTTACGGGAATGTGGGCCCATTTGGTGGGACGGTTATGGAACCATCAGTGAAGCGCAGGAGGAATGTCGCTCCGGCGTCCCTCGCTTGAAATTCTGCCTCGCGAAACATCCTGGGCGTGAGTTCCCCCATCGACTGGTGGATGTCGAGCACGGCCACTCGATGGGTGATGCCGTCGTGGGCCAGTTGCGTTGCAGCCTTCTGCGCTGCGCTGTTGATGCCCTTGATGGTGTTGACATCCTTGAGCTGGTATCCGTAGTCGATGGAACTGTCGGGGTTCCGTGTGTAGACGTCGAGATCGAAGGTGTCCGTATCGAGCTCGACCCCCACCCGGCGCATGCCGTGCTCCTGCAGGTCGGTAGCGAGCCTCATGGCCATGTATGCGGCCGGAACCATGCCCTTCGGGTCCCCCTTGGAGGGCCCCTTCTTACACATGTCGAGCAGCTTGTCGTAGCCCTCCACGTTCCTCAGATGCCCGCGCGAGATCATCTCGGCGACACCGGCTCCGTACGGGTCCTTGCGCAGGGCGCGAAGCACTGACTGCTGATCGCGCGGGTCCATCCTGGCGCGGTTCAGTTCTGCCACGACTCCGGCTTCCTGTTCCGGCTCGATTCGGCCCGTATGGGCCTGCGCGAGGTCGTTGACGTCCTTGGTGTACTTGGCCGGGTCGATGCCGGGAGGACCGCCCGAAGCGTCGCCATGCACCGGATGCGTCTCGGGCGGCACGGTTGGGTCACCATGGCCGCTGACATCGCCATGCGCAGGGTTCGTCCGGTGCTGACCGGGAGGATCGTGGGGAGATGGGCCCGAGGGAGGGTCAGCGGGACCGCGCCCATGGCCGGGCGCGTCGGGGAGGGCACCGGTCTCTGCGGCCCCTTGGCCGTGACGGCCTGCTCCCGGTGCACCTTCATCAGTTGCTCGGATGGTGGAACCCGCGCCACCGGGTGCAGCGCTTCCCGCCCCGCGATGTGTTCCACCGTCTCCACCAATGGGTCCACCGCCTGAGTTCTCGTGGTTGGACCTGGGCGCGTGTCCTCCCACGCCGACCGGCTCGCGCTCCCTCTGCGGTCCGCCGACGCCCCGTTCGGCTGCGGCGGGTTCGCGCTTGACCGGGTCGACGTTCGGTTTGCCGTCCGGGTCGAGCGGAACGAAGTTGCCGTCCTTGTCGACCCGATACCGGTCGTTCAGGTCGAAGGCACCATCGGGGAACTTCGTCTTCGGTAGCTGGAGGTGGTCGCTGACGTTGGCCAGGACCTGGGAAACCTTCGGTAAGTCCGACAGGGCCTTGGCGGCCTTGAAGGCGCCGCCCAGGGGGTCGAGGGCGTCGCCGATCTTGGCCATGGTGCCGGCCGCCTTCGCGAGAGTACCGCCCTTGCCGAGCTTCGAGGCGGCGGCCAGAGGACCGGCGCCGAGGGTGAGCAGGTTGAAGGACACCACGGCATGGGCGCGGGCGGGGTCCTCCGCACCCATGTCGTAGGCGATGAACTGCTTGCCGAACTCCTTGGCGTACGCCTTGCTGTCGCGCTGCCAGCCGGTCAGATGCTCGTCCTGCCCGAACAGGTCCATGCCGTAGGCGTAGCCACCGACAGCAGTGCGCCTCAGCCCGTCCCAGGCCTGGTCGCGCTCTTGCTCCCCGTGGAAGCCGGCCAAGGTGCCCAGGCCGTCGATACCGCCCCAGATGCTGTCCTTGGCGATGCCGTCCCATGCCCAGCTCTTGGCCCCGTGCCCCCACCACTCCAGGCTCCATCGCTCGTAGGTACGTCCCTCGGGGCTGCCCCACGGCAGGTCCTTCACGTCGTTGAGCGCGTCGGCGTCCTGGCCGTACATGCCGGGCCCGTGGGTGCCGTCGTCCACCACCCACTGAGGGCGACACACACCCGGACTGATCGCGTTGATCTTGTTGGCGGCGCTGCGCTCGGCCTCCTGGAAACCCTCGCGTGCCGCCGCCACACCGTCCATCAACGCCTGATGCGCATCGACCTTGCCCTTGTCCTGGTTCCAGTTGTCATCACCCCGGACGCTGTCGACAAAGGTGAACGCGTCCAGCTTCAGCTGCCCCAGCCGGTCCGCGTGGGGCTTCGCCTCGAAGATGAACGTGTCCAGGACATCGGCCAGCGCCTCGATGTCCCCGGCGAACTCCTCCGCCGTGTCCATCACCGGCTGCGTGGAGGAGAACAGCTTGTCGGCCTCGGGAGCCTTGTAATAGGCAGCTGTCGCCTGGAAGCGGGAGTGGACGTCCTTCCCCCCGGTCCGGATGCCCGCGGCATGTGTCCGCAAGCTGGACGCAGCCTTCTCCAGCTGACCGAAATCACCGGTGTACTGCGGTATCCCACCCGGTTCGATCACCCCGGCTGCTCCCCGCCCTTGTGGCCGGCCCGCTGCCCGACCGCCCTGATCTCAGCGGGGGTCGGAGCCTTGGCCGCGTCACGCTGGGCCTGGGCGGCCATGGCCAGGTCCCCCTCGATGTACTCGGTGGTGGCCTCGACCGTGCCGTCCATCGACTTCTTGGTCCGCGCCGCCATGAACCGGATCCGCTGCTGGGTGTCAGCGACGAAGTTCGCCACCGCGGCTCCCACCGGCCCCGCCGGGGCCTCACCGCAGTACGGCCCGCTGATCGTCCCCGCGTGCAGCGCGGCGTCCTCCACGCTCGCGCCGTAACCCCTGACACCCTTGCTCAAGTCCTCGGCCGCCAGCCCCACCAACGACAGAACGGACTCCACCCCACTCGGCCTGATGTCCCACCCCGTCACACCAACCCCCTGCATCCCCCGGCTGATACGTCTCGTCAACTGCGTCCGGCAACGCGCATGCCACTGACAACAGGATCTTCATCTGTATCAAGATGCCCGTCGCAGTGGCAATGCACTTCAAGCCAAACATGTGTTGCGGTAAGCGCGCAGCGTGGTCGCCGAGGTGTCGTGGTGACCGAGAACCACCGCTGAATGAGCAGCTCACACGGCTCTTTGTGTCTCGTGTCGCTGTCCCGTGAGGTGGGGATCGGGTGGCCGAGCAGGACGACTCACGGCGTTTGCGGCGGGAAAGAGGGCTGCCTGCCCGGAGACAGGGCCGGCCGAAACGGCCCGGCGCCCGTCCCCGTCAGCGTGCGGTCCGCTTGGGGGATGCCGCCCATACCGACCGCACCACGCCCGCCGCGGCGATCAGGAACCCCACGCCCATCAGCATGCACACGGCATACGCGAAGGACGGGAACGGCTCGGTCCCGAGGAACAGCGGAGCCACCGTGACCACTGTGGCCAGGGCTCCGATGAAGAAAACGATCGCGCCGACGCGGACAAGCCGGTCACCTGCGCCAGAGGGAGGAGTACTCACCCCATCAGGGTAGTTCCCGCCCCGGAGCCACCGTCGCTTCACCCGGAGTGCGCCGTTTCCGGACAGAGTCCGGATGACCCGGCTTGACGGGGGGTACTGCACCTGTGGAGGCTTCTGCCAGCAGGGGAGCACGACCATTGGACGGCCTGACCTGCTGAGGTTTGGTTCCGGCTTACGGGTTGAGATGGGGTGCGTGCTTTGCCGACTGGCAAGGTCAAATGGTTCAACAGCGAGAAGGGCTTCGGCTTCCTTTCCCGCGACGACGGTGGCGATGTGTTCGTGCACTCGTCGGTGCTCCCTGACGGAGTCGACGCACTCAAGCCCGGCCAGCGCGTCGAATTCGGTGTCGTCGCAGGTCAGCGCGGAGACCAGGCGCTCTCGGTGGCGATCCTCGACCCGACACCGTCCGTCGCTGCCGCCCAGCGCCGCAAGCCGGACGAGCTCGCATCGATCGTGCAGGACCTGACAACCCTGCTGGAGAACATCACGCCGATGCTGGAGCGGGGCCGCTACCCCGACAAGGCGGCCGGCAAGCAGATCGGCGGCCTGCTGCGCGCGGTCGCCGACCAGCTCGACGTCTAGGGCGTGTGTCGGGAGTCCCGCCGTCCGCCCGAAGGGTGGGCCCGGCGGCGTCCGGTGCGTGCGATCGCAAGGCGGAGGGTCGTCCTCGTACTGGACGTACTCGGACGACCCCGACAACGCAGCGAGCGTGCGTGCCGGGCGTCGCCGGGCAGGCGGGACTTCCGACACACGCCCCAGGGCTCCGAGTCCGGCCGTATTCCGTCACGGCCGGACTCGGAGGGGCGAGCCCCTCTCAGCCGAACGACAGAGCATCCGGGCCGAGGGGCGGCACCAGCCCCTCGGCCGCCGCGCGCGTGAGCAGCCCGCGGACCGCCGCATAGCCGCTCTCGCCGAGGTCGGCGGTGAACTCGTTCACGTACAGCCCGATGTGCTGGTCGGCGACGGCCGGGTCCATCTCCTGGGCGTGCTCCAGCACGTACGGACGTGACATCTCCGGGTCGTCCCAGGCCATCCGTACCGACGTGCGGATCGACTCGGCCAGCAGCTTCAGCGTCTCCGCGCCCAGTGACCGCTTGGCGATGATCGCGCCGAGCGGGATCGGCAGCCCGGTCGTGGCCTCCCAGTGCTCGCCCATGTCGGCGAGGCTGTGCAGCCCGTAGTTCCGGTACGTGAAACGCGCCTCGTGGATGACGAGACCGGCGTCCACCTTTCCGTCCCGCACGGCGGGCATGATCTCGTCGAACGGCATGACGACGATCTCGCCGACATCGCCCGGCACGACATCCGCCGCCCAGAGCCGGAACAGCAGATACGCGGTGGAGCGCTCGCTCGGAACGGCGACGGTCTTCCCCGTCAGATCCGTACCCGGCTCCTTCGTCAGGACGAGCGGTCCGCAGCCGCGGCCCAGCGCACCGCCGCAGGGCAGCAGGGCGTACTCCTCCATGACCCAGGGCAGCACCGCGTACGACACCTTCAACACGTCCAGCTCGCCGCGCTCGGCCATGCCGTTGGTGATGTCGATGTCGGCGAAGGTGACATCGAGGGCGGGCGCGCCGGGGACCCTGCCGTGCGCCCAGGCGTCGAAGACGAAGGTGTCGTTCGGGCACGGCGAGAAGGCGATCTTCACAGCGGTGCCGGGCTTCGCGGCGCCCTCAGTCGAGTCGGTCATGGTGGGTCCAACCTTCCAGTACGGGGGTGAGCTTCCCGAACGCGTCGGTGAGCGCGGCCAGTGCGTCGCCGATGCGCCAGGCGTCCCGGTCGCGCGGGCCGACGGCATTCGACACGGCCCGGATCTCCAGCACCGGTACGCGCAGCCGGTCGGCTGCCTCGGCGACCCCGAAGCCCTCCATGGCCTCGGCGACGGCGTCCGGATGTGCGGCGCGGAGGGCGGCGGCACGGTCGGCGCTGCCGGTCACGGTGGAGACGGTGAGGACGTCGCCGGTGACCGCGCCGGTCGCGACGGCCACCTCCCGAACCAGGGCGGGCGGCGGCTCGAACCGTTCCCGGCCGAAGCCCAGGGCGGTGACGGGCACGAACCCGTCGGGGGTCTCCGCGCCCAGATCGGCGGCGACGATCGCGCTCGCCACGACGAGGGAGCCGACCGGGGCGCCTGGCGAGAACCCGCCGCCGATACCGGCGGAGACCACCAGGCCGTAGGACCCGGAGGCAAGCCCGAACGCGGCGGCGGCGGCCGCGGAGGCCGGACCGGCGCCGCCCGCGAGGACATCGAAACCGCCGGCGCGGTGCAGCTCGGCGCCCGGTGCCCGGACCACCACCGGTCCGTCCGTGAACGCACGCGTGACCGCGTCCCGTTCCACCGGGACAGCGGTCACGACGAGCACACGCACGGGGAGGGTCCTCCCGGGTCGGGAGGGGGTCAGTTGGTCTTCACGAAGGTGAAGTGCCAGATGCCCGTGAGCTTCTTGCCCGTGGTCTCCACGATGCTGATCTGCGTCTTGTTCGTGGTCGCGCCGGTCTGGCTGGAGAAGAAGGCGCTGCCCGGGATGGACCGGTAGGTCTTCTTGTACGGCTCCTGCTCGGCCTGCTGGCCGTTGATGAAGAGGGTCCAGCCGTTGTCCGCGATCTTCGGGTCGACGCCGAAGCGGACCTTGTCGTCCATCGCGACCTTGACGGTGTGCTCGGCCTTCTTGTTGTTGAGGCAGCCCTGGATCAGGGACTCCTTGATGGCGTTGCCGTCGTTGTAGCAGGTTGCTTCGGCACTCACCGAGGTGTCGCCGACCGTCACGGTGGCGAGCGGCGTCGGCTTGTTGCAGGCGGACAGGACAAGGAGTCCCGCGGACACGGCACCAAGAGCGACGCCGATTCGACGGCCCTTACCGGAGAAGAACGCAACGGTCATGGGCCGAAGGCTATCGGTCGCTCCCGCTCACGCCACGCGGGGGTGCGGCGAGCCGCGTCGTGCCGCACTCAGCAGACCCCGTACGGAGGCAGCCGCACCGAGGGCGAGGATCCCCGCGGCGACCGACATCCCCAGTACGCCGTTGAGGGGGAGAGCGATGCCGATACCACCGCCGACCACCCAGGCCATCTGGAGCAGTGTCTCGGACCGGGCGAACGCCGACGTGCGGACTTCCTCGGGCACGTCGCGCTGGATCGTCGCGTCCAGCGACAGCTTCGACAGTGCCTGTGTGAAGCCCGCCACCGCGCTGAGCGCGGCGACCATCACGGTGGAGAAGAAGACCGCGGCGAGGACGGCGACACCGAGCGCCAGCCCCAGCACCGAGGCGATGATCACCTCGGGGACGCGGGCCCGGAGCCAGGAGCCCATCGCCGTGCCGAGGGCATTGCCGACCCCCGCCGCTACACCGACGATGCCGAGCGAGACGGCCGCGCTCTGCCCGGCGAGCGGGTGCACCCGCAGCAGGAACGCCAGGAAGAAGATCAGGAAGCCGGAGAGCGCGCGGTGCGCGGCATTGGCCTGGAGCCCGTGCAGGACGGAGGGCCCGACAGTCCGCAGCCCCGGCCGCTTCTCCTTCTCCCCGTTGGTCCTGGCCCTGCCCTTCTTCCCGTTGGCCACGGAGGGCCTGCTGCGGACGGAGGGCTGATGGCCGTGCGGCTCGACCAGCTGGGCGCGGCGTTCGCCCTTCGCCGAGTCGACCTTGTGGGGCAGCGTGAACGCGAGAACGGTGCCGAGGGTGAAGATCAGACACGCGCCGTAGAGCGGCCAGGGCGCCCCGATGGTCTGCAGCCCGGCCCCGATCGGCGCCGCCACGCCCGTGGCCAGAAGCCCGGCCAGGGTGACCCGGGAATTGGCCTTCACCAGGGAGAAACGCGGTGGCAGCAGGCGTGGCACGACCGCGCTGCGCACGACCCCGTACGCCCTCGATGCGACCAGCACGCCCAGTGCCGCCGGATACAGCTCCAGACCGCCCGTGGCGACCGCGCTCGACATCGTGAGCGCGAGCACCGCACGCGCCAGCATGGCGCCCGCCATCGCGGCGCGGCGGCCGTGCGGCAGACGGTCCAGGAGCGGGCCGATGACAGGGGCGAGGAGAGTGAACGGTGCCATCGTCACGGCGAGGTAGAGGGCGACGCGGCCGCGCGCCTCGTCCGTCGGTACGGAGAAGAACACGGTCGACGCGAGCGCCACCGTGATCATCACGTCGCCCGCGCCGTTCACTGCGTGCAGCTCGATCAGTTTGCCGAGTCCGGATTCGCCGGCGCCGTGGGCGTGGGTCGCCTTACGGATGCCTTTCGCGGTGCCGGTGAACGGCGCGTGCAGGGCATGACCGATCGTCCGGCCCGTCCTGCGGAGCGGGCCGGGCCCGTCGTGCGACCTGGCGGAAGCCACCCCGTCATAGTGCCCCAGCCACTGCGGTAACGAACCGAGAACGGTACGGGGCACGGGGTACGCCGCCCTGTCGGGTCAGTGAGGACCTTGCCCGCAGGGAAATCCTCCGACGGCTCGACCCGGACACGGCAGTGGATACGCCGTCGATTGGGACGGGCAGGTGGGCGGGGAGCTGCGGAGAGGGTAGCGTGCGTAGCGCGCCCCCGGCGGTTGTTCTTGGCCGCGCGCCTCTCGGCGATCCCGCAGAATGGATAGCAGAAGGCGCGCCCGAGGCAGGCACAACGGGTGCGGACGTCGACGCGGCCCCCAGGTCCGCTCCGCCCGCAACCGTCATGCCCGAAATCGATGGATCTGCTGGCGCACTCGTGAGACGGCGTATGGAGAGAAGCGAGACCTGTGAGTGCTGCTACGACGCGAAGCCGTACTGCCCGTACCCCTGCCCCCGACCGTCTGTGCGCCGAGGCGGTAGACCTCGCGCGCGCGGCGGCCCAGGAAGTGGCCGCGCCGGGGGAGGTCGGTGAGCACGTGGGCCTGGTCTCCGAGGGGGACCGGGTCGTCACGCACTACTTCGAGTGCAAGGAACCCGGTTACAAGGGCTGGCGTTGGGCGGTGACGGTCGCCAGGGCCTCCCGCGCCAAGATCGTCACGCTCGACGAGGCGGTACTGCTGCCGGGGACCGACGCACTGCTCGCTCCCGAGTGGGTGCCGTGGAGCGAGCGGCTGCGGCCCGGCGACATGGGACCCGGTGATCTGCTGCCGACGGAGGCGGAGGATCTGCGTCTGGAGCCGGGGTACAGCGGCGAGGAAGAGCCGCTGCCGAACTCGGTGGCCTCCGAGATGTCGGAGGAGATGGCCGACCTCGTCGACGCGGAGGACGCGGAACTCACGACGCGCCCGGAGACGACGAGGCGCGGTTCCATCGCTGCGCTCGCGGAAGAGCTCGGCATGCGACGGGCACGGGTGCTGTCCCGGTACGGGCTGCATGCCGCGGCCGACCGCTGGGACGAGACATTCGGCGCGAAGACGCCGATGGCTCAGGCGGCACCGGCTTCCTGTGTCACCTGCGCCTTCCTGGTGCCGCTGGCCGGTTCGCTGCGGCAGGCCTTCGGCGTGTGCGCGAACGAGTTCGGCCCGGCGGACGGTCATGTGGTCTCCCTGTCGTACGGCTGCGGTGGGCACTCGGAGGCAGCGGTGATGCCGAAGCCGCCGAAGCCGGCGCCGCACGCGCTGGACACGATGCAGGTGGACGAATACCCGCTGCGCCCGGCGCGGGACAGCGGATCGGTCCCGGTGGAACCGGATGCGCCGTCGGAGGACCTGGGCCACTCCTGACGCTCCTGGCCGCCGGGGTCCGGGTCTGCGGTACCCGGGGGGGTCGCGTGCTGCGGTGCGGCCCCGGGGCTCCGGGTGAGCGCCTTGTCCTCGATCGCCGGACGGGCTCGATGTGTCGCTCGGGACGGGCCCGACAGGTCGCCCGTGCGACGTTCGGTGCGGCGCGGGGTGCGTTTTCGGAGGCGGGATCGAGCCCGTCCGGCGAGGGCGGACACGGCGCGACGACGCGCCGGGGGCGTTTCGAGCCCGCCCGGCGCTGGGGGACGGGGGCGGCGCCCCACCGCCGCGCCACGCGGGATTGTCGGTCGCGGTACCTTCGGGCGCACACTGGCGGCACGGGTGTACGCGCACGCACGCGCACGCACACCCCCGCCGCACACGGGTAACGCGTCACCGGACAGAGCGGAGTCAGAGCGTGAGCATGAATGCGACCGAGGGGGCCGATCCGTTCGGGACGGCACGGCTGCGGCGCGGGGTGCTCGACGCCTGGGGCGCCGGTCCGGCCCGGTTCCGGGAGGACGCCAACGCCGAGGAGGACCTCGCGCTCGGCGGCTACCGCGACCGCCTGGTCGTCGAGCTCGCCCAGAACGCCGCCGATGCGGCCGCCCGCGCCGGTGTCCCCGGCCGGCTCCGTCTCACCCTTCACCCCGCCTCGGACACCGGTCCCGCCGTCCTCGCCGCCGCCAACACCGGCGCCCCCCTCGACGCCACCGGCGTCGAATCGCTCAGCACGCTCCGCGCCTCCGCCAAGCGCGAGGGCCACGAGTCCGCCGTCGGCAGGTTCGGCGTCGGGTTCGCGGCCGTCCTCGCGGTCAGCGACGAACCCGCCGTCGTCGGCCGGCACGGCGGCGTCCGCTGGTCCCTCGCCGAGGCCCGTGATCTCGCCCGCGAGGCCGCCGTCGGCAGCCCGGGCCTCGGTGACGAACTCCGCCGCCGCGACGGCCACGTACCGCTGCTGCGTCTTCCGCTGCCCGCCGAGGGCACCGCACCGGACGGGTACGACACCGTCGTCGTCCTGCCGCTGCGTGACGGCGTCGCCGAGGACCTCGTCGGACGGCTGCTCGCCGCCGTCGACGACGCGCTCCTCCTGACGCTCGCCGGTCTCGAAGAGATCGTCATCGACACCCCCGAGGACCTGCGGACGCTCAGCCGTTCCCAGCACGGGCCCTACACACACATCAACGACTCCGCGTACGGCACGAACCGCTGGCGCACCGTCGCCCAGCACGGGCCGATCGAACCGGCCCTGCTCGCCGACCGCCCGCTGGAGGAACGGCTGCGCCCGCACTGGTCGGTGACCTGGGCGGTGCCCGTGGACGGGGAAGGGGCACCGGTGTACCCCCGTACCGCCCCCGTCGTGCACGCGCCGACCCCCACCGACGAGCCCCTCGGCGTCCCCGCCCTGCTCATCGCGTCGCTGCCGCTCGACACCACGCGCCGCCACCCCGCGCCCGGCCCGCTCACCGACTTCCTGGTGCAGCGCGCGGCCGACGCGTACGCCGAACTGCTCGCCGACTGGCATCCGGTGTCCATCGCCACTCTCGACCTCGTGCCCGGCCCGCTCGGCAAGAGCGAACTGGACGGTGCCGTGCGCGGCGCGATCCTGGACCGGCTGCCACGCGTCGCGTTCCTGGAGCCCGCCGCTCCGCGCGACGCCGCCGCCGAGCCCGAGCAGTGGGACGCCTGGGACGCCGGGTCGGAGAACGTCCGCGTGGCCACCACCGCGCTGCGGCCGATCGAGGCGGAGGTCGTGGAGGGGGTGGGCGCCGAGACCGTTCAGGTGCTTGCCGAGGTGCTGCCGTGCCTGCTGCCCGCGGGACTTGAGCGCCGGAGCGAACTGCGTACCCTCGGCGTCGCCCGGGTCCCGCTGACCGAGGCGATCGACCGGCTCGCCGGTCTGGAGCGCGAACCCGACTGGTGGCGGCGGCTGTACGACAGCCTGTCGGGAGTCGACCCCGACCGGCTCTCCGGACTCCCGGTCCCCCTGGCCGGAGCGGTGGAGGGCGCGGCGGGCACCCCGGACGCCGCACCACCCCGCACCACCATCGGTCCCCGACAGGTCCTCCTGCCGGTACCCGACGCCCTCACCGGCCCGGTCCTGGGCCGACTGGCCCGACTCGGGCTGAAGGTCGCGCATCCGGATGCCGCACATCCGCTCCTGGAGAAGCTGGGTGCCCTGCCCGCCACCCCGCGCGCGGTGCTGACGACCCCGCAGGTGCGTGCGGCCGTCGCCGGTTCGCTGGACGCCGGCGAGGTGTGGGACGAGGACGCGCTGGATGCGGAGGAGCTCGCGGACACCGTCCTCACGCTCGTCCGGGACGCCGACCTCGCGCCGGGCGACGAGCCCTGGCTCGGTGCACTGGCCCTCCCCGACGAGGACGGCGAACCCGCACCCGCCGGTGAACTCGTGCTGCCGGGAAGCCCGTTCGCGAGCGTCATGCGCGAGGGTGAACTCGCGCTCTGCGACGAGGAACTGACGGAACGCTGGGGCGAGCAGCCGCTTACCGCATGCGGGGTGCTGGCCACCTTCGCGCTCGTCCGGGCCGCCGATGTCGTCCTCGACCCCGACGAACTGGAGCCCCGCGAAGGCGACTTCGCCGAACCGGACGACGCGGGACTTCTCGACGCCGTCGACGTGTGGTGCGAGGACATTCTCGACCAGCTGCAATTGAGTCTGTCGCCGCGCAGCGGTGATGGCGAGGGATGGTGGTCGGGCGACGGGCAGGCCCAAGTGCCGCCTGTCGCCACCGAGATCGTCGCGGTCCGCGACCTCGACCTCGTCGACGACGATGCCTGGCCGCAGGCGCTCGCCCTGCTCTCCCGGCCGCCGCTGCGCGACGCGCTGACGCAGCCGGTGCGGGTGCTGCTCCCGGACGGCACGACCCGGTCCGTGCGCTCCTACACCGCCTGGTGGCTGCGCGACCATCCGGTGCTCGGCGGCCGCCGCCCGGCGGGGCTGCGGGCTGCGGGTGGCGACCCGCGACTGTCCGGACTGTACGACTCCGCCGACGCGACCGGTTTCGACGACGTCCAGGTGCTGCGCGCCCTCGGCGTGAGGACCTCCGTCGCCGCGCTCCTCGACGAGCCCGGGGGTGCGGCGGAGCTCCTCGGCCGGCTCGCGGACGAGGACCGCCCGGTCGGCTCCGTACAACTCCACGAGCTGTACACGGCCCTGGCCGATCTCGACCCGGAGCAGGTCACGCTGCCCGACGAGCTGCGGGCCGTGGTCGACGGCGAGGTACGCGTCGTCGATGCGGCCGACGCGTTGATCGCGGACGCCCCCGACCTGCTGCCGCTGACGAGCAGTCTGCCGCTCCTGCCGGTGGCCCCGGCGCGCGCCGCGGACCTGGCCGAGCTGTTCCAGGTGCGGCGGCTCGGCGAGACCGTCGAGGCGGAGGTGACGACGGACGGCGAGGAGCACCGGGTGCCGGAGTCGGTACGGATCCTGCTCGGCGCCGGTACCCCGGACACGTACGTCGAACACGGCGAACTCCGCGCGGGAGGCGTCGAGCTGGACTGGCGCCGCACCCCGGACGGGACCGTCCACGCCTCGACACTGGAGGGTGTCGCGGCGGGCCTGGCCTGGGCGGCGGGTCAGTGGCCACGCCGTTTCGAGGTCGCTGCGCTGCTGCAGGACCCGTCGCGTACGGAGGAGTTGGCGCGAGACCGCTGGTTCGACTGACAGAGTGGGGGCGGAACGGGCCAATATCCCGGGCAGGGTGAGGTATTCGCAAAATATCCCCGTGGGCCGCACAACCATTCACGCGTCTCAAGGGTCTCGTCTGTGAAGCCATCAGGCTTCACAGACGGCCTTGGGCCCGGGAACGGACGACCTTCGCGGGCCCTTCTCCACATTGGGGAATGAAACATGCGTATTCGTGCCACGGTGGCTGCCGTAACCGGCGCCCTGGCTCTCTCCGCCCTCGTCGTTCCGTCTGCGGCTCAGGCCGACGACGCGCACCGCTCGACTGTCCTCGATGCCGCGCGCGCCGCCCAGGCCGCGTCCGGCGCGCAGTCCGGTGCGAAGTCCGGCGCGCGCTCCGTCACCGCCGCCGGGACCGTCGGCGCCCCGCTCGACCTGACCTTCTCGAAGCTCACCGTGAACGGCGGCAAGCCGATCGCCGTGGGTACCTCCGCCACGAAGACCGTGGCGACCACGTACACCGTGACGCACGCCGCCGACGTCGACATCTTCGGCGCCGAATTCGCGCTCGATGTCGCGCTCTACCGGGGCTCGTTCGACTTCCCGGCGAACGAGCTCTACGGCTACAAGGCCCCCACCTGCAAGGTGGTCTCCTCGACGGTCGCCACCTGCAAGGGGCAGATCGACATCTCGCCGTACTACGACCTCATCGGCAACGCGGACGCCACGACGTGGAAGGCGGTGGGCTTCGCCGTCGACTACAACGGCCAGGACCCGACCAACCCCGACCCCACCCAGATCGACTACGCGGTGCAGGACGGCCTGGGTACCACCAAGCTCCAGCGCTTCTCGAAGCTGACGGTCAACGCTTCTCCGGAGCCCGTGAGGAAGGGCAAGACCGTCACGATCACCGGGAAGCTCTCCCGTGCGAACTGGGACGACCTGGCCTACCACGGCTACGCGACCCAGTCGGTGAAGCTCCAGTTCCGCAAGAAGGGCACCTCCACCTACACCACGCTGAAGACGATCAAGTCGAGCAGCACCGGCACCCTGAAGACCACGAGCACGGCCAAGGTCGACGGCTACTGGCGCTACAGCTTCGCCGGCACGTCCACCACCCCGGCCGTCTCCGCCGCGGGTGACTACGTCGACGTGCGGTAGTTCCACGCCCGATTGCAGGCGTAGTTCCACACATGGTCCACACGAGAAGCGGGATCTCCGGTATGGGGGTCCCGCTTCTCGTACCCCCATCCCGTGCGTTCCCACTCGGCCCGCCGGGTCCGCGGACGCACTGACCCTTCGGGTCCCGTCGCGGCCGGAGCCACCACGCCGCCTGCCCGACGGACCCCTTTCTCCACCGGAGAAGAACATGCGCATACGTACCACTGTGGCCGCCGCGTCCGGCGCCCTGGTCCTGTCCGCCCTCGCCGTCCCGGCCGCGCACGCGGCAACGGCGGATCCCGTCATCTCCAAGGTCAGCGTCAACGGCGGCAAGAACACCGTGCTGGGCACGACGGCGGCGAAGACCATCACCGTGTCGGTCACCGCTTCGCACGCCTCCGGCATCGCCGACGGCTGGGTGATCCTGTGGCACGGGAAGAACCTGGAAGAGGGCATGGACGGTGCGCTGCTGCCGAACGGGGAGGCAGCGACCTGCAAGGCCGCGAGCGCCACCACCTCCACCTGCTCGTACACCATCACGATCGACCCGCGGGTCGATCTGACGAAGAACGCGCTGGCCGGCTCCTGGCACGTCCTCACCGGCGTGGAGGCCACGGACGGCTCCAGCACGCACTACGACTCCTACGCCACGGCGAGGATCCAGCGGCTGTCGAAGCTGACGGTCAACGCCTCCCCGGAGCCCGTCAGGAAGGGCAGGACCATCACGGTCACCGGCAAGCTGTCGCGCGCCAACTGGGAGACGCACGCGTACGCGGGCTACACCGGTCAGTCGGTCAAGCTCCAGTTCCGCAAGAAGACCAGCTCCACCTACACCACGGTGAAGACGATCAAGACGAACAGCACCGGCAACCTGAAGACCACGGTCACGGCCTCGGTCGACGGCTACTGGCGCTACAGCTTCGCCGGTACGTCCACCACCCCGGCCGTCACCACCGCCGGTGACTTCGTCGACGTGCGATAACGGCTACGCCGGGAAGCGGCGGCTGACCAGTCGCCAGGTGAACTCCAGGGCAGCCGCCGCCACCACCGCTATCCCCACCGCCGTCCACGGGATGACCGTGCCCACCAGCTTCAGTGCGAAGAAGTTCTGCAGCCACGGCACCATCAGCACGATCAGGAACGCCGCACCCATCGACGCGACCAGGACGATCCGCCACCAGGTGTACGGGCGGGCGATGATCGCGAGCACCCACATGGAGACCAGGAACAGCGTGAGCGTCGCCGCGCTGGTCTCCGCGCCCAGCGCTTCCGTACCCGTGTAGTAGTGCCGGGCGACCAGGTACGTCGCGAAGGTGGCGATGCCCGCGATGACGCCGGACGGCACCGAGTACCGCATGACTCTGCGGACGAAGTGCGGCCGGGCCCGCTCCTTGTTCGGGGCGAGGGCCAGGAAGAACGCCGGGACGCCGATCGTCAGCGTCGACAGCAGGGTCAGATGCCGGGGCAGGAACGGGTACTCGACCTGGAAGCAGACCACCAGGATCGCCAGCAGCACCGAATAGACGGTCTTCGTCAGGAACAGGGTGGCGACCCGGGTGATGTTGCCGATCACCCGGCGGCCCTCCGCGACCACCGACGGCAGCGTCGCGAAGCTGTTGTTCAGCAGGACGATCTGGGCCACGGCGCGTGTCGCCTCGGAGCCCGAACCCATCGACACCCCGATGTCGGCGTCCTTCAGCGCCAGCACGTCGTTGACCCCGTCGCCCGTCATCGCGACCGTGTGGCCGCGGGACTGGAGGGCGGCGACCATCTCGCGCTTCTGCTGCGGGGTGACCCGGCCGAAGACCGCGTTCTCCTCCATGGCCGTGGCCATGTCGTCCGGGTCCGTGGGCAGCCGGCGCGCGTCCAGCGTGTGCTCGGCGCCGGGCAGGCCGAGCTTGCCCGCGACCGCGCCGACCGAGACGGCGTTGTCCCCGGAGATGACCTTCGTGGCGACCCGCTGGTCGGCGAAGTAGCGCAGCGTGTCCCCGGCGTCCGGCCGCAGCCGCTGCTCCAGCACGATCAGCGCGGTGGGTACGGCCCCGTGGGCGATCTCCGGCCCCTCCAGCTCGCCCTCGGCGCGCGCCAGCAGCAGCACCCGCAGCCCCTGCTCGTTGAGCTGCTCGACCTCGCCGAGCGCCGGGTCCTCGTCGGGGAGGAGCACATCGGGTGCGCCGAGCAGCCAGGTCGACGACCGCCCGTCGGTCTCGACGAACGCGGCGCCGCTGTACTTGCGCGCCGAGGAGAACGGGAGAGCCTCCGTGCACCGCCATGCTTCGCCGTTCGGGGACGGGTACGCGTCGATGATCGCCTGAAGGCTGGCGTTGGGCCGCGGGTCGGATGCGCCGAGGGCGCTCAGCACCTGGCGTATGTACGGGTCGTCCGCGCCGTTCAGTGGACGCACCTCGGTGACGTCCATCCCGCCCTCGGTGAGCGTCCCGGTCTTGTCCAGACAGACGACGTCGACCCGGGCGAGACCTTCGATGGCGGGCAGCTCCTGCACGAGGCACTGCTTGCGGCCGAGCCGCACGACACCGATCGCGAAGGCGACCGAGGTGAGCAGGACCAGGCCCTCGGGGATCATCGGGACGATGCCGCCGACGGTGCGGGCGATCGAGTCCCTGACGTTGCTGTTCTTGACGACGAGCTGGCTGATGATGAGGCCGATCGCGGTCGGCACCATCATCCAGGTGACGTACTTGAGGATCGTGCTGATGCCGCTGCGCAGCTCGGACTGGACGAGCGTGAAGCGGGACGCCTCCTCGGCGAGCTGCGCGGCATAGGCCTCGCGGCCGACTTTGGTGGCGGAGAACGCGCCGCCGCCCGCGACGACGAAGCTGCCGGACATCACCGGGTCGCCGGCCTGCTTCAGTACGGGGTCGGCCTCGCCGGTGAGCAGGGACTCGTCGATCTCCAGGTTGTCGGCCTCGACCACCGCGCCGTCGACCACGACCTTGTCGCCGGGCCCGAGCTCGACGAGATCGCCGAGGACGATCTCGGAGGTGGAGATCTCCGCCGCGACCCCGTCGCGGCGGACCATGGGTTTCGCCTCACCGATGACCGCGAGGCTGTCCAGGGTCTTCTTGGCGCGCCATTCCTGGACGATGCCGATACCTGTGTTGGCGATGATCACGAAGCCGAAGAGGCTGTCCTGGATCGGCGCGACGAACAGCATGATCAGCCAGAGCACGCCGATGATCAGGTTGAACCGGGTGAAGACGTTGGCCCGGACGATCTCACTGACGGAGCGGGACGAGCGGACGGGTACGTCGTTGACCTCGCCCCGGGCGATCCGCTCGGCCACCTCGGCCGCGGTCAGCCCGCTCGTGCGGACGGCCGTGGCAGGGAGCTTCATCGGGTGGACCGGGTCGAGTTCGGAACCGGCGTCGATCCTGGCCAGCCGGCGTCGGCCGGGTGTGTGCTCCCCGGAGGAGCGGAGTGCCCGCTGCGTCATGGTTCCGACGGTACGGGTGGAACGTCCGGTTCACCCGCCGGGGGGTCGAAGATCAGACCGCAGGAGGAGCGGAATGGTCCTCGGGCGGTACGGAAGTCAGGGCCGACCCCGACTTTCGTCGGTGGCGCCGGACGCTTCAGCCGGTCGGGCCCCGACGGCCGCCCGCTTGATCGCCGCGTCGCGCCCCCGCACGTACCAGATGCCGATCAGTCCGAGCCCGGCACCGGCCAGACATGTCCAGATCCACCACGCGTGCCCGTGGTCGTCGAACCAGCCGTAGAACGGCAGCTGCACGAGGAAGAGGACGAACCAGAGGATCGTGCCGCCGGTGATGGTGGCGACGACGGGCCCCTCCAGGGGCTCGGGTGCCTCGTGTGTCGGTGTCCACTTCGCCATGGGCTCAGTCTATGCGGCCCGTATGCAAAGCCCCTCGGCCTAGTCGGCCCATGGGTCTACGCGCGGAGATAGCGATCTTCGCCTTATGTATTCATACTGAATCTGCTTATGGCTGGCTCGATTTATTCGTGTAAAAGTCCAAAGCTGACCACTTTTTTCTCCTTTCTACGTACGACTGAGGTCATACATGTCCCCCTCGGCCACCGCTCCGGTCGCCTCCAAGCAGCCTCCGGCTCCGCAGCCGCACGGCAGCCTGGATCGTTTCTTCAAGATCTCCGAGCGGGGGTCGTCGGTCGCGCGCGAGATCCGTGGCGGATTCGCCACGTTCTTCGCGATGGCGTACATCATCGTGCTGAACCCGATCATCCTCGGCAGTGCGAAGGACATGTACGGGCACCAGTTGAGCGGCGGCCAGCTGGTCACCGCCACCGTGCTGACCGCCGCGTTCTCCACGCTCCTGATGGGCGTCATCGGCAACGTGCCGATCGCGCTGGCCGCCGGCCTCGGCGTCAACACCGTCGTCGCCCTCCAGCTCGCCCCCCGGATGAGCTGGCCGGACGCGATGGGCATGGTCGTCCTCGCGGGCATCGTCGTCATGCTGCTGGTCGCGACCGGGCTGCGTGAACGCGTGATGAACGCGGTGCCGACGTCGCTCCGCAAGGGCATCGCCATCGGTATCGGTCTCTTCATCCTGCTGATCGGTCTGGTCGACTCGGGCTTCGTCTCCCGCATCCCGGACGCCGCGCACACCACCGTGCCGCTCCAGCTCGGCAGCGACGGCCACCTCCATGGCTGGCCGGTCCTGGTCTTCGTCCTCGGCGCGCTGCTCACGCTCGCGCTGATCGTCCGCAAGGTGCCGGGCGCGATCCTCATCTCCATCGTCTCGATGACGGTCGTCGCGCTGATCATCAACGCGGTCGCCGATCTGCCGGGCGAGGCGTGGGGTCTGACCGTCCCGCAGTGGCCGGGCAATCCGGTCGCCACCCCCGACTTCGGGCTGATCGGCCACGTCAGTCTGTTCGGCGGCTTCGACAAGGTCGGTGTGCTCACCGGCATCCTGTTCGTCTTCACCGTGCTGCTGTCCTGCTTCTTCGACGCGATGGGCACCATCCTCGGCGTCGGCGACGAGGCCAAGCTGATGGACAAGGACGGCAACTTCCCCGGCATCAACAAGGTGCTGTTCGTGGACGGCATCGCGGTCGCCGCGGGAGGTGCGAGCTCCGCCTCCGCAGGAACCTGCTTCGTGGAGTCCACCGCGGGCGTCGGCGAAGGCGCCCGCACCGGCTTCGCGAGCGTGGTGACCGGCCTGCTGTTCACGGTGGCCCTGTTCCTGACGCCACTGGCGACCATGGTCCCGTCACAGGCGGCCACTCCGGCGCTGCTGGCCGTCGGCTTCCTGATCATCGCGGGTTCGGTGCGGGACATCGACTGGAGCGACTACACGCTCGCCATCCCGGCCTTCCTGGCCATGGTGATGATGCCGTTCACCTACTCGATCACCAACGGCATCGGCATCGGCTTCATCGCCTTCTCCGTGCTGCGGGTGGCGGCGGGTCGCTGGCGCGAGGTGCCGCTGGCCATGTACGTCGTGTCGGCGGTCTTCGTCTTCTACTACGCGATGCCGGCTCTCGGCCTCACGTGACCTCTTCCGCTCCGTAGAACTTCTGCGTCTCGTCGACGGCCGTCTTGAAGCGCTCGTCGAAGTCGTCCCGAATGAGCGTCCGGACCACATAGTCCTGGACGCTCATTCCGCGTTTGGCGGCGTGCTGCCGGAGCCGGTCGAGCAGCTCACCGTCTACCCGCAGGCTGAGCACTGTCGATCCCATGGCAAGCAGGGTTAGGCCTTCGAGCTCGTTTGGCGTCACTTTCCGCATCCAACTCACTCGTTCGGGTGAGCGATCCGGCGCACGTGTACCACCGAGTGGTCTTTAGGAAGAGTAATGAGTTATTCTAAGGAACATGCCTGACCTGATCCACGACGGCGACAGTGCGGCCGCCGTGAGCTCCCTTCGTTCCGCTGTGATGCTGCTGGGCCGACGCCTCAAGCACCAGCGCGTCGACGAGTCGCTGAGCCCCACCGAGATGTCGGTGCTCGGCACGCTCGCCCGCTGCGGTTCCGCCACCCCCGGTGAGCTGGCCCGCAAGGAGCATGTGCAGCCTCCGTCGATGACCCGCATCGTCGCGCTGCTGGAAGCCAAGGGGCTGGTCAGACTGGAACCGCACCCCGATGACCGTCGCCAGAAGATGGTCAGCCAGACCGAGCAGGCCGAAGCCATGCTCGAGGAGAGCCGCTCGAAGCGGAACGCCTGGCTGGCCAACCTTGCCGAGGGCCTGGACGAGGAGGAGTGGGAGACGCTGCGCAAGGCCGCGCCCGTTCTGGAGAAGCTCGCCCACCTGTAGAAGCGGTTCCGGACCACGGTCCGGTTCCGCTTTCACTGCCTCGTCAGTCAGCGAAACGTCCACGCCGAGGAGGCGAACCCTTTTGAGTACGGGATCCGGAGCAGACTCCGCCCCCGCACCGACGTCCACCCACGAGAGCAAGCCCGGCGGGACCTTCTCGTCGCTGAAGATCCGTAACTACCGTCTGTTCGCCACGGGCGCCGTGATCTCCAACACCGGTACCTGGATGTCCCGCATCACGCAGGACTGGCTCGTCCTGAGCCTCACCGGGTCCGCCGCCGCCGTCGGCATCACCACGGCCCTCCAGTTTCTTCCCATGCTGCTCTTCGGCCTCTACGGCGGCGTCATCGCCGACCGGCTCCCGAAGCGCAAGCTCCTCCTCGTCAGCCAGGCCGCGCTCGGCCTCTGCGGCATCGCCCTCGCCGTCCTCACGCTCTCCGGAGTGGTCCAGGTCTGGCACGTCTACCTGATCGCCTTCCTCCTCGGTATGGTCACGGTCGTCGACAACCCGGCCCGCCAGTCGTTCGTCTCCGAGATGGTCGGCCCGGCCCAGCTGCGGAACGCGGTCAGCCTGAACTCGGCCAACTTCCAGTCCGCCCGGCTCATCGGCCCCGCCGTCGCGGGTGTCCTGATCACCACGGTCGGCAGCGGCTGGGCATTCATGTTCAACGGCCTGTCGTTCCTCGCCCCGCTCGTCGGTCTGCTGATGATGCGTACGGGCGAACTGCACAAGGCGGTCGTCGTGCCGCGCGCCAAGGGGCAGCTGCGCGAGGGGCTGCGCTATGTCTCCGGCCGCCCCGAGCTGATCTGGCCGATCGTCCTCGTCGGCTTCGTCGGCACGTTCGGCTTCAACTTCCCGATCTGGCTCACCGCCTTCGCGGACGAGATCTTCCACGGCGGCGCCGGGATGTACTCGTTCTTCAACATCCTCATGGCGGCCGGCTCCCTGGCCGGCGCCCTGCTCGCCGCCCGCCGTCGTTCCTCGCGGCTTCGGATGCTGGTGGCGGCGGGCACCGCATTCGGTCTCCTGGAGATCGTCGCGTCCCTGTCGCCGTCCGTCTGGCTCTTCGCGATCCTGCTGGTCCCGATCGGCATGATCGGCCTGACGACCAACATCAGCGCGAACACGAGCGTCCAGATGGCGGCCGACCCGGCCATGCGCGGCCGGGTGATGAGTCTGTACATGATGGTCTTCGTCGGGGGTACGCCGGTGGGCGCCCCGATCGTGGGCTGGATCAGCGACGCGTACGGCGTCCGGACCGCCATGGCGGTCGGCGGTGCGTTCTCGCTGCTGGCCGCGCTCGGCGTCGGCTTCATGCTGGCCCGCGTCGGCGGCCTGCGCCTCAAGGTCGATCTGCGACCGGGCCACCCGCATGTGCGGTTCGTCCCGCGCGAACAGCTGGCGACGGCGGCCTGAGGCCGGTCCGTCACGGACGTGATACGGCCCCGACCGGTGAACCTGCCGGTCGGGGCCGCTGCATGTGCGGAGTACGTCAGTCGCGTGGGAAATCGTCGGTTCGGAGGGTGAGGCCGACGGGGGTGTCGGTGAGGTCGATCGGGGTGCCGAAGCCGAGGCTCAGCACACCGCGGTACTCGTCGTCCTTCGGGAGCGTGTGGAGGTGCCACGTTCGGGTGTACGGGGCGGCGATGACGTACACGGGTACGTCGGCCGCACGGGCGCGGGAAGCCGCGTAGTACAACGATACGCACGGTGACCGGGACACTCCGGTACGGTGCGACACTCGGTTCATGAGCCGCATGAGACTCTTCGTCGCCGTCCTGCCGCCCGACTCCGCCATCGCGGAGCTCCGCCGTGCCGTCGCCCCGCTGCACACCCTTCCGGGCGCCGGTGGCCTGCGCTGGACCGGAACCGACGCATGGCACTTCACGCTCGCGTTCCTCGGTGTGGTCGACGACGCGCTGCTGCCCGATCTGCACGAGCGGCTGGGGCGCGCCGCCGGCCGCACCGAGCGGTTCCCGCTGCGCATCCACCGTGGCGGCCGGTTCGACGGTCATGTGCTGTGGGCCGGGGCCGCGGGCGGCCTCGACACTCTGAGGCTCCTCGCCGAGCGTGCCGACGCCGCCGCCCGCCGCGCAGGCGTGCCGATGGACGAGCACCGTCGTTACACCCCGCACCTCACCCTCGCCCGCAGTCGCGCCGAGGCGGACCTGCACCCCTATGTGGAGGCCCTGGACACCTTCGAGGGCACACCGTGGGAGGTCGGCGAGATGGCTCTCGTGCGCAGCAATCTGCCGGTTTCCGGGGTGCCGGGGGAGCAGCCGCGGTACGAGGTGGTCGCATCCTGGTCGCTGGAACACTGAGCGGTGCGGTTACGCTCGACGGGTGGACCCGAAGACCAGAAACCGCATCATGGCGGCCGTGCTCGTGCTGATGTTCGCCGTCGTCGCCGTGGCAGCCGCGCTCGGCGGCTGAGCGGCCGACACCGGCCCCCCAGGCGAGCCCCCGGGCGGTCTCCCCCGCGAACGCCTCGGGGTCGTCCAGCATGATGTTGTGCCCGCACTCCGGGACCGGCACGACCCGCACCCCTGGAGCGCGCCGGATGGCGACGACCCGTTCCGCCGAGGTGTTCTCGTGATCGCGCGCGCGACGAGCGAGGCGGAACCGAGCCGGCCGGCAACGACGCCGGAGGACCTCGAAACCCGTTGAGACCGTCCGCCGGCCACTTGCCTCGAGCGGACTCGAAGGCGTTGGCTGGGTGCCCATGAAGTACACGCAGCTCGGACGCACCGGACTCGAAGTCAGCCGACTTGTCCTCGGCACCATGAACTTCGGTCCGCAGACCAATGAGGCCGACAGTCACGCGATCATGGACGCCGCTCTGGACGCGGGCGTCAACTTCTTCGACACCGCCAATGTCTACGGCTGGGGCGAGAACAAGGGCCGTACCGAGGAGATCCTCGGCACCTGGTTCGCCCAGGGCGGCGAACGTCGCGACAAGGTCGTTCTCGCCACCAAGGTGTACGGGAACATGGCCGCGGAAGGCGACGCCTGGCCCAACCACCACAAGCTCTCCGCCCTCAACATCCGGCGGGCCGTCGACGCCAGCCTCAAGCGGCTGCAGACCGACCACATCGACCTGTACCAGTTCCACCACATCGACCGCTCCACCCCGGTCGAGGAGATCTGGCAGGCCATCGACGTACTGATCCAGCAGGGCAAGATCCTTTACGCCGGTTCGTCCAACTTCGCCGGCTGGAAGATCGCCCAGACCAACGAGACGGCCAGGCGCCTCGGTTCGTACGGGCTGGTCAGCGAGCAGTGCCTCTACAACCTCGCCGAGCGCCGCGCCGAGATGGAGGTCATCCCGGCCGCGCAGGAGTACGGACTGGGTGTCATCCCGTGGTCCCCGCTGCACGGCGGACTGCTCGGCGGTGTGATCCGCAAGGAGCGCGAGGGCGGCGCGGCCCGTTCGGCGTCCGGCCGGTCCGCGGACGCGCTCGCCAACACCACGGTGCGGGCGCAGATCCAGGCGTACGAGGACCTGCTCGACAAGCACGGTCTGGAGCCCGGCGAGGTGGGGCTGGCCTGGCTGCTGACCCGCCCAGGCGTGACGGGACCGATCTCCGGCCCGCGCACGCGGGAGCAGCTGGATTCGGCGGTGCGCGCGGTGGACCTCGAGCTGTCGGACGAGGTGCTCGCGTCCCTGGACGAGATCTTCCCGGGCCCGGGTCCGTCGCCGGAGGCCTTCGCCTGGTAGGCGACGGGACCGACCGAACGCCTGAGCCCGGCTCTGCGACACAGGTGCGCGGAGCCGGGCTCAGGTCATGCGGGTACGTCAGTCAGCGGACCGCGACGGCTACTTGAGGTAGACGAGGCCGTCCGTCGTGATCGTCGGACGGCCCGAGGTGGCGACGACGACGATCTTGACGGTGTGCTTGGCACTGGTGGACCAGCTCTTCGTCCACAGGGCGTCGCGGTACTTGGTGGTGGACGACTTCAGGTCGACCGTGGCCACCTTCGTACCGTCGACGTACACGTACGCCTGGCCGGACGTGGCGGCGCGCGAGACCACCCAGGAGGCCGAACGGCCGGTGAACGTCCAGCTCAGGCTCGCAGCCTTGGAGGAGCTGGAGTACGACTTGCCGCCCAGGTACGAGGACGAGGACTTGGTCGTCCAGGTCCCGGTCTTCGTGGCCGAGGTCTCCTGGAGGATGACCGGGGTGCCGGAGACGGAGGCCGCCGCGGTGTTGCCCGCGAGGTCGTACGCGCTCATGGACCAGGTGGTCGCCACGCCGGACTTCGCGGTGTGCGAGGCGCTCGTGGTGGTCGGACCGTAGGTCTTGGCGACCGGAGCGGTCAGCCGGACCTCCTTGAGCGACGCGGTGTCGGTCGCCTTCCACTTCAGGGTGAGCGGGACGGCGGTGGTGTTCACCGTGCCGGTGCGCAGCGCGAGGTTCGGCTTGGTGGTGAAGCTCGGCGCCGTCTGGTCGGCGACCACGGTCGCCGCAGCGGACAGGGTCGTCTTCCCGGACTGGTGGGTGGCGCGGACCTGGACCGAGTGCGTGCCGACGCCGAGGGTGGCCTTCGCCGACGTGGCGGTGCCCGCGGCTGTGGCGACGCTCTTGCCGTCGACCAGCAGCTCGTACTTGGAGATGAAGGCGTTCGGCGTGCTCGCCGACCAGCCGACCGTGATCGCGGACTTGGTGTAGTACGACGTACCGGACAGGGTGGCGCCGGTCACCGACTTGATGGCCAGTCCGGTGACGGGGCCCGCGGCGAGGCTGCGGATCGTGGGCAGCTGCCCGTACAGCTTGGTGCCGGGGCACTCGGTGTTGAAGCCGTCGCGGTGGCCGGAGATCTGCTTGAACGAGTACTGCGTACCGGCGGTGAAGGCCTTCCCGAAGCCGTTGGACCCGGTGGCGCCCGCGGTGAGCATGGTGCTGCCCGCCGGGTCGCCCTTGTACTGGCCGAGCTTCCACGCGGCGATCCGGGCCACCGAGGTGGTCACCGCACTCGGGGCGGCCGTGTCCGTGTAGGTGCCGAGGACGGAGATACCGGTCGACTCACGGTTGAAGCCGTAGGTGTGCGCGCCGAGGACCGGCCGGTCAAGGCCGCCCTTGCGGCCCTCGAAGATCGTCCCGCACTTGTCGACCAGGAAGTTGTAGCCGATGTCCTTCCAGCCCTCGCTCTTCACGTGGTACGCGTAGATGCCGCGGACGACGGAGGCGGAGTCGGCGCAGGAGTAGTTGTTGGTCCCTGCGGTGTGGTGGACGAAGACGGCCTTGACCGTCTCGTTGTACTCCGGCGCCTCCGGGCTGATCGACTCGTCGGCTCCCCAGCCCGCACGCGAGGTGATGGGCGGCTTGGGCACGGTGGACGGCGGAGCGGGCGGCAGCGACGCGGACGGCGAGGTGCTCGCGGTCGGTGAGGAAGTGTCGCTCGCCGTGGGGGAGGGGCTGTTCGTGGCCGTCTCGGAAGGTGTCACGGACGGCGGCTCGGATGCCGGGGCGGTGTCGGACTCCGTGGCCGAGGGGGTCGGTTCCTCGGTGGCCGTCGGATCGGCCGCGGGGGTTTCGGACGACGACGGGTCGTCGGTGGGGGCGTCGGTCTCGGCGACGAAGGCGGCCGGGTCGGCGTGCAGCGACGAGCCCTTGCCGGGGTCGATGGTGTCCAGCCGTAGCCCGGCGGGCAGCTTCGAGGAGACCTTGGCGCCCGCGGTGACGCGTACCTCGACGCCGTTGGACGGGCCGACCCACCGCGGTTCGGTGGCCCCGCGGACGCCGGAGCGGCCCGCCTCCGTGCGGCCGTCGTTGTCGGTCTCCAGCGGCAGCCAGGACGACCAGGTGCCGTTCGAGGCCGACCTGGTCCGTACCTCGACCGCTCCCGTCACCTTCGCCGCCGGGTCGGTCCAGGTGACCCCCAGCATGCTGAAAGGTGCGGTGTCCCGCCGGCCGAGCGACGCGGAGCTGCCGTCCGCGGCCACCTTCAGTTCCGTCTTCCGTACATCGGTCCTGACCGGACCGGCCTTGCTGTCACTGTCATTCGCCGAGTCGTCGGTCACGTTCTGAAACACCACGAAACCCGCCACGGCTGCCGTCGTCACGGCAGCTGTGGTCCATATTCTTCGGTGCGATCTCACGTATATCCCTCGGGGTGTCACGGGGGGTGGCAAGGAGCCGTGGCATCACGGCGTTCGCACAGCTTTCCATGACTGTCCGCCGACCCGTCCAGCCACCCCCGGCACCTGGCTTGGTCTTTACCCTGTTCGGCGGGTCGGGCGCGGTCGGCGGCGACGATCCGGCGGAGAGGATTCAGCGCGACGCGAACCGGTCCAACGCCTCCAGCACGGCCCGGCCGGTCGCCGCACCGCCCAGATGCCCTGCCCCGTCGATCACGGTCAACTCCGCGTCCGGCCATGCCTTGGACAGCTCCCAGGCGGTGATGAGGGGCCCGCCCAGGTCGAACCGGCCGTGCACCAGTACCCCCGGGATCCCGGCCAGCCGCCCGGCGTTCCGGATCAGCTGCCCCTCCTCCAGCCAGGCTCCGTTGGAGAAGTAGTGCGAGCAGATCCGCACCAGGGCCTGCTGCGCCCTGCCCGGCCTGCCGCTGTACGGGGGCGGTCCCGCGTACGTCTCGTGGGAGAGCACCGCGTCCTCCCACGCACACCAGTCCGCCGTCGCCCTCGCCCGTACCTCCGGGTCCGGGCTCTCCATCCGCCGGGCGTAGGCGGCGAGGACGTCCGGGGTCGGCCTGCCCTCGGCCTCCGGCACCCCGGCCCGGAACAGGTCCCACGCCTCCGGGAAGATCTGCCCGGCGCCCCGGTACAGCCAGTCGATCTCGCTGCGCCGGGTCGTGGTGACGGCCGGGATCACGATCTCGGAGACCCGGTCCGGATGTTCCTCGGCGTACGCCAGGATCAGCGTCGACCCCCAGGACCCGCCGTACAGCAGCCATGTGTCGATCCCGAGGCGCACGCGCAGGCGCTCCATGTCGGCGATCAGACGGTCGGTCGTGTTGTACCGCATGTCGGCGGCGGGGTCGCTCGCGTGCGGGGTCGACCGGCCGCAGCCCCGCTGGTCGAAGAGGACGACGCGGTACCGGTCCGGGTCGAAATACTGCCGGGCCCACGCCCCGCACCCCGACCCGGGACCTCCGTGGACGACGAGCGCGGGCTTGCCGTCCGGATTGCCGCAGACCTCCCAGTACACGAGGTTGCCTTCGCCGACGTCGAGCATCCCGTGGTCGTACGGCTCGATCGGCGGGTACTTCTCGCCGGGTTCATGGTCCATGGCGGCATCCTCCTGGGTCCGGGCGGAAGAGTGCACACCAGGGTGGGGCGTAGCCTGGCTGCCGTGAATTCCATCGCCCGGATCCTGACCGTACTCGACGGACTACTCACCGAAGCGGGCCCGGAAGAGCGTGGTGCCCTCTGGCAACTGGCCGAAAATGGTCGTGAGTTGGACGCCAATCTGGTGCGTCTGCCGCCGGGCGCCGAGGTCGGCGAGCATCAGGAGGACGTCCTGGACGTCCTTCTCGTCGTCATCGCGGGCAGCGGCCGGGTCACAACCGGGGGCGACGTGCTGAGCCTGGCGCCGAGCACTGTCGTCTGGCTGCCCCGCACCTCCCGACGCGCCCTCGCCGCGGGAGCGGACGGTCTGGCCTATCTGACCGTTCACCGCCGCCGCCCCGGCCTGACCATCAAGCCCTCGGTCGCGCCCTCGACGGCGTACGAAGGCGGCGAGGCGCCCTGCATGCTGGACCGGGTCTGCCCCGAGTGCGGCCGGCTCTCACCGGACCCGGCACCGGTGTTCTGCAGCCAGTGCGGGGAGCGGTTCCCGGAGCGCTGAGCCCACGGGGGTACTAGCGTGGACCCATGCCGCACGCCCCCGCGCTCCTCGTCATCGACATGCAGAACACCCTGGTGGCCATCGCGCACCGGGCCTTCGAGACCGTCGCCACGATCGCCGGGCTCCGCGAACGTGCCAGGGCTGCGGGCGTACCGATCGTGACGATTCAGCACCGGGGCGAAGGGCTGGAGGCCGGCACCGAAGGCTGGCGGATCGTGCCCGAACTCGCGCCCGCCGCCGACGAGGAGGTCGTCCACAAGACCAGCGCGGACAGTTTCCTGGACACCGGTCTCGACGAGACCCTCACGGCGCTGGGAGTCACCGAGGTGGTCGTCACCGGGTTCGCGACCGAGATCTGCGTGGACACCACGGCGCGGCAGGCGCTGAGCCACCGGTACAACCTGGTGCTGGTGGCCGACGGGCACACCACGTCCGTCCGGCCCGACGCCGGCGAGTACGCCGCGCCGGACCGGTCGATCGCGCACCACAACGAGATCTACCGGCACATCGACTTCCCCGGGCGGAGCATCCGCGTGCTGCCCGCGTCCGAAGTGGACTTCGCGGTCCTTCCGTAGCGGGTGGCGCGGCCGCGCCCCGGCTCGTCGACGCGCCGCTCCGGGTGGCTCCCTTCGCGGAATTCCTGCCACGTAATACCTCGCAAACAGAGGTAAAATGGGTATGTGGTGGCGAGTGATCTCCCCGATGAACTCGCCGGACTTCTGCCCCGCATCCAGCGGCTCGCCCGGCGGAGACTGTGGAGCGGTCTGCCCACGCCCCGGCTGCGCGGAGCGCACGCGGAACTGCTGCGGCTGGTTGCCGCCCGGCCCGGAATCCGGGTCTCGGCGGCCGCGCGAGAGCTCTGCCTCGCGCCCAACTCCGTCTCCACCCTGGTCAACCACCTCGTCGGGGAAGGCCTGTTGCGTCGGGAGCCGGACCCGGGCGACGGGCGTGCCGCGCTCCTCCACCCGACCGCGGCGGGAGTCGACCGGCTGCGCGACTGGCGGGCCCGGCGCGACGCGCTCTTCCGCGAACACGTGGCGAGACTCGACGCCGCCGACCGGGCCGCGCTGACCGCCGCGCTCCCGTCACTGCGCAGACTCGCCGAGTCGCTGCGCGAAGGAGAGGAGACCCCATGACTCCCGCTCTCAGCTGCACCGGTCTGACCTATTCCTTCGGCACCTCGAAAGCCGTCGACGGCCTGGACCTGCTCGTCCACCCCGGTGAGGTCTTCGGACTCCTCGGGCCCAACGGCGCGGGCAAGACCACCACCCTGCGTGCGATCGCCACACTGCTGCCCGTACCTCCCGGCGTCATCCATGTGTTCGGCCACGACGCGGCCCGGCAGAAGATGGCCGTACGGCGCCTGCTCGGTTACGTACCGCAGCAGCTTTCGGCCGACGCCGCCCTCACCGGCCGGGAGAACGTCGCCCTTTTCGCCCGTGTCTTCGACGTCCCCCGCCGCCACCGTGCCGCCCGCGTCGGGCAGGCGCTGGACGCGGTCGGGCTCGGGCCCGAGGCGCACCGGCTCGCCGCCACGTACTCCGGTGGCATGGTGCGCCGCCTCGAACTCGCGCAGGCGCTGGTCAGCGCACCCCGCCTGATGATCCTGGACGAGCCGACCATCGGCCTGGACCCGATCGCGCGCGACAGCGTCTGGGACCGCATCACCGAGATCCGTGTCGGCACCGGGATGACCGTGCTGGTCACCACCCACTCCATGGAGGAGGCCGACCAGCGCTGCGACCGGCTCGCCCTGATGCATCTGGGCAGACTGCGCGCGCTCGGCACGCCCGCCGAGCTCAAGAACGAACTGGTCGCGCACCGCGAGGAGTCCGGCGATGCGGCTCTGCCGCCACCGACCTTGGAGGACGTTTTCCGGTACCACTCCGGAAGCGGCCTGGACGACCCCGGTGCTCCCGGGGAGAAGGGAGCCTTCAACGATGTCCTCCGTACCCGTCGCACCGCGTCCCGCCGCGGCTGAACCCGGCTCGCCCGACCGCCGCTTCGCCCTCCTCCTGGAACCGCCACCCGCCCGCACGGGCTGGCGCGTCGTCCCCGCGCGGGTCGTGGCGATGTGCGCCGTCGAACTGCAGAAGCTGCGCCACGACCGCGCCGAGATCTACACCCGCGCCGTCCAGCCCGCGCTCTGGCTGCTGATCTTCGGCCAGACGTTCTCCCGTATCCATGCCATCCCCACCGGCGGCGTCCCGTATCTCGACTTCCTGGCGCCCGGGATCATCGCCCAGTCCGCCATGTTCATCGCGATCTTCTACGGCATCATGATCATCTGGGAGCGGGACTCCGGCGTCCTCACCAAACTCATGGTCACGCCGACGCCCAGGACCGCCCTGGTGGCGGGCAAGGCCTTCGCCGCCGGGGTGAAAGCCGTGATCCAGGCGGCGGTCGTCATCGTGGTCGCCGTGGCGCTCGGCGTCGGCATGACCTGGAACCCGCTGCGACTGCTGGGCGTGGTCGTCGTGGTCGTCCTCGCCTCCGCGTTCTTCTCCTGCCTGTCGATGTCGATCGCCGGGATCGTCCTCACCCGCGACCGGCTGATGGGCATCGGCCAGGCCATCACCATGCCGCTGTTCTTCGCCTCCAACGCGCTGTACCCGGTCGCGCTGATGCCCGGCTGGCTCCAGGCGATCAGCAGGGCGAACCCGCTGAGTTACCAGGTCGACGCCCTGCGTGGACTGCTCATCGGTACGCCGGCCCACCTCGGCCTCGACTTCGCGGTACTCGTCCTCGCCGCGGTCGTCGGCATCGTCGCCGCCGGTTCGCTCCTCGGCCGGCTCGCCCGCTGACCGCGTCGTACGACGGTTCTCGACGGCCCGGCCGCCGAGCGGCGCGCGGCTGACGCCAGTGCTGCGGCCCGGCACCAGGGCGTGTTCGAGATGTGGGCCCGGTGCGGGTCGGTGCGGGTCGCGATCCGAGTGCTGCTGTGTGCCGGATGCCTCAGCCGCTCCGCCAGGGACGGAGCTTCTCGGGGTTTCGCACCGCCCAGATGTGTCTGATCCGGTCTCCCACGATCTCGAACGCGAACACGGTCGCGATGTTGCCGTCCTGCTGCGCCACCAAGCCGGGCAGGCCGTTGACCGTGCACTCCAGGAACGTCGTGCGGTCGCCCGACACACGGGCGATCTCGGCGTAGCCACGTGCGATCTGCTCACCGCCCACGATCGGGTGCAGGTGGGTGACGGCCAGCCCTCCGCCGTCGGCGGTCGCGGTGGCGTCGGGGTCGAGCAGGGTGATCAGGGCGTCGATGTCCTTGGCCTCCCACGCCGTTCTGAACTGCCTGACGATGCCGGCCTGCCCGGCACTCGTGCCCGCCGGGGTCTGCGCAGTGCGGATACGACGGCGGGCGGACGAGGCCAGTTGGCGGCACGCCGCCGGAGTGCGGCCGACGATCTCGGCGACCTCGCCGAAGGGGTAGCGGAAGACGTCGTGCAGGACGAACGCGACGCGCTCGGCCGGGGTCATCGAATCCAGGACGACCAGGAAGGCCATCGTCACCGACTCGTCGAGGGTGACTCGATCGGCCGGGTCGATCCCGTCGACGCCGGAGGGGCCGGTGATCCACTCCGTGGGCTCGGGCAGCGGTTCCGGGATCCACTCACCCACGTACGTCTCCCGCCTGGCCCGCGCCGAGCCGAGCAGGTTCAGGCAGATGCGGCCGGCGACCGTCATCAACCAGGCGCCGGGCGACTCGATGGCCTGCTGCTCCCGTGCGGACATGGCGTACCAGCGGGCGTAGGTCTCCTGCACGACGTCCTCGGCGTCGACGAGGGACCCGAGGAGTCGATAGCCGAGGTTGATCAGCCGGCGCCGCTCGCTCATGATCGCGCCGAGGCCCGGATCGCTCTGATCGTCGCCGGGCTCGTCTCTGGTTGTCATGGTCCGGCCGTCTCCCCCGGTCGCCTCTGTGCCTCAACCCGTTACGACAGGACAGCACACCGGAATGTGAGGCCGACCGCCGCCTCACATTCCGAAGGGCTGCGTTGTCGTAACGGTGAGGACGAACAAGACGGAGAGGTGACTGACGATGAACGACTTCCAGGCCATCGCGGACCGCGTCGAGATCGAGGCACTGCGCGGCGAGTTCACCGACGCGGCGATGATGCGCGACCGACCCCGCCTGGCGTCGCTGTTCACACCGAACGGTGCCCTGCGCATGCCCAACATCCCCGCCGAGATGGTCGGCCCGGAGGAGATCCGTGCCGGGGGCGAGCGGCTGCAGAGCCAGTGGGACTTCTTCGTGCAGAACACACACCCCGGCACGATCCTGCTCGACGGCGACACCGCGACCGGCCGCGCCTACATCCAGGAACTCGCGCGCACCCTCGACGGACGCGAGGGTCTGAACTACGCCGTCTACCACGACCGCTACCAGCGCACCGCGGAGGGCTGGAAGTTCGCCGAGCGGGTGTACGAGGTCAGGTACCTCGACACCTCCCCGCTGGCGGGCACGGCGCCCCACGCGACTCAGGGCTCCGGGACCGACCCGGCAGACGCCACGGCCGCCCCGGCTCCGGCCGCATCCTTCGCCGACCCGGCATCGGTCGAACAACTGGAGCGGGTGGCCGCCGCGCTGCGTGCGGGCGGCTTCGCCGCCGAGATCCTCGACGACGCCGCGGCCGCGCGCGCCCGCATCAAGGACCTGGTCCCCGAGGGCGCCAGCGTGCTCACCGGAGCCAGCGAGACTCTCCGACTGTCCGGCATCGACGACGACATCAACGCCGGTGGCCGGTACGACGCCATCAGGCCGCGCGCCCTGGCCATCGACCGTGCCACCGGCGCCGACGAGATCCGAAGGCTGGTCGCCAGCCCCGAATTCGTCGTCAACAGCGTCGCCGCGGTCACCGAGACCGGCTCGCTCGTTCTTGCCTCGGGCAGCGGCAGCCAACTCCCTGCCAACGCGGGCGGCGCCGCCCACGCGGTCTGGATCGTCGGCGCGCAGAAGGTGGTGCCTGACCTGAGCACAGCGCTGCGCCGCGTCGAGGAGCACGCCCTCCCGCTGGAGAACGCCCGCGCCCAGGCGGCGTACGGGGTGCCCAGCGCCGTCAACCGGCTGCTCGTCCTCAACGCGGAACCCCGCCCGGGGCGCGGCACCGTGCTGCTTCTCCGAGAGGCCATCGGATACTGACCCGGCCCAGGGTCCGTTCGACGCACGGGCTCGGAGCCGGTCATTGACGGCGGGGATCTGGACGGTGGCTTCCCAGCGGACCGCGAGCCTGTCGTACCGGGTCGCCACCGCCCTGTGCCGCTCGAGGCGGTTGATTCCGCATTCCACGGCGTGACGGCGCTTGTACAGCTCCTGGTCGAAGCTGTACTCGCGTCCCCCGTGCGAGCCCTTCCTCCGCAGGTTCTGCCAGCGGCAGGCGGTCCCTACCTCGTGCGCGGCCG
This sequence comes from Streptomyces sp. NPDC057486, assembly GCF_042802415.1. Taxonomy (NCBI): domain Bacteria; kingdom Bacillati; phylum Actinomycetota; class Actinomycetes; order Kitasatosporales; family Streptomycetaceae; genus Streptomyces; species Streptomyces sp. NPDC057486. Next base: position 219,502 of record NZ_JBHVEE010000001.1, on the reverse strand, counting down.
GTCGAACCAGATCGTCAGCAGCGTCGGGGCGAGCCCCACCCAGAAGATCACCTGCGGAACGCCCCGGTCCGTCCACGGCACCGCCGCGATCGCCACCGCGCAGAGCGTCCCCAGCACCGCCTGCACGAGCACCAGCCGCGCCCAGAACATCCGCCGCACCAGCGACCGCACGCTCAGCTGCACCCCCGCACGCAGCTTCCGGTAGCGCCGCCACGCGCCGAACGCCCAGACCACCCCGATCAACGCCAGCACGTAGAGCCGCCTGCCGAGCGGCAGCGGCAGGTCGGGCGCGTCCCCGTCGGACGGGAAGAGGTTGATCGCCGCGCCCGCCATCAGCAGGCTCAGCACGGCGAGCCACCGGGTGCCGCGCAGCATCTGGAACACCGCCCGGTCCAGTCCCAGCCGCAGCCCCGCCGAACCCGGGTCGGCGGCCAGCGCCGACGCGTACACCTCGGCGCGCTGCTTCGGCTTCACCCCGGGCGCCGCGGCCTGCCGGTCCGCGTGCTCGCGCAGCGCCCATGCGTCGGTGGGGTCGATCCGCAGGGTCTCGCGCACCCCCAGCTCGACGAGGTCGCTCCGGCCGTTGAGCAGGGCGGCCTTCCACAGTGCGTAGTATGCCCCGGTCTCCTCCGGGCCCAGCCGGACCGCCTCCTGCGCCGCCTGCAGCGCCTCGGGCCAGCGCGGCTGCCAGGCACCGAGCGCCTCGGAGAGCGCGACGTACGACTGCCACATGTGCGGGGCGAGCCGCACCGCCTCCTGCGCCGCCGCGAGGGACTCGTCGGGGCGCGTCGTCCGGCGCATCCCGTAGGTCCGGACGATCAGCGCGTCGACGTGCTCCGGGTCGATCGCCAGCGCCGCCCCGGTCGCCTCGATGACCTTGTCGTACTCCTTGACCCGCAGATGGCAGCGGGCCAGCTTCGCCCACGCCCGGACGTCCTCGGGGTCCTGGGCCAGCCGCTTCGCCAGCAGTGCCTTCGCCTCGTCGACGCGGTCGAGCGAGAGCAGCGCGGACGCCTGCTCGGTGAGGTCCTGCCCGGCGGTGGTCACAGCTTGCGCTTCCTCTTCAGATAGGCGAGCAACTCGTCATACATCCCGCCCTCGTTGGCGAACATCGCCACGTTGCGCGCCGAGGCGAACCAGGGGTCGGTGGACGGCCGGACCTCCTTCGCCGCGGCCAGCAGGTCCTTCATATTGATCATCCGGACCGTGCCGGTACGGGTCGAGTCGAGCAGCGCCCGCTCGGACGCGGACTCGCAGAGGTGCGCCAGATCGGCGCCGGACAGGTCCTCGGTGACCTTGACCAGCTTGCCCAGGTCGACGGACTCGATCGGCCGGTCGCGCAGGTGGTAGCGGAGGATCGCCTCGCGGGCCGGCGCGTCCGGCGGCAGGACGAGCAGGGTGCGGTCGAGCCGGCCGGGGCGTCGCAGTGCGATGTCCACGTCCCAGGGGACGTTGGTCGCGGCGAGCACGAACACGCCCTCGTTGGCCCCGTCGACGCCGTCGAGCTCGGTGAGCAGTTGGTTGACGGTGTTGCGCATTCCGCCGTGGTGCATACGGCTTCGCTTGGCGCCCAGCGCGTCCACCTCGTCGAGGAACAGCACGCACGGCGCCTGACGGCGGGCGGTCTCGAAGACCTCGTGCATGTTGCGCTCGGAGTTGCCCATCCACATGTCGAGCACGTCGTTGATGGACACGGACATGAAGCTCGCCCCGAGCTCTCCCGCGACGGCCCGCGCGATGAACGTCTTCCCGCACCCGGGCGGCCCGTACATCAACAGCCCGCCGCGCAGGCTCTTTCCGTACAGCCGGCCGAGCTCGGGGTTGCGCATGGGAGCGAGGAACGCGGCTTCGAGGCGCTCCTTGATCTCGTGCATGCCGCCGACGTCTGCGAGCGTCACGGAACCCGGGGTGTCGACCTCCCAGGTGGTGGCGTCGCCCGGGGCGTCCTGACCGTCCACCGGGACCGGGGCCCCGGGAGTCTCGGATGTGACGAAGCGGGGCGGCACGGCGCCCCTGATCTCGTCCTCGGCGGCACGCCAGTCGAACCCGGCGGTCGGTGCCGCGGGCGCCTCAGGTGCGGTCGGTGCCTCGGGGGCATCCGGTGCCTCCGGGGCGGCCGCGGGCATGCCCATGGCCCGGACCATGAGAGCCCGTGCGGCGGAGTCGCCCGGCGCATGCTGAAGCGCGACGGCAGCCTCGGCGACGGCGGCGTCGCTCAGCCCCTCGCCGAGCAACAACTCGGCGAGATGCAGCCGAAGAGGCACGTCGGAGGGCGCCGCGGCAACAGCGGTACGCAGACTCTGGATCAGCGGGGACTCGTTGGACATGCCAACACCCTATTGAGCGGTGGCGAATCCCAGAAAGGCGGTCCAGGCGGCGGGGGAGAGGGCGAGGGCGGGGACGGTGAGGTCCTTGGAGTCGCGGACGTGGACGGTGCGGGGGCGGGTGGCGACCTCGACGCAGTTGCCGCCCTGGTCGCCGCTGTAGCTGCTCTTGAGCCAGTTGAGGTCGGTGCTCATTCTTCCCCTGCCACCTCTTCGATCAGTTTCATGGACGCTTCCGGGCTGAGCGCCTGCGCCCGCAGAATGCCATACTTGCCGAACAGGTCGCCCAGGTCGGGCTGTTGACTCACGAAGAAGCTGCCGCTCTGCCCTTCGACGTAGGCGAGGCGGTTCCGTTCAGCCGTCTCCAGCAGGACGAACGGGCCGTTGAGCCCGGCGTGAGTCGTCCGGTCCGGGGTCATCACCTGAATCTGTACGTTCCGCAGCTGTGCGACATCAAGGATGTGGCGGAGCTGCCTTCTTCGTACCTGGCGGCCCCCGATGGGCCGCGTGAGCGGATGCAGCTCCAGTACGAAGCCGATGTCCGCCGCCGGTCTGCGGGTAAGAAGCTTCTGCCGTTCCAATCGCGCCACGACCCGCCCCTCGATCTCTTCGTCGTCGAGAGACGGGTGGTGGTTGGTGAACACCGCGCGGGCGTGCTCCTCGGTCTGAAGCAGACCGGGTACTGCGTGCGTTTCGTATTCGTGCCGTGCGGAGGCTCCGATCTCCACCGAGGCGAACTCTTCGAACCATGAGGCCAAATGGCTGGGGCGCAACTCTGCCCCTGCGGCCAGCAGTGCACCTTGTGCACCCAGCACCTCGTCCGCCCGCGCGATGAAGTCGCCCTTCGGCGGTCGCTGCCCCCGTTCCACCATCGCCACCTGGGACTTGGAGAAGCCGACCTTCAGCCCCAGGGCCTCCTGCGACAGCTCTGCCCGCTCCCGGAAGAAGCGCAACAGCGTCCCGAACATCTGGGCGTTGCCGCCCCCTTGGCCGCCCGAGTGCACAGCCCACCTCCCGAGTGCACAACAGTGCACAGACGCCTTGTGTCCCTGGTCACGGTACGTGTGGGGCGCGACGCTTTCCGTATGGAACGGAAAAGTTCACTGGACCCGGTGCCCTCGTGGGTGCCTGCGAGCGGGCATGCCCTTCGGTATGCGGGCATCCACTTCGACGCCGTACGGATCGGTGGCCTGTGGGGCGAGCAAGTCGCTTACGAGATACTGCAGTTCACCGACTTTCGGGCGGGCCCCATCGTGCGCTCGCGGATCGGGGCGCGGAGCATGTATTTCCTGTTGCCGCCGCAAACCGCGCGTGCCCACCGCTGGCCGGCCGGTGCGGAGGTGATGAGCCGGGACGGGCGGGCGGCGGCGTTCGTCGGGGTGCCGGCGCTGCATGGGCTGACCTGGCCGCTCGACTGGCGCTCCCCACCCACGCCCGAGGCGCCGTTCGTGAATGCGGAGCTGCTGCACGAACTGACGGTGACTGTACCGGCGGGTGAGGCGGAGGTCCCCTGAAGGGGCCCTCGCGGCAGGCGCGTTGCCGTGCGCAAGGTCCGTTTGCGTGGTGAAGCGGGAGTCCACAGGTCAACTTGCGGCGGTTGGACACCGTGCTGCCGGTGCCCACTCCCGTCGACGGCAGGCAGTCGGTCCGGCCGGTCTGAGGGACGCTGACCGGATGCTGTCGCATGGTCAGGAGCAGCCGTCCGGTGACCCGTTTCGCTCGTTCCGGGTGCAGGTGGTCCTGGGAAGCGCCGACGTGAAGAACGCCTCGGTGGCGTCGATGTCGATGTCGTCACCGGCGGTGTCGGGGCAGGCCATGGATCCACGATGGCGGGCGGCGTCGTCCGGCCACGCGCCCCCCGCCCGTGGGTGTGGCGGATCCGCCGCCGTCGGGGCGGAGCGAGGACAATGACAGCGACTCCGGGCCGACGAAGGAGGACCTGTGGTGAATGCCGTGGTGAGCCGCGGAACAGGGATGACCGAGTCCGCCGAGGACCGGGCGCAGTGGCGTGGCCGGCTTCTGCGGGCCGGGCGGGACCTGTTCGCCGCGTACGGCTACGCGCACACGACCGTCGAGCGGCTCTGCGCCGAGGCGCGCGTGCCGATTCGCGCGTTCCATCAGCAGTTCACCTCGCGCGAGGCGCTGCTGATCGCGCTGTACGACGAGGTGGCGACCAGCGGACTGCGCGCGTCCGAGGCGGCCATGCTCTCCGACGACATGGAGGAGTGCGCGACGGAGGAACGGTTCCGTCGCCTCTTCGCCGCCTATGTGCGCGGGGTCACCGCCGATCCGCGGGCCGCGCGGGTGGCGTTCGTCGAGACGCTGGGCGTGAGCCGCACCGTCGACGACCATCTCGCGATGTGGCGGACGATGTGGTCCGAGTTCCTGACCTGTGAGGCCGAGCGTGCCGCCGAGCGGGGTGAGGTGGGTGACGGGGACCAGCGGGTCGCGGTCACGGTGATGACCCACTCGGTCGAGGAACTCCTCGCCCACCACGCCCGCCGCCCCCGCCAGGTCACGCCCGACTGGCTGACCGAAGAGCTCACGCGGCTCTCCCTGACCATGCTCGGCTCGCCCTGACCGCCGCCGCTCTCCCGTACGGCGAATAATGGGGAGATGGGAGACGGAGCGAAGGCGGATACGGATGCCGGCGATGAGTTCGCCGCAGTCCTGACCGGGGTCGGGTCGCGCCTGAGGGCCCTGCGCCGGGAGCGCGGCACGACTCTCGCCCAGCTGGGCGAGATGACCGGGATCTCGGTCAGTACCCTCTCCCGCCTGGAGTCGGGCGGCCGCAAACCGACCCTGGAACTGCTGCTGCCACTGGCCAAGGCGTACGGGGTCGCGCTCGACGAACTCGTCGGCGCCCCCGCCACCGGCGACCCCCGCGTCCATGTGCGTCCCTTCACCCGCGGCGGCAAAAAATTCGTGCCGCTGACCCGCCACCTCGGTGGCCTCCAGGCGTACAAGATGGTGCTGCCCGGCGGGCGAGGGGCGACCGTGCCCCTGGAGCAGCGGACTCACGAGGGCTACGAGTGGCTGTACGTGCTGGCGGGGCGGCTGCGGCTGGTGCTGGGCGAGCACGATGTCGTACTGACCACCGGGGAGGTCGCCGAGTTCGACACGCGTACGCCCCATGCCTGGTCCAGCGCGGGGCCGGAACCGGTCGAGATTCTCAGCCTGTTCGGGCCGCAGGGCGAACGGATGCATGTGCGGGCCCGGCCCACCAAGAAGTGAGGGCACCGGGGCGGCCGGACGTCACGTATGTGTTCGGCCGCCCGCGTACGGCCCGCCCACGCCCCACGCCTGGTGCATCGCGTCGGCGAACGTCGCGGCCAGCTTCTGCTCACCCGTGGGGCCGGGGTGCGTGCCGTCGTACGTGTCCGTGTGGATGTCGTACCCGGCCGGGTGCGACGCCAGCAGGACCGGTGACATCGGCTCGTCGAGGTCGGCGACCGCCTTCGCAAGGAGCTCGTTGAAGCGGTCGCACTCCGCGGCGAACGGGACGTCCGACTCGGCCCGTATGTTCGGGATGACCGGCAGGAGCACGGCCTTGATGTGCGGGTTCGCGGTGCGGGCGGCCGCGATGAACGCGCGGGCGTTCTCGGCGGTCTGCCCGCTGTCCGTGTAGAAGCCGAGATCTATCAGGCCGAGCGAGACGAGCAGCACGTCGGCACGCGTCGCGGTGACCGTGTCCGCGATCACCGGGGCCATGTGCAGCCATCCCTCTCCCCAGCCCGCCAGATGGCGGCGTGCCGGGGCGGGGAAATCCGGGGCGCCGTACGCGTACGAGACCGGGGTGTTCGTCGCGGTGTCGTACAGCTCGGTCCGGGGACCGACGATCTCGTACGGACCGTCGAAAGCCGCTTCGAGGTGCTGCCACATGCGGTAGCGCCAGGTGAAGTCGCCGGCGCGGCCGATGGTCATGGAATCGCCGACGAACAGAAAACGCATGGCGCCATCATGGCGGATCAACGCGCGGAGCTGCGACGTGACGATGGACACTTGGTCCATGCGTTCGTATCTGACAGCCACCGGTGCCGCCGCGCTGCTCGTCCTCGCCGGGGCGGCAGCCGCCCCGGCCACGGCCGACGACGGGTCCGCCGACCGCAGCTTCACGATCGAGGACCCCCGGATCACCGAGTCCAGCGGCCTCGCCGCGAGCCGCGCCCACCCGGGCATCTACTGGACGCACAACGACAGCGAGGACGGGCCGTACGTCTACGCCGTCGACTCCCGGACCGGGAAGACCGTCGCGACGATCACCATGCGCGGGGTCGGCGCGCCGCGCGACGTGGAGGCGATCTCGCTCGGACCCGACGGCAACCTGTACGTCGGCGACATCGGCGACAACCTGAACGGCAGCTGGGACCACGTCTGGATCTACCGGTTCCCGGAGCCGAAGGTGCTGAAGGACGCGACGGTCCGGGCGACCCAGTTCGACGTGAAGTACGCGGACGGAGCACGCAACGCCGAGGCGCTGATGGTCCACCCGAAGACCGGCCGGGTCTACATCGCCTCGAAGAACGAGGACGGCGGCGGACTGTACGAAGGACCCGCCGAGCTCTCCACCGGACGGACCAATGTGTTCCGGCGGGTCGGCGAGGTGCCGTGGGTGACGGACGGGGCGTTCTCGCCGGACGGGAAGGAACTGGTGCTGCGGTCCTACTTCAGCGCCCGTGGCTACGCGTTCAAGGACGGGCGGCTCGGCGCCGACCACCCGGTCCGTGCGCCGTTGCAGGGACAGTCCGAGTCGGTGACGTACACGGCGGACGGCTCGGCGCTGATGTTCGGCTCGGAGGGCGCGCGGAGCGAGGTGGTACGGGTGGACATCGCAGGCGGCAGCGGCGGCGGTGACAGCAAGTCGCCGTCGAAGGACGGCGGCGGTGCGTCGGCCGCCGGCGGGGCGGGCGGGGGCGACAGCGAGGTGAAGGGCAGCACACTGGTGGGAGCGGCGGTGCTCGCCGCCGTGGGCGCACTCGTCTTCATGAACCGGCGCCGCAAGCGCGGCTGACCGTTCGCGCCCGACCCCATCGGCGCACGTCCCGGGGCCGGAGCCATCCGGTGACGCGCCGCACGTAGGGTCGGGCACCATGACGAACCAGGGGCCCGAGGCCTTCTCGACCGAGCGGCTCGACGCACTGCCGCTGCGAGCCGTGCACGCAGACGAGATGGCGGCGGTCCTCGCCGACCCGGCCCTGCACACGTACACGGGCGGCGCACCGGAGGACCTGGACACACTCCGGGCCCGCTACGTCCGCTGGGAGGCCGGCTCGCCCGACCCTGCCGAACACTGGTGGAACTGGGTACTCCGGGTACCCGCGGACAGCCGTCTCGTGGGCTGGGTCCAGGCCACGGTGGCGGGCCCCCGGGCCGAGATCGCCTGGGTCGTCGGCACCGAGTGGCAGGGCCTGGGCTATGCGAAGGAAGCGGCGGCCGGGCTGGTGGCGCACCTGTTGACCGGGGGCACGGTCCGTACGGTCGTCGCGCACATCCACCCCGACCACACCGCGTCCGCAGCGGTGGCCGCGGCGGCGGGACTCGTGGCCACCGACGAGTGGGAGGACGGGGAGCGGCGGTGGCGCCGCCCGGACGTCACTTCCGGCGCTGCCCGGTTCTGAGCAGGTCCGCGACATCGAGAACGAGGCGGCCGGGCCTATGCGAAGGCGCTCTGCGCGTGGTGCCCGTCGCCCCGTCGATCAGTTCGCGGACGATGTCCATGCGGCCGGCGTGCCGTACGACGTCCTCCAGCATGTGGATGAGCACCCAGCGCATCGACACCTTCCGCCCGTTCCATGCCGTACCGATCGTGTCGAGCGGGATCTCCTCTATCGCCCGGTCCGCGGCGGTGAGGGCGCGCGCGTAGGTGACGACGGCGTACGGGCCGGACGAGCCGCTCCCCGAGCTGCCCGTGGAGCTGCGGCACCTCGCGGTTCAGGCCCTCGACCGGGTGGTGACCGAGCCGTCCGAGCTGCTGGAGCTGTGGAGCGAGGGCGGGCACGAGGAGCCGTGGAAGGAAGGGATCGGCCGGCTCCGCGCGGTCCTGGCGGAGGCGGCGGGGTGAGCAACGGCGAGGGGCCCCGGTACGGATCCGTACCGGGGCCCCTCGGAGGCGTACAGCTGCTCGTTACAGCTTCTCGATCACGTAGTCGATGCAGGCCGTCAGGGCCAGCACGTCCGCCGGGTCGATCGCCGGGAACATCGCGACACGCAGCTGGTTGCGGCCCAGCTTGCGGTACGGCTCCGTGTCGACGATGCCGTTGGCGCGCAGCACCTTGGCGACCGCCGATGCGTCGATGTCGTCCGCGAAGTCGATCGTGCCGATGACGGCCGAGCGCTTCGCCGGGTCGGAGACGAACGGGGTCGCGTACTTCGACTCCTCGGCCCATCCGTACAGGTTCCGCGCCGAGGTGGCCGTGCGGCGGACCGAGAAGTCCAGGCCGCCCTGGGAGTTCAGCCAGTTCAGCTGCTCGTTCAGGAGGAAGAGCGTGGCGAGGGCCGGGGTGTTGTACGTCTGGTTCTTCAGGGAGTTGTCGATCGCCGTGGGCAGGCTGAAGAACTCCGGGATGTGACGGCCCGACGCGTGGATGCGCGCGGCGCGTTCCAGGGCCGCCGGGGAGAAGACACCGATCCAGAGACCGCCGTCGGAGGCGAAGGACTTCTGCGGGGCGAAGTAGTAGACGTCCGACTCGGTGATGTCGACCGGCAGGCCGCCCGCACCGGAGGTGGCGTCCACCAGGACCAGGGAGCCCTCGTCGGCGCCCGCGACGCGCTCGACCGGCGCGGCGACACCGGTCGAGGTTTCGTTGTGCGTGAAGGCGTAGACGTCGACGCCCGCCTCGGCCCGCGGGTCCGGGTGGGTGCCGGGGTCCGAGGCGATCACGGTCGGGTCGGCCAGCCACGGGGCGAGCTTGGCGGCCTTCGCGAACTTCGACGAGAACTCGCCGAAGTTGAGGTGCTGGGACTTCGTCTCGATCAGACCGTGCGTCGCGATGTCCCAGAAGGCGGTCGAGCCACCGTTGCCCAGGATCACCTCGTAGCCCTCGGGGAGGGAGAAGAGGTCGCGTACACCCTGACGGACCGAGCCGACCAGGTTCTTGACCGGGGCCTGGCGGTGGGACGTACCGAGCAGAGACGTTCCGGTGGCGGCCAGCGCGTCGAGCGCCTCCGTCCGCACCTTGGAAGGACCGGCGCCGAAGCGTCCGTCGGAGGGCTTGATGTCAGCGGGAATCTGGATATCGGCCACGAACCGGAGCGTAGTACCTCATGGGCACGGTCGAGCGCCGTGTCCGTCGGATGAGACACCCGCTCCGGCGTATGGACCACATCGCGCGGCGGGGTCAGCCCAGTTCGACCGGCAGGTCGTACAGGTCGTTCTGGGTGACGATCGGCTTGTTCCGCAGCTCGGAGGCCGGGACGGCGAGCTCCAGCTCCGGGAACCGCTCGTACAGCGCGGGCAGCGCCACTCCCGCCTCCAGCCGGGACAGCGCCGCGCCCGGGCACACGTGCGGGCCGTGGCCGAAGGCGATGTGGCGGTTGGGCGAGCGGGTGATGTCGAAGTCACCGGCGGTGGGCCCGTACTGCGCCTCGTCGCGGCCCAGCGCGCCGAAGGAGACGATCAGCGCCTCGCCCTTCGGCAGCACTCTGTCGCCGACCTCGACATCCTCCGTGGCGAACCGGATCAGCACGTGCGAGGTGGGAGTGTTCCAGCGCAGGGTCTCCTCGATCACGTTCTCCCACGGCACCTCCCCGCTGAGCACCTGCTTGCGCTGCTCCGGGTGGGTCTGGAGTGCGACGACCGCGTTCACGATCAGACTGATCGTGGTCTCGTGGCCCGCAGCGATGATCAGCTGGAGGGTGTTGACGATCTCCTCGTCGCTGAGGTGGTCGCCGTCCTCGGAGGCCGCGATCAGGGCGCTGGTCAGGTCGTCGCCCGGGTTCTCCCGCTTGGAGTCGACGATCCTCGTGAAGAGCGTGCCGAGGTCCGCCATCATCTGCGGGACCTCCTCCGGCGGCGTCTGCGTCGAGAAGAACTTCTCGAACAGCTCCTTCAGCCGCGGGTGGTCGGCGCCGTCCACCCCCATCAGCTCGCTGATCACGTTCATCGGCAGCGGGTACGCGAACTCGGCCTTCAGGTCGACCTGCTCGCCCCGGGGCAGCGCCGCCAGCCGGTCCAGGCTCGCTGTGGTCAGCGCCTCGATACCGGCCCGCAGCCGTTCCACCCGCTTCACCGTCAGCGCCTGCGCGACCAGGGTGCGCAGCCGGCGGTGGTCCGCGCCGTCGACGGTGAGCATGGAGCGGCCCGGGTTGGCGAGGCCGATCAGCGGCCAGTCCATCGGTATCTCGCCGCGCTGCCAGGCGCCCCAGACGTTGATGTCCTTCACGATCCGGCTGTCGGTGAGCAGCTGGCGGGCCTCGGCGTGGTGGGTGACCGCGTAGCAGTGCACCCCGCCCGGCAGCTCCACCTCGGCGAGGGGGCCGGCCGCGCGCAGCCGGGCGCTCTCGCCGTCGAGATCGGCGACGAAGGGGTCGAGGGCGATACGGGTCATCTCTGGCCTCCAAGGGCGGGGGTGGGGGTGAAGGTCACCGGCAGGTCGGTCAGGCCGCGCAGCCAGGGGGACGGGCGGCGGGTGAGCTGTTCCGCGGGGACCGCGAGGTCGATGTCCGGGAGCCGGTCGAGAAGCACCTCGATGCCGGTACGGGCGATGACCTCGGCGGTCTCCTGGGCGGGGAACGGGCAGCGGTGCTCGCCGTGGCCGAAGGAGAGGAACGCGTTGTTGCCGCCGGTCAGCGAGGAGCCGTCGGTGCGGATCTGCGGGTCCGCGTTGGCGGCGGCGATGCCGAGCAGCAGCAGGTCGCCCGCCTGGATGTGACGCCCGCCGAGGTGGGTGTCGCGCGATGCCCAGCGGCCCGCGACGTTCTGCGTCGGGGTGTCCTCCCAGAGCACCTCGTTCATCGCCTCGGCGACGCTGTGCCGGCCGCCCGACAGCGACGCGGCGAACCGGTCGTCGGTGAGCATCAGCCGCAGCGAGTTGCCCATCCAGTCGGCGGTCGGCTGGTGGCCCGCCGCCATCATGACCATGAGGTCCTGGGCGACCTCCTCGTCGGTGAAGCCGCCGGTGTCGGCGAGCATCCGGGTCGCGACGTCGTCGCCGGGCTCGGTGTGCTTGTCGGCCAGCAGCTGGATCATCGACGTGGCGAGGTGCTGCTGTCCGGCGAGGGCCCGTTCCCGGCCGTCGATCATGTCGTTGATCGAGCCGACGAGTGCGTGACCGATGGTGTCGCCGAAGCCGTAGATCTTCGCCAGGACGAGGGCGGGGAGCAGCATCGCGTAGTCGGCGATGATGTCGGTTGCGCCCTTGGTGCAGAACCCGTCGACGAGCGTGTCGGCGAACTCCTCCGCGTACCGCCTGAGCGCGAACGGGTCGACGGCCTCCAGCGCGTTGCTGATCATCGCGGCGCGCTCGGTGTGGCGCGGGCCGACGGTGTACAGGATCGACGGCTGCTTGTGACCGATCATCGGCAGCAGCGGCCAGTCGTCCGGGATGCGGTCCCACTGGTTCCACAGGTCGGAGTCGCGGCTGAACAGCACCGGGTCGCCGGTGAGCTGGTGCAGTTCGCGGTAGCCGAGCACCAGCCAGGCGGGGATGTCGCCGTCCAGGACGACGGGCGCCACGGCTCCGTGGTCGCGGCGCATCTCCCGGTACAGCGTGGTCGGTTCGGTCTGGAACCGGGGGCCGGAGAGCGGCGCGCGGCCGTGGTTCACGGGGCAGCCGGAGGGCGGCGCCGGGGGCTGGGTCACGAGGTCGGCTCCGGGGTCTTCTCCGGTGTGGTCTCCGGACGGGCGGCGGACGGGGCGGACGCTGTGCCGAGCGCGAGGGCATGGAGGTGCTCGACGAGCGTGATCAGTACGTACTTGCTGGACGAGCGGTCCCGGGCGTCGCACTCCACCAGGGGCACGTCGTCCGACAGGTCGAGCGCCTCACGAATCTGCTGTTCGGTGTGGAGCGGGCCGCCGAAGTCGTTGCACGCCACGATGAACGGCGTGCCGTGGTGCTCCAGGCGGTCGATCGCGTACCAGGAGTCGGCGAGCCGGCGGGTGTCGACGAGGACGACGGCGCCGAGCGTGCCCGAGAACAGCCGGTCCCACAGGAACCAGAAGCGTTCCTGACCGGGTGCGCCGAAGAGGTAGAGCACCGAGCGTTCGTCGAGGGAGATCCGGCCGAAGTCGAAGGCGACGGTCGTGGACGTCTTCGACTGCACACCGTCGAGGTGGTCGACGGCCTCGCCCGCGCGGGTCATGGTCTCTTCCGTGTTCAGCGGACGGATCTCGCTGACGGAGCGGACCATGGTGGTCTTGCCGACCCCGAAGCCGCCGACGACGACGATCTTCAGTCCGTTGTCGGCCGTCGCCTGCAGGGCGGCACGGTCAGAGGTTGCGGAGTCCAACGAGCACCTGTTCCAGGATGTCGGGGTCGGGGAGCCGGTCCGCGACACGGGCGGTACGGGGGTGACGGGCGCTGATCCGGCCGGTGTCCAGCAGGTCGGACAGCATGATCCGGACGATGCTGACGGGCAGCCCGAGCCCCGCCGCGATCTCGACGACCGCGGTGGGGCTCTGACACATCCGCAGGATCGTGACGTGTTCCGACTGCATGCCGGGGGCCGGCTCGCATTCGGAGACCACCAGCGTCACCAGGTCGAACGCGTCCGAATCGGACCGGCTGCGGCCACCGGTGAGGGTGTACAGCCGGTCCGGGTCGTCGTCCCGGCCGGGACGGGGGCGGGTCATACGGCAGCGGTCGCGTCGGCGGCTGCGGTGGCGTCGGACGGTGCTTCGGAGGAGCGCGGCGGGGCGCTCAGGTGCTCGCCGAGCTGCTCGACGAGCTCGCTCATGTTGTGGCCGATGAGGCCGACGTCGGAGTCCTCCGAGGCGACGACCGCGAGATGGGCGCCCGCGCCCGCCTCGACGATGAACAGCACGCCGCCGTAGAACTCGGCCATCGCGGACCGTACGCCGCCGGTACCGTCACCGAACTCGACGGAGGCGCCGTGCGACAGGCTCTGGATGCCGGCCGATATCGCGGCCAGCTGGTCGGCCTGATCGACGGAGAGCTCGGGGGTACGGCAGAGCTTGAGGCCGTCCCTGGACAGGACGAGGGCGTGCCGGGTACCGGGGGTGCGCTCCAGGAGCCCCTCCAGTAGCCAGTTGAGCTTCTCGTCGGTGGTCGCGGTCATCGGGTGTTGCCTTCCGGGTGCGGGGGATTGGGCCGTACTGCCTGGCGGAAGCTGCTGAAGCGGGCTGCCTGTTCCTTGGGGTCGGAAGTACGGGGCCGGGGAGTTGCGGCGGTGCCGTTGGCGTTGTTACGGGATTCGGCGGCGGCGAGGGTACGGCCCCGGGTGCGCTTGGGGAGGCCGCTCTCGCCGAACCGGGGGAGGCCACCGGTGGTATCGGACGCGGAGCCGGACCCGGTCTCCGCGTTCGCGGGGGCGGGCGGCTCGGCGGCCGGGGCGGGGGCGGGCGTGGGGACGGGCGCCGGTTCCGTCGCCGGGGCGGGCGCAGGGACGGGCGCAGGGACGGTCACCGGCGTCCGGGTGATCAGTTCCTGCGGGAGCATCATCAGGGCCCCCGTGCCGCCGCGCGCGGACGGTCGGAAGGACACCGTCAGGCCGTGCTTGCGGGCCAGTCGGCCCACGACGGCGAGACCGAGGCGGGTGCCGGACAGACCGGTCAGGTCCTGGTTGGCGGCGGACACCGCACGTTCGGCGCGCCGCAGCTGCACATCGCTCATCACCAGACCGCTGTCCTCGACGGTGAGGACGATGCCGGCGGGCACCTCCTCGACGTACACATGGACTTCCGCGGTGGGCGGCGAGAAGTTGGCGGCGTTGTCGAGGAGTTCGGCGAGCGCGTGCATGACACCCTCGGCGGCGTGGCCGGCGATCGCGACGTCGCTGGCCGAGTGGAGACGTACTCGCTGATAGCCGCTGATCCGGCCCATCGCGCCGCGCAGGATGGACTCCATCACGATCGGCTTCGCCCAGCGCCGCCCGGAACGGGCACCGGTCAGCACGGCGATGGAGTCGGCCAGCCGGCCGGCCTGGGCGGTGCGGTGGTCCAGGTGCAGCAGATCGCCGAGAATGTCCTCGGCGGAGTGCCGGTGCTCCATCTCGCGCAGGTCGGCGAGCATGCTGGTGGCGAGCGCCTGCATCCGTCCGGCGGCGTTGGCGCAGGAGGCGATCGCGGCGGAGCGCTCGGTCTCGCTGCGGGTCACGCGCGCGCTCAGCCGCTCGACCTCGTCGTGCAGCCGCTTGACCTCGCCCTCCAGCCGGGCGGTCTCCGCGGCGGCCAGCTCGGTGATCCGCGCGTTCTCGGCCGCCGCGGAGGCCTTGATCCTGGCCACCTCCGCGGTGAACCGCTGGGCCTCGGCCGCGGACGACGACACCAGCCGCGAGGCCTCGGCGCTGAACCGCTGGGCCTCGACGGCGTTGTGCGCGCGCAGCAGGCGCGCGGTGGCCCGGGCGTGGACGGCGAAGGCCACGGCGGCGGACAACAGCAGGGCGGCGGCGCCCGCCCCCCAGGACAGCGGGGTTCTGACCGAAGCGGGGGCGGCGAGGACCGCCCACAGGCAGCAGGAACCGGTGACGGCCGCCGAGACCAGCAGGGCCAGTGCGGTCGGCCGGGATGTGGGGCGCAAGCGGAGTCCTCGGGGGCGGACGGCGACGGACAGGGGGTGTATCCGGACACTTCGGTACGGCAGAGGGTGAAAGTGATCAACCGGAGTTGATAATTCCTAATCAAGTCGTCGCCACTATATGAGAATTGACGATCTGTTTGGGAAGTCCTTGTGGCCTTTTCTGTTACGTATGTGACTACGCATCCGACGTATTCCGACGGATTGGCGTATTCGGGGGAAAAGCGAGGGGGCCGCGGGGCCCAGCGCCCCGACCAACGGCATCCTGGGCCCATGGCTGAACGACAGGACCGGACCGCTCTTGTGCGGGCCCTCGGCAGTGCCGTGCGCGGCGAGGTGGAGTTCGGCACCACCGCGCGGGCGCTGATGACGATGGACGCCTCCAACTACCGCCGGGTGCCGCTCGGGGTCGTCGCCCCGCGCGACGCCGACGACGTCGCCGCCGCGCTCGCCGTCTGCCGTGCGCACGAGGTGCCCGTCGTGCCGCGTGGCGGCGGCACCTCCATCGCCGGGCAGGCCACCGGCACCGGTGTGGTCCTCGACCTCACCCGCCACCTGGGGAAGATCGTCGAACTGGACGCCGCGTCCCGGACGGCCGTCGTCCAGCCGGGCGTGGTCCTGGACGACCTGCGCGCCGCCGCCGCACCCCATGGCCTCACCTTCGGCCCCGACCCGTCCACGCACAGCCGGTGCACGCTCGGCGGGATGATCGGCAACAACGCCTGCGGCTCCCACTCGGTGGCCTGGGGCACCACCGCCGACAACGTCCACGCACTGACCGTCGCCCGCTACGGCGGCGACACGCTCCGGCTCGACCGGGGGAGGTGGGACGGCGCCCCCGCCGGCCTGCGCGAACTGGTCGGCTCCCACCTCGCCCTCCTCCGCACCGGCTTTCCCGAACTCCCGCGCCGCATCTCCGGATACGCCCTCGACGCCCTGCTCCCCGAGTGCGGCCCGGACCTGGCCCGCGCCTTCTGCGGCAGCGAAGGCACGCTCGGCGTGATGACGGAGGCGACCGTGCGACTGGTCGAGGCGCCCGGATCCCGCGCCCTCGCCGTACTCGGTTACGCCGACGAGTCCGCGGCCGCCGAAGCCGCCCCCGGCCTCCTCCCGTACCGCCCCCTGACGGTCGAGGGCATGGCCGCCGATCTCGTACGGGAACCGGCCGGGCTGCCGCGCGGCGGAGCCTGGCTCTTCGTCGAGACGGGCGGGGACACCCCGGCCGAGGCACGGGCGCACGCCGAGCGGATCCTGCGGGTTGCCGACGCGGTGGACGGGGCCGTCGTCACCGACCCGGCCGGACAGCGGGCCCTGTGGCGCATCCGGGAGGACGCGTCCGGCACCGCCACCCGGATGCAGGACGGCAGCGAGGCCTGGCCCGGCTGGGAGGACTGCGCCGTACCGCCCGCCCGCCTCGGCCCGTATCTGCGCGACTTCCGCGCCCTGCTCACCGCACACGGGCTGCGCGGCACGCCGTACGGGCACTTCGGCGACGGCTGCATCCACGTGCGGATCGACTTCGACATGCTGAGCGGCGACGGTCTGGCCCGCTTCCGCCGCTTCTCCGAGGAGCTCGCCGCGCTCGTCGTCGCGCACGGCGGCTCGCTGAGCGGCGAACACGGCGACGGGCAGGCGCGGGCCGAGCTGCTGCCCCGGATGTACGGGGACGAACTCGTCGCGCTCTTCGGCCGGTTCAAGGACCTCTGGGATCCGGACGGCGGCATGAACCCCGGCATCCTCGCCCGCCCCGCCCGCCTCGACGAGAACATCCGCTTCGACGTCCTGCCGAAAGGTCCCGTGGACGTCACCTTCGGCTACCCGCACGACGGCGGCGACTTCACGGCGGCCGTACGACGATGTGTCGGCGTCGCGAAATGCCGTACGGCGCAGCCGACGGGCACGGACGTGATGTGCCCGTCCTTCCGGGCGACCGGCGAGGAGGCCCACTCCACCCGCGGCCGGGCCCGCCTGCTGCACGAGATGCTCGCCGGTGAGGTCGTCACGGAGGGCTGGAGGTCGAAGGAGGTGCGGGACGCGCTCGACCTCTGTCTCTCCTGCAAGGGGTGCCGCAGCGACTGCCCGGTGGGCGTGGACATGGCCACGTACAAGGCGGAGTTCCTGCACCACCACTACCGGGGGCGGCTGCGGCCCGTCACCCACTACGTGATGGGCCGGCTGCCGCAGTGGCTGCGGCTCGCGGCCCCGGTCGCGCCCGTGCTGAACGCGCTCGCCCGGATCCGCCCGTTGGCCGTACCGGCGAAGCGAATGGCGGGCATCACTGCGGAGCGGACGATTCCGGTGCTGGCGGGGGAGACGTTCACCCGGTGGGCCCGAAAGCGCAGGGGCCGCGGGACGGTGATCCTGTCGACCGATCAGGTGGTGACCGTCTGGCCGGACACCTTCACCAACCACCTCTCCCCGGAGGTCGGGAAGGCGGCCGTCCGGGTCCTGGCGGCTGCGGGCCGGACAGCCCTGTACCCGGAACGGCGCGTGTGCTGCGGACTCACCTACGTATCGACGGGCCAACTGGACAAGGCCCGCAGGGTCATGCGCCGCACCCTCGACCGGATGGGGCTCTTCCTCGGCGACCCGCTCGTCGTCCTCGAACCGAGCTGCGCCGCCACTCTCCGTACGGATCTGCCGGAACTCCTCCCCGACGATCCCCGCGCCGCCGAACTCGCGGGTTCGGTGCGGACGTTGGCCCAGTACCTGGAGGAGTACGCCCCCGACTGGCAGCCGCCGCGCCTGAACCGCCGGGTCGCCGGCCAGACCCATTGCCACCAGCACGCGGTCCTCGGTGATGCGGCCGAACGCCGGCTGCGCGAACGAGCCGGTCTGGAAGGAGAGTTGAGTGGAGGGTGCTGCGGTCTTGCGGGGAACTTCGGCTTCGAGCGGGGCCACTGGGATGTGTCGGCGGCGTGCGCGGAGGAGCAGCTGCTGCCGTCGGTACGGGGTGCGGAGCCCGGCACGGACATCCTGGCGGACGGTTTCTCGTGCCGGACCCAGCTGGCGCAGCTGGCGGGTGTGCGGGCGAGGCACCTGGCGGAGCTGCTGGCGGAGGGACTGGACGGGCCCGATGCCCACCCCTCCGGCAACTGACCAGAGCGTCCGCTCCACCCCCTGCGCCTGAGCTCCTCTCGATCAAGCCCCCCCTGCGGCGATCGAGCAGCAGGGCCGGGGCGGTGCCCCGGGTTCGGGAAGGGGTGGGGCGGGGAACAGGCATCCCCGCCCCACCCGGACGCTCCACCACCCTCGCCACCCGCCGGAGGCACCCGCCTCAGCCCGCCTCGACCGCCCGCGTCACCGCCGCCACCAGCCTCTCGTTCTCCGGAGCCGTCCCGCCTAGGAAGGCGTACCGACGGCGTGTGTACCCGTACGCCGGCCCACTGGCCGGATCGGCGAGCACGGCGGCGAGGCGTCCCGTACGCCTTCGAAGCCGGGTGCGACGGTTCCGTGCACGGTGATGTCGTCGTACGTCATGGTTGCTTCCCCGGTGATGACCTGCCCTCGCACGGCGTTCACAGCACCCCGACCGCACGGCACCCCCCGGGCATTCCCTCACGGGGCGATGTTCCGCCCGATGATCTCGTGGGCCAGCGAGGCGAGTTCGGGCAGCGCCGGGTGGCCCGGGGCGTCGCGTCGGGCGAGGAGCAGCGGGACGGTCGGGGCGTCGACGAGCGGGCGGTAGGCGACCCCCGCGTGCGGATGCATGTCGGCGGTGGAGGCGGCCGACACCCCGGAGCCGCGCCCGGCCGCGATGGCGGTCAGCCAGTCGTCGGTGTTGGCGACGGTGACGGTGGCGGCGGGCCGGGCGCCACGTGGCCACAGGTCGACGGTGGTGGTGCCGGAGACGGTGTTCAGGACGATCGGGCCGCCCGCGAGATCGGCGAGACGGAGCGTGGCGTGTGCGGCGAGCGGCCCGTCCGCGGTCACCGCCGCCACCCGGTCCTCGCTCAACAGCACCTCGGTGACGAGCCCCGGCGCGTCGACGGGTCCGCGCAGCAGCGCCGCGTCGACCTCGCCGCGGGTGAGCCCGGCGGTGCGGTCGTCGATCCGGAGCAGTTCGAGGGGCGTCTCCGGGTGCCGCTGCTGCCAGCTGCGGAGCAGCGGTGTGGTGTAGGGGCCCAACGCCGACCAGGCGTGTCCGAGCCGCAGCGGCCAGTGGCGCAGCCCACCGGGGTCGACGGCCTCGTCGAAGGCGGCGACCGCCGCGGCGGCCTTGTCACGGAAGACGACGCCCTCGGGGGTGAGGGAGAGGTGATGGGTGGAGCGGTCGACGAGCCGGACGCCGAGGTGCTGCTCCAGGGCGGCGAGGGTGCGGGAGACGGCGGGCTGGGTGAGCCGGAGCGCGGCTGCGGCGCGTGTGACGTTGCCCGCTTCGGCGACGGCGAGGAAGGCCCGTAGATGACGCAGCTCGACGGGCCGGACGGGGCCCTGTCCTGTGCTCATGCGTGTGGAGCATAACGAGAGCGCAATCGGCATTTCACGCGCCGCGCGGACGTCTCTACGGTGAAGAAACGAGCCGCACCGCAGGAGTGCAGTATCTTCAATTGCGAAGTGCAACACATTGAACTCTTCGAGGATGAAGGCCACCCGTGAATGACCAGCGCAGTGCCGTGGAGCCGGCCGCAGCAGCCGTCGCCGTACCGGAGGCGGTGTCCGCCCTCGACCGGACGGGTCCCGCACGACCGGGCGGCCGCAGGGCGGCGCTCGCTCCGGTGGCGCTGGTGGTCGCGGGCGGACTCTCCGTCCAGTTCGGCTCGGCGGTCGCGGCGCTCCTGATGCCGCGGGCGGGCGCGCTCGGCGTGGTCACGCTCCGGCTGGCCGTCGCCGCGGTCGTCCTGCTGATCGTCTGCCGCCCGAAGTGGCGCGGCCACTCACGGTCCGACTGGGGGACGGTGGTCGCGTTCGGCGTCGCGATGGGCGCCATGAACATGCTCTTCTATCAAGCGCTCGACCGCATCCCGCTGGGCGCGGCCGTCACCCTGGAGGTGCTCGGCCCCCTCGCGCTCTCGGTCGCCGCCTCCCGCCGGCTGATCAATCTTGTCTGGGCGGGGCTCGCGCTGGGCGGGGTGTTCCTGCTGGGTGGTGGCGGCTTCGACCGCCTGGACCCGGCCGGCGCCGCGTTCGCGCTCGGTGCCGGGGCGATGTGGGCGGCGTACATCGTCTTCAGCGCCCGCACCGGCCGCCGCTTCCCGCAGGCCGACGGCCTGGCCCTGGCGATGACGGTCGCCGCGCTCCTGTCGCTCCCGCTGGGCATCCTGGAGTCGGGCGCGAAGCTCGCGGTCCCGTCGACGCTCGCGATGGGCGCGGCGGTGGCCCTGATGAGCTCGGTGCTGCCGTACACGCTGGAACTGATGGCGCTGCGCCGGCTGCCCGCGCCGACTTTCGCGGTACTGATGAGTCTGGAACCGGCCATCGCGGCGACGGCCGGATTCCTGATCCTCGACCAGGCGCTGACGGCCACCGACGCGCTCGCCATCGCCCTGGTCATCGGGGCGAGCATGGGCGCGGTCCGCAGCCAGGTCGGCGGCGCCAGGCGCAGGAAGGCGAACGACTAGGGCCTCGCCGTGTCCGGCTGCGGCGTCGGGCCGACGACCGGTGCCACATACGCATGCATCCGCGCCGGATCCAGGTCTCCGGTCCTCGCCCTCACCATGCGCAGGCCGCATGCAGGTCCCCCACGGAGTCGGCGAGTTCCGCCGGAGGCGCCGGCCAGCCGACGGTGTGCCAGTGGGCGATCCGCCAGGACAGGCGGCGGGGCCACAGCGGCGTGGTGGGCAGCTCGGAGACGGGAACCCACGCCGGGACGCCGCCGTAGTTGTCCAGCGTCTCGGGTGCGCCCACCTCGCCCTCGGCCTCCATCGTGAAGTAGTGGCCGCGGTTGCCGTTCCGCCAGATCCGGGCCACCTCGCGCACGACCGTCCCGCGCAGGCCGGTCTCCTCCCGCAGTTCGCGTACCGCCGCCACCTCCGGTGTCTCACCGGTCTCGACCCCGCCGCCCGGGATCTCGTAGTGGCGCTCCGGCGTGCGGATCAGCAGCATCCGCCGGTCACGGATGACGATCGCGCCGCCGCGGACCCGGTTCGGCGTGGCTGTGGTCGGGTCGTCCAGAGCGACCGAGCCCTGCGGGAGCGATCCTTGCGACCAGGCGCGGAGGACCTTCTCCGCGGTGCCGACCGGACGGATCCGGGCGTGCAGCGCCTCGGTCAGGGACAGGGCGACGGATGGTCCGGCGGCGGCCCGGCCATCGCCCGGGAAGGTGTAGTAGGTGCCGCTCTCGTCCCGATACCGCTCCAGGACAAGCCTGTTGTCGTCGAAACGCACGCCCGTGGTGCGAGGTTCGTCAGCCATCGGCGGAGGCTAGCAGCCGGGTCCCCGACCGCCCCCGGAGGCGGACGCATCAATTAATGCAAGCATGCTTGCTTGTTTCCTGGTCCGCTGACATGCTCCTGGGCACACCGCCACGCCCCGAGGGGAGCGCACCGTGTCCGACGCCGCAGCCGTGCTCGACGATCTGCGCAGTGAGAGCGATGAACTCGACACGCTCGTAGCAGAGTTGAGCGGCGATCAATGGGCCGGGCCGACCCCCGCCGCAGGCTGGACCGTCGCCCATCAGATCGCCCATCTGACCTGGACCGACGAGGTCGCCCTGCTCGCCGTCACCGATCCGGACGCCTTCGCGGTGGAGGTGGCCAAGGCCCAGGCAGCCCCCGACAGCTTTGTCGATCAGGCTGCCGAGGAGCTTGTCGCCGTGGAGCCGGCCGCACTGCTCGCGCGCTGGCGCGACGGGCGTGAGCGGCTCGGGCGCGCCCTGCGCGGCGCCCCGCCCGGCACCCGCATCCCGTGGTACGGGCCGCCCATGAGCGTCGCGTCCATGGCGACCGCGCGACTCATGGAGACCTGGGCCCACGGGCAGGACATCGCCGACGCCCTCGGAGTCGTACGCGGCCCGACCGCCCGGCTGCGGCACGTCGCCCGGATCGGGGTGCGCGCCCGTGACTACGCGTTCCTCGCGCGAGGGATCAAGCCGCCCGGCGAGGAGTTCCGGATCGAACTGGTGGCGCCCGGCGGAGAGGTGATCGCCTACGGGCCCGAGGGCGCCGCGCAGCGTGTCACCGGACCGCTGTACGACTTCTGTCTGCTCGTCACCCAGCGCGCCCACCGTCTCGACCTGGCCGTGCGCGCCGTCGGGGACGACGCCGACCGGTGGCTCGACATCGCACAGGCCTTCGCCGGGCCGCCCGGTCCCGGCCGCGCGCCCAAGGGCGGTGCACGGTGACCGCCGCGCCGCTGCGGATCGGGAACGCCTCCGGGTTCTACGGCGACCGCTTCGACGCCGTGCGCGAGATGCTCACCGGCGGCCCCCTCGACGTCCTCACCGGCGACTATCTCGCCGAGCTGACCATGCTCATCCTCGGGCGGAGCCGAATCAAGGACCCGAACCGCGGGTACGCCACCACCTTCCTGCGCCAGCTCGAAGAGGGTCTCGGGCTCGCGCAGGAGCGCGGGGTGAAGATCGTCGCCAATGCCGGAGGGCTCAACCCGGCCGGACTGGCCGAAGCGGTCCGGGAGTTGGCGGAGAAGGTGGGCGTGCCGGTGCGCGTCGCGCATGTCGAGGGCGACAGCCTGCCCGTCCCCGACGGGTTCCTCACCGCCAACGCGTACCTCGGGGGCGCGGGCATCGCCGCCTGCCTGCGCGCCGGGGCCGATGTCGTCGTCACCGGCCGGGTCACCGACGCCGCCCTCGTCACGGGACCCGCCGCCGCCCACTTCGGCTGGGAACCCGGCGACCACGACGCGCTCGCCGGTGCCCTCGTCGCCGGGCATGTGCTGGAGTGCGGAACCCAGGCGACCGGCGGGAACTACTCCTTCTTCCGCGGCCACGACGTCCGTCGGCCCGGCTTTCCGCTCGCCGAGATCCACGCCGACGGGACGTCCGTCATCACCAAGCACGACGGTACGGGCGGCGTCGTCGACGTCGGGACCGTCACCGCCCAGCTGCTGTACGAGACCGGAGGAGCCCGGTACGCCGGACCGGACGTGACCGCCCGGCTCGACACCGTACGGCTGACTCAGGAGGGGCCGGACCGCGTACGTATCTCCGGAGTGCGCGGCGAGGCTCCGCCGCCGACGCTCAAGGTCGGGCTCAACCGCATCGGCGGCTGGCGCAACGAGGTCGTCTTCGTGCTCACCGGACTCGACATCGAGGCCAAGGCGCAGCTGGTGCAGGACCAGTTCGCGGAGGCGCTCACCCGGACCGGGAAGGAGCCCGACGAGGTGCGGTGGGAGCTGGCCCGTACCGACAGGGCCGACGCCGACACCGAGGAGACCGCCGGCGCCCTGCTCCGGCTCGTGGTCCGCGACCAGGACCCGGAGGCGGTCGGACGCGTCGTCTCCGGGGCCGCGATCGAACTGGCCCTCGGCAGCTACCCGGGCTTCCATGTCACCGCCCCGCCCGGCAAGGGCGCGCCCTACGGGGTGTTCGAGGCGAGGTACGTACCGGCGGGAGAGGTCGACCATGTCGCCGTACTTCCGGACGGGCGGCGGGAGAACATGGCAACACCGGTACATGTGAGGGAGCTTGAGGGTGTGGAGGAGCCCGCTCTTCCCGAGCCGCTGCCCACGGGGATCACCCGGATCGCCCCCCTCGGTCGCATCGCGGGCGCCCGCAGCGGCGACAAGGGCGGGGACGCCAACGTCGGCGTGTGGGTCCGTGCCGACGACGCCTGGCGCTGGCTCGCGCATGAGCTCACCGTCGAACGTTTCCAGGAGCTGCTCCCGGAGACGGCCGAGTTGACCGTCGTGCGGCACGTCCTGCCGAACCTCCGCGCCCTGAACTTCGTCGTCCACGGCCTCCTCGGCGATGGCGTCGCAGCGCAGGCCCGTTTCGATCCGCAGGCCAAGGCGGTGGGGGAGTGGCTGCGGTCCAGGCACCTTCCCGTCCCCGTGAACCTGCTCGAATCCACCGACGCACCGGAGGCGCACGCATGACCGTCCTGGCCAGCGGGCTCGACACCGCGAGCCCCGAATACGCCGCCCACCGGGCCGCCATGCTCGCCAAGCTCGCCGATCTCGACACCGAGCACTCCAAGGCCCTCGCGGGCGGCGGCGAGAAGTACGTCGAGCGGCACCGGGGGCGCGGCAAGCTCCTCGCCCGGGAACGGATCGAGCTGCTCGTCGACCCCGACACCCCGTTCCTGGAACTGTCGCCGCTCGCCGCCTGGGGCAGCGAGTACGCGGTGGGCGCCTCGCTCGTCACCGGCATCGGCGTCGTCGAGGGCGTGGAGTGCCTGATCACCGCCAACGACCCGACCGTACGCGGTGGCGCCTCCAACCCCTGGACGCTGAAGAAGGCGCTCCGCGCCAACGAGATCGCCTTCGCCAACCGCCTTCCGTGCATCAGTCTCGTCGAGTCGGGCGGGGCGGACCTGCCGTCCCAGAAGGAGATCTTCATTCCCGGCGGCGCGCTGTTCCGCGACCTCACCCGGCTCTCCGCCGCCGGAATCCCGACCGTGGCCGTCGTCTTCGGGAACTCGACCGCCGGCGGGGCCTACGTCCCCGGCATGTCCGACCACACCGTCATGATCAAGGAGCAGTCCAAGGTCTTCCTCGGCGGACCGCCGCTCGTGAAGATGGCGACCGGCGAGGAGAGCGACGACGAGTCCCTCGGCGGCGCCGACATGCACGCCCGCACCTCCGGGCTCGCGGACCATTTCGCCGTCGACGAGCACGACGCGCTCCGCCAGGCGCGGCGGATCGTCGCCCGGCTCAACTGGCGCAAGGCGCACGCCGATCCGGGCCACGCCGAACCGCCGAAGTACGACGAGGAGGAGCTCCTCGGCATCGTGCCCGGCGATCTCAAGGTCCCGTTCGATCCGCGCGAGGTCATCGCCCGGCTCGTCGACGGCTCGGACTTCGACGCGTTCAAACCGCTGTACGGCACGAGCCTCGTCACCGGCTGGGCCCGGCTGCACGGCTACCCCGTCGGCATCCTCGCCAACGCCCAGGGCGTGTTGTTCAGCGAGGAGTCGCAGAAGGCCGCCCAGTTCATCCAGCTCGCCAACCAGCGCGACATCCCCCTCCTCTTCCTGCACAACACCACCGGCTACATGGTCGGCAAGGAGTACGAACAGGGCGGCATCATCAAGCACGGCGCGATGATGATCAACGCGGTGTCGAACTCCAGGGTCCCGCACCTGTCCGTCCTGATGGGCGCCTCGTACGGGGCCGGGCACTACGGCATGTGCGGGCGCGCCTACGACCCCCGCTTCCTCTTCGCCTGGCCGGGCAGCAAATCCGCCGTCATGGGACCGCAGCAACTCGCGGGCGTGCTGTCCATCGTTGCCCGTGCCTCCGCCGCCGCCAAGGGACGGCCGTACGACGACGAGGCCGACGCCGCACTCCGCGGCATGGTCGAGCAGCAGATCGAGACCGAGTCGCTGCCGATGTTCCTTTCCGGGCGGCTGTACGACGACGGGGTCATCGACCCGCGCGACACCAGGACCGTCCTCGGGATCTGCCTGTCCGCGATCCACACCGCCCCGGTCGAAGGCGCCCGCGGCGGCTTCGGCATCTTCCGGATGTGAGGCCCAGATGATCTCCACTCTGCTCGTCGCCAACCGGGGCGAGATCGCCTGCCGGATCTTCCGGACCTGCCGCGCCCTGGGCATCGCCACCGTCGCCGTGCACTCCGACGCGGATGCCGACGCGCTGCATGTCAGGGAGGCGGACGCGGCCGTACGGCTGCCGGGGGCCGCCCCCACCGACACATATCTGCGTGGTGATCTCGTCGTGCGCGCCGCGCTCGCCGCGGGCGCCGACGCCGTGCACCCCGGCTACGGGTTCCTCTCCGAGAACGCCGGGTTCGCCCGGGCCGTGCAGGACGCCGGCCTCCTCTGGGTCGGTCCGCCGGTCAAGGCCATCGAGATGATGGCGTCCAAGACCCGCGCCAAGGAGCTGATGGCCGCCGCCGACGTGCCGCTGCTCTCCCCCGTCGACCCGGCGAAGGCGACCGCGGACGATCTGCCGCTGCTGCTGAAGGCCGCGGCCGGTGGCGGCGGGCGCGGGATGCGGGTCGTACGGGAACTGGGTGCGCTCCCCGGCGAGGTGGCGGCCGCCACGGCCGAGGCGGCGAACGCCTTCGGGGACGGGGAAGTCTTCGCCGAGCCGTACGTCGAGGGCGGCCGGCACGTCGAGGTCCAGATCATGGCCGACGAGCACGGCACCGTATGGGCGCTCGGCACCCGCGACTGCTCGCTCCAGCGGCGTCACCAGAAGGTCATCGAGGAAGCACCCGCACCCGGCCTCGACGAGGCGCTGCGCACCCGGCTGCACGACGCGGCGACCGCCGCCGCCCGAGCCGTCGGCTACCGCGGGGCGGGCACCGTCGAGTTCCTCGTCACCGCCGACGGGCGCCCCTGCTTCCTGGAGATGAACACCCGCCTCCAGGTCGAACACCCCGTCACCGAAGCCGTCTTCGGCCTCGACCTCGTCGCCCTGCAGCTGTCCGTCGCCGAAGGCGAACCCCTCCCGTCCCCCACACCCCCCGCCCCGCACGGGCACGCCGTCGAGGCCCGGCTCTACGCCGAGGACCCCGCCCACGACTGGCAGCCCAGGACCGGGCCGCTGCACACCCTCGACGTGCCGGACGAACCCGGACTGCGGCTGGACACCGGGTACACCGGCGGCGACACCATCGGCGTGCACTACGACCCGATGCTCGCCAAGGTCATCGCCCACGCCCCCACACGCACCCAGGCCGTCCGGCTCCTCGCCCGCGCCCTGGAGCGCACCCGCATCCACGGACCGGTCACCAACCGCGACCTGCTCGTGCGGTCCCTGCGCCACCCCGACTTCACCGGCGCCCGCCTCGACACCGGCTTCTACGACCGCCACCTCGCCGCCCTCACCGCCACCCCCGACGGCGCCACGGACCGGAACCTCGCCGCCCTCGCCGCAACCGCCGCCGACGCCACTCGCCACCGCACCCCACGCCCCCCGGCGGCATCCACTCCGGCCACGGGGTCCCGATTCGGCGCCTGGCGCAATGTCCCCTCCCAGCCCCAGACCAGGCGCTACCGCAGCGAACCCGACGGAACCGAGCACGAGGTCGCCTACCGCACCACCCGCAGCGGCGCGATCGAAGCCCCCGGCGCCCGGATCCTCGCCGTCACCCCCGACCACGTCACCGTCGAGACGGATGACGGCGTCACCCACCGCTTCCGCCACGCCACCCACCACGACCGGGTGTACGTGGACGGCGCCACCCGCTCGTACACCTTCACCGCCCTGCCCCGCTTCACCGAACCCACCGACCGCACCGACCCCGGCTCCCTGCTCGCCCCCATGCCGGGCACCGTCGTCCGGCTCGCGGACGGACTCGTGGCGGGCGCGGCGGTCGAGGCGGGGCAGCCGCTGATCTGGCTGGAGGCGATGAAGATGGAACACCGCATTCTCGCCCCCGCCTCCGGCACCCTCACCGCACTGCATGCCGCACCCGGCCTTCAGGTGGAGGTCGGCGCCCTGCTCGCCGTCGTACAGGAGGAACCGACCCCATGAGTACCGTCCTCGAAACCGAAGAGCAGCAAGCCCTGCGCGCCGCCGTCGCCGCACTCGGAAAGCGGTACGGGCGCGACTACATGACCTCCGTCGTGCGCGACGGAGCCCACCCCCGCGAACTGTGGACCGAAGCGGCCAAGCTCGGCTACCTCGGGGTGAATCTCCCGGAGGAGTACGGCGGTGGTGGCAGCGGCATGTCCGAACTCTCCATCGTCCTGGAGGAATTGGGAGCTGCGGGCAGTCCGCTGCTGATGATGGTCGTCTCCCCGGCGATCTGCGGCACCGTCATCGCCCGCTTCGGCACCGACACCCAGAAGCAGCAGTGGCTACCGGGCCTCGCGGACGGCTCCCTCACCATGGCCTTCGGCATCACCGAACCCGATGCCGGATCCAACTCCCACCGCATCACCACCACCGCCCGCCGCGACGGCGAGGACTGGCTGCTCACCGGGCGGAAGGTCTTCGTCTCCGGCGTCGACATCGCCGACGCCACCCTCGTCGTCGGCCGCACCGAGGACGCCAGGACGGGGAAGCTCAAGCCCTGTCTCTTCATCGTCCCGCGCGACGCCCCCGGCTTCCGGCGCTCGCAGATCGACATGGAACTCCAGGCGCCGGAGAAGCAGTTCGAGCTCGTCCTCGACGACGTGCGGCTGCCCGCCGACGCCCTCGTCGGAGGGGGTACCTCCCGCTCGGGCGAAGCCGGGAGCGGGGGAGAGGACGCGGGTCTGCTCCAGCTCTTCGCCGGACTGAACCCCGAACGCATCATGACCGCCGCGTTCGCTCTCGGCATGGGGCGGTACGCGCTCGGCCGCGCCGTCGAGTACGCGCGGACCCGCCAGGTGTGGAAGGAGCCCATCGGCTCCCACCAGGCCATCGCCCATCCCCTCGCCCAGGCACACATCGAAATCGAACTGGCCCGACTGATGATGCAGAAGGCCGCCAGGCTGTACGACGAGGGCGACGACATCGGCGCCGGCGAAGCCGCGAACATGGCGAAATACGCCGCCGCCGAAGCCTGCGTGAAGGCCGTCGACCAGGCCGTGCACACCCTCGGCGGCAACGGCCTCACCCGCGAGTACGGGCTCGCGTCCCTGATCACCGCCGCCCGCGTCGCCCGGATCGCACCCGTCAGCCGGGAAATGATCCTGAACTACGTTTCCCACCAGTCCCTGGGTCTCCCCAAGTCCTACTGACAGGAGGGACCCTGTCCCTCCACCCGCCGTATCGAAGGGACCCGCCATGGTGAACGTGTTCCGCAGCGAGTACGCAGACGTCCAGCCGCTCGACCTGCCCATCCATGACGCGGTCCTCGGGCAGGCCGCCGGCACCTACGGCGACACGGTCGCCCTGATCGACGGCACCGACGGCACCACCGCCCTCACCTACCGGCAGCTCGACACCTTCCACCGACGGATCGCGGCGGCGCTCGCCGCCGCCGGGGTCCGCAAGGGCGACGTCCTCGCCCTGCACAGCCCCAACACCCTCGCCTACCCGGCCGTGTTCTTCGGAGCCACCCGGGCAGGTGCGACCGTCACCACCGTGCACCCGCTCGTCACGGCGGAGGAGTTCGCCGAACAGCTCCGCGACTCCTCCGCCCGGTGGATCGTCACCGTCTCCGCCCTTCTCGCAACCGCCCGCCGCGCCGCCGAACTCGTCGGCGGCATCGAGGAGATATTCGTCTGCGACCGGGCCGACGGACACACCTCCGTCCTCGACATGCTGGGCTCCGCCGCTCCCGAACCGCAGATCGCCATCGACCCGGCGGAGGACATCGCCGCACTCCCGTACTCCTCCGGCACCACCGGCACGCCCAAGGGCGTGATGCTCACCCACCGCTCCATGGCCACCAACCTGGAACAGCTGCGACCGTTCATCCCGATGAACCCCGGCCACCGGATCCTGGCCGTCCTGCCGTTCTTCCACATCTACGGGCTCACCGCTCTGATGAACGCCCCGCTCCGGCTCGGCGCCACCGTCGTCGTCCTGCCGCGCTTCGACCTCGTCCAGTTCCTCACCGCGATCGAGAAGCACCGGATCAGCGGGCTGTACGTGGCACCGCCGATCGTGCTGGCCCTCGCCAAGCACCCGGCCGTCGCCCAGTACGACCTGTCGTCGCTGGAGTACGTCGTCAGCGCCGCCGCCCCGCTCGACGCCGAACTCGCCGCCGCCTGCTCCCGGCGCCTGGGACTGCCGCCGGTACGGCAGGCGTACGGCATGACGGAACTCTCACCCGGCACCCATGTCGTCCCGCTCGCCGCCGAGAACCCGCCGGCCGGCGCCGTCGGGAAACTCCTGCCCAGCACCGAGATGCGCATCGCCTCCCTCGACGACCCGGACCGCGACGCGGGGATCGACACCGACGGCGAGGTGCTCATCCGCGGCCCGCAGGTGATGAAGGGCTACCTCGGCCGGCCCGACGCCACCGCCGACATGATCGATGCCGACGGGTGGGTGCACACCGGCGACATCGGCCGCGTCGACGCCGACGGCTGGCTGTCCGTCGTCGACCGGGTCAAGGAACTCATCAAGTACAAGGGCTACCAGGTCGCCCCGGCCGAACTCGAAGCCCTGCTGCTCGGCCATCCTTCGATCGCGGACGCCGCCGTCATCGGGGTGTACGACACGGACGGCAACGAGGTCCCCAAGGCGTATCTGGTCCGGCAGGCGGGAGTCACCGCCGCCGACCTCACCGCGGACGACGTCATGGCGTACGTCGCCGAGCGCGTCTCCCCGTACAAGAAGGTCCGGCGGGTGGAATTCATCGACGCCGTACCGAGGGCCACCTCCGGAAAGATCCTCCGGCGCGAACTGCGCGACCGGGAGAAGGCCGACGAAAAGGCCGGCGAGAGGGCGGAAGAGGCATGAAACTGGTCCGCACCGGCCGCGAGCGCGGGATCGCCACCGTACGGCTGGACTCACCGACGAACCGCAACGCGCTCTCCGCACGGCTCGTCGCCGAACTCCACGAAACGCTCGCCGCCCACGGCGGGGACGAGACCGTGCGCGCCGTCGTCCTCACCCACACCGGCACCACGTTCTGCGCCGGCGCCGACCTGGGCGCACCCCCGGAGCCCGAGGCGTTCGTCGCCCTGATGCGGCAGATCGTGACCCTGCCCAAACCGGTCGTGGCCCGCGTCGACGGACATGTCCGGGCCGGCGGACTCGGCCTCCTCGCGGCCTGCGACATCTCGGCCGCCGGACCCGCCTCCACCTTCGCCCTCACCGAGTCCCGGCTCGGCCTCGCCCCCGCCGTGATCTCGATGCCGCTGCTGCCCCGCACCGACCCCAGGGCCGCCGCCCGCTACTACCTCACCGGAGAACGGTTCGACGCGACCGAAGCGGCCCGCATCTCCCTCGTCACCATCGCCGCCGAGGACGTCGACAAAGCACTCGTACCCGTACTGGACGGACTGCGCCGGGCCTCACCGCAGGGGCTGGCAGCATCGAAGGAGCTGGTCACAGCTACTGTGCGGGAGAGTTTCGACCAGTACGCCGAAGACCTCATCGCCCGCTCGGCAGCACTCTTCGCCTCCGCCGAGGCACGGGAGGGGATGACAGCCTTCCTCGAACGACGGGACCCCGCATGGGTGTTGTGACGCCTCCCACCGACAGGACCCCCAAGCAGGACCGCAGCCGCGCCACCCGCCAACGGCTGCTCGAAGCCGCGGTCGCCTGCCTCGCCGAACACGGCTGGGCGGGCTCCACGGTCTCCGTCGTCGCCGAACACGCCGGGGTCTCCCGAGGTGCCGCCCAGCACCACTTCCCCACCCGCGAGGACCTGTTCACCGCCGCCGTCGAATACGTCGCCGAGGAACGCTCCGCCGCCCTGCGCGCCCTTCCCGTCCAGGGCCGTACGGCTGTCGTCGCCGCCCTCGTCGATCTCTACACCGGCCCGCTCTTCCGTGCCGCCCTCCAGCTCTGGGTCGCCGCGTCCAACGAATCGCAGCTCCGCCCCCGCGTCACCGAACTCGAAGCCCGCGTCGGCCGCGAGACCCACCGCATCGCCGTCGAACTCCTCGCCGCCGACGAGACGAAGCCCGGCGCACGCGAAACCGTCCAGGGGCTCCTCGACATGGCCCGCGGCCTCGGGCTGGCCAACGTGCTGACCGATGACACCGCCCGGCGTCAGAGGGTCGTGGCACAGTGGGCGGCGCTGGTGGACGACGCACTCGACTGACCTTGGAGGACCTGTGGGTGACCACTTCCAGACGATCGTCGACCTCGACGCCACCGAGCAGGACGCCGCCCCGCTCGGCGCCGGGCTCCTCGACTGGCTGATCGCCGAAGGAATCGTCGGCGCCGAGCGCACCGACTGCGTCCTCGACGGAGACGGCTACGGCAACGCACCCGGTCCGAACTACGCCAAGGCCGTCGACGACCCGGAACCGGTCGACCTGTGGAGCAACGGCGTCCACGTCGCGACCGGACGCACCGTGTTCGACAGCGGCCAGGGCGACGCGGGAGCTGCCACCTGCCCGCTCTGCGCCACCGAGATCCGCCTCGTCGACGACACCTGGTGCCCCGTCGACAGCGCCTGGGCCCCGCTCGCGGGCCGGCTCGGCGCCTGGGCGAACGGCGGCGAAGGCATCGTGGAGTGCCCCTCCTGCCGTCGGCCCTCCGGCATCGACCGCTGGAGCTGGGAGGACGACTACTACGCCTGCGGGCAGCTCGGCCTCACCTTCTGGAACTGGGCGGAGCTGACCCACGGCTTCGAACAGGAGGTGCGGCGCCGCCTCGGCGGACACCGCACCGTCACTCTCCGCGGCAAGCTCTGAGGGCTGCCCCGTCATCCCTGGTGGATCAGCGCGCGGCGTCGGATGCGGTGCATCGCACGGCGGAGGAGCGTCCTCATACCGGGCGCATTCGGGCGTTCCGGCAATGCGGCGAGGTGCCGCAGCCGGCGTCGTGCGCCCGCCGGGGATTACGGGACAGCCCTCAGGGCCTCCTGTCCGGATCCCGCCGGGCGCGCGGTACCGGGACCGTCAGTTCCCCAGATCCGCGATCTGCCCGTACCCCTCGATCTCCCGGGGGTCACGCGGCCCCGGGCCGACATACCTCGCCGACGGCCGCACCAGCCGCCCCGTGCGCTTCTGCTCCAGGATGTGCGCCGACCAGCCCGCCGTACGCGCACACGTGAACATCGACGTGAACATGTGCGCCGGGACCTCCGCGAAGTCCAGCATGATCGCCGCCCAGAACTCCACGTTCGTCGCCAGCACCCGGTCCGGCCGCCGCGCGTGCAACTCCTCCAGCGCGGCCCTCTCCAGCGCCTCCGCCACCTCGAACCGCGGCGCACCCAGCTCCTTCGCGGTCCGCCGCAGCACGCGCGCCCGCGGGTCCTCGGCCCGGTAGACCCGGTGCCCGAAGCCCATGAGCCGCTCGCCCTTGTCCAGGGCCTTCTTCACGTACGCGGTGGCGTCACCGGTCCGCTCGATCTCCTCGATCATGCCGAGGACCCGGGACGGGGCGCCGCCGTGCAGCGGACCCGACATCGCGCCCACCGCACCGGACAGTGCGGCCGCCACATCGGCGCCGGTCGACGCGATGACCCGGGCGGTGAACGTGGACGCGTTCATGCCGTGCTCGGCGGCCGACGTCCAGTACGCGTCGACGGCTTTGACGTGCTTCGGGTCCGGCTCGCCGCGCCAGCGGATCATGAACCGCTCGACGACGGACTGCGCCTTGTCGATCTCGCTCTGCGGGACCATCGGCAACCCCTGCCCGCGCGCCGACTGGGCGACGTACGACAGTGCCATCACGGCGGCCCGCGCCAGATCGTTGCGGGCGGTCTCCTCGTCGATGTCGAGGAGCGGCTTCAGCCCCCAGACCGGCGCCAGCATGGCCAGCGCGGACTGCACATCGACACGGATGTCACCCGAGTGGACCGGGATCGGGAACGGCTCGGCGGGCGGCAGCCCGGGGTTGAACGCCCCGTCGACCAGCAGACCCCACACGTTCCCGAACGACACATGACCGACGAGATCCTCGATGTCAACCCCGCGGTAGCGGAGCGAGCCGCCTTCCTTGTCGGGCTCGGCGATCTCCGTCTCGAACGCGATGACTCCTTCGAGTCCGGGTACGAAGTCGGACATCATGGGCTCCCCTCGATCGGCGGCTGTATGGAGGCCACAGTGGCCTGCCCCAAGATATTGGCGGGTTCCCACGATGCGGGGAAGCGTGACATCCGGCACAGCCACCCACTTCATCCGAGCGCGATTGGCACCCCTCCTTACCGGGCAGACTCGGCCCCTGCGGCAGGATGACCCCGTGCCCACCGCAGATTCCCCTTCCGATTCCACCACCGATCCGGCCGCGATGCGCGAGCAGTACCGCTCCGAGGGCTTCACCGAGGACACGCTCGACGCCAACCCGATTCAGCAGTTCGCCCACTGGTTCCGGCAGATCGCCGCAGGTGGAATGGTCTACGAGCCGAACGCCATGGTGGTCTCCACGGCCACCCCCGACGGCCGCCCCTCCTCCCGGACGGTGCTGCTGAAGAAGTACGACGACCGCGGATTCGTCTTCTTCACCAACTACGCCTCCCGCAAGGGCCGCGAGCTGACCGCCAACCCGTACGTCTCCCTGCTCTTCCCCTGGCACCCGCTGGCCCGCCAGGTCATCGTCACCGGCACTGCGGCGCGTGTCGCCCGCGAGGAGACGGTCGCCTACTTCCGAACCCGCCCCCACGGCTCCCAGTTGGGCGCCTGGGCGAGCGAGCAGTCGACGGTCATCGGCTCCCGCCAGGAACTCATCGACCGGTACGAGGAACTGGCGGCCCGCTACCCGGAGGGCGAGCACATCCCCGCACCCCCCGAGTGGGGCGGCTTCCGGGTCGTACCGGAGACGATCGAGTTCTGGCAGGGCCACGAGAACCGCCTCCACGACCGACTGCGGTACGTACGCGAGGGCGAGGGCTGGCGAGTGGAACGCCTCTGCCCCTGACCGGCCCCGAACACGCAGAAACCCGCGGGCTCTGGTCCCTCCTTGCGGAGGAGCCGGCCGGATCTACCGGCGAGCCCGCGGGTCGGTGACTGCTTGGGTTTCGGCAGACAGCCTGCCGAGGTGCACGATGTGCGACGACGGGCTGTCAGCCCGCAGCCACCTCACGAATCCGATAAGACTGCACTTTTCGGATCACCTCCTTTCAACGTGTACAACACACACTAGGAACCTCTCCGGGACCGCACAACCCATTTATCGAGATCTTCCGGAGCACCGATTTCCCGGAATTCGATGTGCGCTGAGTCACGTTCGAGTTCAATGATCTGACGTGTGGCAACGGCGGACACGTCCGGCAGGGGGTCCGGGATGAGCGCTTCCAGGAGCAGTGGGATCACCGACGCCATCGGGCCCGAACCCATCCCCGGGTCGGAGCTGCTCGCGGCGCTGCTCGACGGTATGGACGCGGCGCTCTGCGCGTTCGACGCGGGCGGTGCGATCACCCACTGGAACCGAGAGGCCGAGCGGATTCTCGGCTGGACCGCCGAGGAAGCCGTGGGGCGGCCGGGGTTCGCGGGGTGGGCGGTGCGCCATGCGGACGCGGGTGAGGTGCACGGGCGGTTGATGGCGGCCATGGACGCGCCGGGCCGCCAGGTCCACGAGTTCGCGCTGCTGCGCAAGGACGGCGGCCGGGTGCTCGTACGGACCCAGGCCGCCGGGGTGCGGGGCGCGGACGGGAAGCCGGCCGGGGTCTACTGCGCATTCGGCGAGGTGCACGCGCAGATCGACCTGGAGCGGTCGATCGCCCTCAGCGAGGCGCTGTTCGAGGACGCCTCCTGGGGCGTGGTCCTCGTCGACGTGGACCTGCGGCCGACGGTCGTCAACGCCTATGCGGCGCGGGCGCTCGGCGGCGGCCGTACGACGATGCTGGGACGCCCGCTCGGAGAGCTCCTCGTGCAGGGTGTCGAGGACCTGGAGGGCGCGCTGCAGCACGTCCTCGCCGAGGGGCCGCCGCCCGCGCCCGCCGACCTGTGGGTGACGCTGCGGACGGCGGAGGGGGACCGGCGGCGCTGCTGGCACAGCGGGTTCCTGCAGCTGGCGTCGCCGCTCGCGGAGGAGCCGGTTCCGCTGGGCGTCGGCTGGCTGTTCCAGGACGTGACGGCGGAGCGGCTGGCGGCGCAGGAGGCTGACCGGGTGCGGTTCCGGTCGAACCAGCTGCACCGGGCGTGCCGGTCGGCGGCCGAGTGCGAGGACCCGATGGAGGCGGCGACGGCCTACCTGGACTACGCGCTTGCGGGCTTCGCCGACCATGCGCTGATCGACCTGGTGGCGGGGGCGCGGCTGGTTCGGGCGGCGGCGACGCCGACCGAGGCCCCCGGCCCGTGTCAGCCCGTGGCGGCGGGCGGCATCCCGCTCCGCTACGCCCCGGGCCACCCGGCGCTCCAGGCGGTGGACCGCACGGGCTCGGTCCGCGTGAGCGCCGGTGCGGCTCCGGGGGGAGGGGCCTGGGCGGCGGACCGTCAGTGGCCGGGCGACTCGGTCCATGCCCTGTGCGCGGTGCTGCGGAGCCGGGGCCGGACGCTGGGCGTGGTGACGTTCCTCCGGGCGGCGAACCGCAGCCCTTTCCAACGCCAGGACGCGACGTACGCGGAGAGCGTGGCGGCCCGGGTGGCAACAGCGGTGGACCTGTCCCGGGCGCTGGCCACGCCCTAGTGCCCCTCCCGGCAAGCTTTGCCCCGTCGCACCGCCCGGCACGCGCTCCCCCAAGGCCTCAAGGGCCAGGGGGGACCCCCTTCCGCGTTGGCCAAAAGCCCTGGTAGCTCCTTCCCCAAGCTCTCAACTCCGTTCGAGCAGGGGAGACCCCATCCAAGGACTTCCGGCCGCCTTGCGATCACACGCACCGGACGGCGCTCCTCATGGGGCAAACATTGCCGGTCGCAGCACTAGTGCTGCGACCGGTGCCGGTCACGGCACGGGTACCGGCCGATCCGGCCCGTCCGGCGTTCGAGGACGGAAGCCATCACCCGGGGAAGCCGCAGCCCCTGCATCAGTGCCGGTAGAAGATCCGATCCGCGTACTCCGCCATCACGCGCCCGTTCCACTCGTGTCCGCCGTCGACATTCCCCGACCGCAGCAGCGGCGGTTCGATCCCCCGCTCGACCAATCGCTCCGCGGCCGTCGCCATCACGGCCTGCATCACCGCACTGGTGACCACCGTCGACGCGGGCGCGAACGGCGCCTCGACGCCCTTCGTCGTCAGCTCCGCGTCGCCGATCGCGATCTTGCTGTCGATGACGATGTCGCAGTGGTCCCGCAGGAACCCGCCCGAGACGTGCCGCGACCGGGTCCCGTCCGCGTAGGCGACCGACGTGACACCGATGACCTTCAGGCCGAGTGCCTGCGCGTTGACCGCCATTTCGACGGGCAACGCGTTCCGCCCGGAGAGCGAGATGATCACCAGCAGGTCGCCGGCGCTCGCCGGGCTGGAGTCGAGCACGGCGCCGGCCAGCCCCTCGACCCGTTCCAGCGCCGAGCCGAGCGTCGCCGGCATGACGTCGACGCCGAGTGTGCCGGGCACGGCGAGCAGGTTCATCAGAGCCAGTCCACCGGCCCGGTAGACGACGTCCTGGGCGGCGAGGGACGAGTGGCCGGCGCCGAACGCGAAGAGCCGGCCACCCGCTTCGACGGTGTCGGCGATCGCGGCCCCGGCTGCCGCGATCGGGCCGGCCTCCTCGTCGCGTACCCGCTCCAGCAGGCCGATCGCTGCATCGAAGAACTGACCGGCCAGCATGCTGTCGCTCATCGGGGAGGCCCTTTCCGCAGGGGTGGGGGTGTCCGTGCCGCGGATCACGTTGCGGTCTGGACCAGTGACCTGTCAATACCGTCCGGGACGCACACGGAGGGTCGAGGGTTCGGTCGGCGCGGCACGGTTGTCAGCGGTATGCGTCAGAATTGCTTGAGGGCCAGCGCACGACGTTTTTCATGTCACAGCATCGAGGGGCACGAATGTCCGGACTGATCGACACAACGGAGATGTATCTCCGCACCATCCTCGAACTCGAAGAGGAAGGCGTCGTTCCCATGCGCGCCCGGATCGCGGAACGGCTGGACCAGAGCGGTCCGACGGTCAGCCAGACGGTGGCGCGGATGGAGCGCGACGGTCTGGTGCAGGTCGCGGGCGACCGGCATCTGGAGCTGACGGAGGAGGGCCGCCGGCTGGCGACCCGGGTGATGCGCAAGCACCGCCTCGCCGAGTGCCTGCTCGTCGACGTGATCGGCCTGGAGTGGGAGCAGGTGCACGCCGAGGCCTGCCGCTGGGAGCACGTGATGAGCGAGGCGGTGGAGCGGCGGGTGCTGGAGCTGCTGCGGCACCCGACGGAGTCCCCGTACGGGAATCCGATCCCGGGCCTGGAGGAGCTGGGCGAGAAGGCCGAGGCCGACCCGTTCCTGAACGACGGCATGGTGAGTCTGTCCGAGCTCGACCCGGGCGCCGACGGCAAGACCGTGGTGGTTCGCCGGATCGGTGAGCCGATCCAGACGGACGCCCAGCTGATGTACACGTTGCGGCGGGCGGGCGTGCAGCCCGGTTCCGTGGTCAGCGTGACGCAGTCGCCGGGCGGGGTGCTGGTCGGCAGCAGCGGTGAGGCGGCGGAGCTGGACTCCGAGGTCGCCTCGCACGTGTTCGTGGCCAAGCGCTGACCGGAGGCGGCCCGGGAGGGGCGCACGTGGACCGCACGCCGACCCGTACGAAGGAAGCCGAAGCGTAACGTCCGGTTTCCGTTTTTCCGTCCCGAATGGCAGCGGCCGGGCGCATCGCGTGCCAGGCTGTGGCTGAGCCATACCTGAGAGTGTCGGCCGCCCGGCCATGCGGTCGGGGAGGGAGCAGCGGATGCGCCCGTCGTACTGGCATGTGCAGCAGAGGGCGGCTGCCACGATCACGAGCACCCGGACCGCCCCGCCTGTCCGGGCTGCCCACAAGACCGCGGCCCCGTCCCCGCACGCCCCCCGGACGTGGGAGGGCCCCGGCGCCGCGCGGCGCCGGGGCCTCTCCTCCCCTGTTCCGACCTGGAGCCCCGAGCTCTCAAGGTCGGTCCCCACGGACCCTCATCCCCGAGTGGTCCGCCTCCCGGAGAAGATCTCCCCGCCGCGGGCGATGTCAATCCTTGGAAGGGGTCACTCGAACGAGGGGTGTTGCGAGCCGAACACCGATTTTCGAATACAGGTTCGATAGTCTGGCGTGACGCGACCACACGGCGATCGAGCGGTTGTCGAGGACCAGAAGGGGGTGCCAGGACCTATGGTGCGGCGCATCGATGTAACCGGATCCGACGGCGTACGCCTCGCGGCCTGGGAGTTCGCAGACCCGCCCAAGGAGCGCACGGAGGGCGTACGCGCCCCCGGGGTCTTACTGCTTCATGGACTGATGGGCCGGGCCTCCCACTGGGCCTCCACCACCCGCTGGCTCGCCGAGCGGCACCGGGCGGTCGGCCTCGACCAGCGGGGGCACGGCCGCAGCGAGAAACCCGCCGAAGGCCCCTACACGCGTGAGGCGTACGTCGCCGATGCCGAGGCGGCGATCGAACAGCTCGGTCTGGCTCCCGTCACCGTCGTCGGCCATTCGATGGGTGCCCTCACCGCCTGGCAGCTCGCCGCGAAGCGCCCCGATCTGGTCCACGCCCTGGTCATCTGCGACATGCGGGCCTCCGCGCTCGGCGCGGCCTCGCAGCGGGAGTGGGAGGACTGGTTCAAGTCATGGCCGGTGCCGTTCGCGACACTCTCCGACGTGCGGAAGTGGTTCGGTGAGGACGACCCCTGGGTGGAGCGGCCGAACCCGTCCCGCGGCGAGTTCTTCGCCGAGGTGATGGCCGAGCGCGCCGACGGCTGGCGCCCCGTCTTCTCCCGCCGCCAGATGCTCCAGTCCCGTGCGACATGGGTGTACGACGCGCACTGGGAGGAGCTGGCACAGGTCCGGTGCCCGACGCTGGTGCTCCGCGGCCTGGACGGCGAGCTGGGCCGCGCGGAGGCGCAGGAGATGGTCCGCGTACTGCCGCGCGGACAGTACGCGGAGGTGGCGGACGCCGGCCATCTCGTCCACTACGACCAACCGGAGGGCTGGCGCGCCGCGGTCGAACCGTTCCTGGAGCAGTTCGCCGAGGACCCCCGCAACGACCGCGAGCCCGTCTCCCCGTGACGGAGCAGCCCCGCCCGGCCCGCGTCACCCCTTGCTGACCGCCGCCAGGATCTCGGGCAGCCGGTTCGCCGTGCGCGGTGCGGCCAGCCGCAGCCCCGCCCAGCCGACCAGCGCCCCGTACGCGCTGCCGACCGGCAGCAGTACCCACAACCAGTCCTCCGCGTCGATCAGATGCAGCCAGATCGTCGCCACGATCACCGGCGCGCACAGCAGCGCCGCCGAGACCATGCCGCCGAAGATCGAGATCCAGGCGAGCCCGGCCTGCCCCGGTGCCACGTTCTTGAACCCGCTGTCCTGAGGGATCGAGTACGGGAAGTTGGCCGACGCCAGTGCCCCCGTCGCCAGCATCGCGCCCAGCAGGGCGAGCGACAGCCCTATGGCACCCGGCAGCTTCTCCCAGTCGCCGAGCACCGCCGCCGTCGCCACGGTCACCAGCACCGTGTACGGGAGAGTGATCACCAGCAACGCCGCCGCCCGACCCCGCAGTTCGAGGTAGGCGTCCCGGGTGGAGGAGATCGTCAGCGCCACCATCCAGAACGCCGAGGTGTCCTGCCCGAACTGGTTGTACATCTGGATGCCGAGCATCCCGGCGGCGAAGCAGGCGAAGTAGACCGAGCCGGTGCCCTGCACCGCGTTGAGCAGCGGCACGATCAACCCGATGGCGAGCGCCGTCACCCAGGCGGCCTTGGTCTTCGGGTCCCGTGCCACGTACCGCAGACTGCGCCGTATCACCGTCCCCGTGCGCCCCTCGGGCAGCAGTGCGGAGAGCCGGGAGCCGTCCCTGCCGGACTTCTCCCGGGCCGTTCCGGCGGCGGCCAGCGTGGAACCGTCCGGGGCGGTCATCAGCTTCACCAGACTCCGCTGCCACAGCCACACCAGCGCACCCAGCGCCGCGACGGAGAGCAGCAGTTGTGCCACGGCCCGCCCGTACGACCCCTGCGCCACCGATTCCACCGCACCGATCGCCGAGGCGGGCGGCAGCCAGCGCACCACGTCCGCCGCCGGGTCGAGCGTGGCGAGGCCACCGGACCGGCCGAGCCGCTGCGCACCGAAGTTGACGACCTGGATGCCGACCGCGACCACGAGTCCGCTGAGAACCGCCAGATCGCGGCCCTTGCGGGAGCTCAGCAGCCGGGTGTTGGCCGTGGCGACGGCCCGCGCCAGGGCGACGCACACCACCAGTGTCAGCGGCACGGCGACCACCGCGCACACCACGGCCGCCGCCCCGTGCGCCACCGCGAACGCCGACCCGGCCGCCAGGCAGAGCGTGAACAGCGGTCCGACGCCGACGAGCGACGCCACCAGCAGCGCCCCGACCAGCGGGCGCGGCCGCAGCGGCAGCATCACGAGCCGGCTCGGGTCGAGGGTTTCGTCGCCGCTGGGGAAGAAGAGCGGCATCACCGCCCAGCCGAGCGCCAGCACCCCGGTCAGCAGGACCGTCAGGGAACCCGCGTGGGCGTGGCCGCGCAGCGCGGCCAGCGCGATGAGCTGGCCCGCCGCGAAGAGCAGCGTGAGGACGACGGACGAGATGTACGCGACCCGTCTGCCGGAGGACTGCCGCAGCCCGTTGCGCAGCAGCGTCAGCTTGAGCCGTACGAAGACGCGGACGAGCCGTTCGCCGCCGGCAGCGGGGCGGGTGGCGGAGGCGACGGGTGTGTCGAGCACGCTCATCGGGCGCCGCCCAGCCAGTCGAGGGAGTCGCCGGTGTCCCGGCCGCCCGCGCCGACGAGTTCGAGGAACGCGTCCTGCAACGACGGCGCCTTGCCGCGCACCTCGGCGAGGGTGCCGTGCGCCCGGATCGTGCCGCCCGCCATGACGGCCACCCAGTCGCACAGCGACTCGACGAGCTCCATCACATGGCTGGAGAAGACGACGGTCGCCCCCGAGTGGGTGTACCGCTCCAGGACCCCGCGGATGGTCTGCGCCGAGACGGGGTCGACGCCCTCGAACGGCTCGTCCAGAAAAAGCACGTCGGGGTTGTGCAGCAGCGCCGCGGCGAGCCCGATCTTCTTCCGCATGCCGGTCGAGTAGTCGACGACCAGCTTGTTCCGGGAGCCCGCCAGGTCGAGCACGTCCAGCAGCTGGCCGGCCCGCTTGTCGACCTCGGCGCCCGGCAGCCCGCGCAACCGTCCGGTGTACGCGAGGAGTTCACGCCCCGAGAGGCGTTCGAAGAGCCGCAGCCCCTCCGGCAGGACGCCGATCCTGGCCTTCACCTCGACCGGGTCCCGCCAGACGTCGTGCCCGCCGACCTCGACCGTGCCGTGGTCGGGACGGAGCAGCCCGGTCACCATCGACAGCGTGGTCGTCTTGCCCGCGCCGTTGGGTCCGACCAGACCGATGAACTTGCCTGCGGGCAGCTCCAGATCGATCCCGGCGACCGCGACCTGCGCCCCGAACCGCTTCCACAAGCCCTGTACGCGAACGGCGGGCGGCGCCGTTCGCGCCCCGCCCGCCTCCACCGCCCCGTGCGATCCCGCCGTGTTCCGGTCCGACATGGTGCTCCTGCCTTCGGTGTCCCCGTGTGAGGGGCCCAGACTACGAAAGGCGTGCCCGCGCGTCGGCTGCTTCCCGTCCGCAGGCGTAGGCGAGGGGGCTGATGACCTCTTCGGCTTCGGGCAGCCAGCGGTTGGCGGGGGTGGGCCGGCGCACCCACTGCACCGCACCGCGCCCGCCGATCCTGGTCGGCGGGCCCACCACGTAGTGGCCCTCACCGCGGCCGTGCAGACCGATCGCGGTGGCGCTCCAGCCCAGCCTCCGTACGAGATCGTCCGCCTTGGCCGCCGCGCCGGGCAGTACGAAGAAGAGCATCCGGCGGTCGGGGGTGCAGGTGACGGGGCCGAGCGGCAGGCTCATCCGCTCCATCCGGGCCAACGCCAGGAAGCCGGCGGACTCCGGTACGTCGATCGCGTCGAAGGTGCGACCGGTGGGCAGCAGCACCGAAGCCCCGGGCTGCTGGGACCACATCCGGCGGGCCGCGGCGCCGCTGCCGGTCGACCGGCTCGCCCAGTCGGGCCGGGTGGGGTGGGCGCCGGGGGCGGCGCAGCGGGCCTCTCCGCAGGAGCACCGTTCCGCTCCTTCCACCACCTGGAGCCAGGTGCCGGGGAACACGTCCCAGTGCCGCTCCTCCGCATAGCGCACGGCGGCGTCGAGCAGGTGCTCACCTCGTTGTTGGGGGACTTGTGCGGTTTCCGTGACTCCGATGGGCTCTTCCACGAACATCACAACTTCCGCCACCACCTGGGGTTACGGGCGTGGCGAACGCGGTCACGGTGCATCGCTCCCGCACATGGGGCGCATGGATGCATGGACGGGGGCGCGCATGAGGCGGTGCGTCGAGGGGCGGGTAGCCACATGTGGGGAATCCGGAACGGTTCCCCCATGCCGAATACGTGCCGAACCCGAACAACGACACGATACGCGCCATTAATGCCGTGAACACCGTGAACACAACGGAAAGCACCAACACGATCCATGTGCGCATTTCTTGGGCATATGCCGGGCAGTGATCCGTTCACCGATCACTGCGGTCTCAGGGGGAAACATGGCAGCCAGGCCTCTCGTCGCACGCCAGCCGAACGAACGGCTCCAGGCGCTCATCCAGGAAGCCGGATGCTCCAACGCGGGCCTCGCCCGCCGAGTCAACATGGTCGGCGCGGAGCGTGGCCTCGACCTCCGTTACGACAAGACTTCCGTGGCCCGCTGGCTGCGCGGACAGCAACCGCGCGGCAGGGCACCGGGAATCATCGCCGAGGCGCTCGGGCGCAAGCTCGGCCGTACGGTCACGATCGACGAGATCGGGATGGCCAACGGCAAGAATCTGGCGTCCGGGGTCGGCCTGCAGTTCGCGCCGACCGTGATCGGTGCGATCGAGCAGGTCTGTGAGCTGTGGCGCAGCGATGTCGGACGCCGCGACGTCCTGTCCGGTTCGGCGGTCGCGTCCTCGGCGCTGGTCGAGCCCAGCAGGGACTGGCTGATCACCGGTGCCGACCCGCAGGTGGCGCGCGCGGCGGGGGCGCGGGTCGGGATGTCGGACGTGGAGGCGGTGGTGGCGATGACGGCGGCGCTGGTCGACCTCGACCACCGGTTCGGCAGCGGGCATGTGCGGCCGGTCCTGGTGCACTACCTCAACAGCGTGGTCTCCGGGCTGCTCTCGGGGGCGTACCGCGAAACGGTCGGGCGGCAGCTGTTCGCGGCGGTCGCGCGGCTCACCGAGCTCGCCGGGTACATGGCGGTCGACACGGGGCAG
Source organism: Streptomyces sp. NPDC057486 (assembly GCF_042802415.1). Lineage (NCBI taxonomy): Bacteria > Bacillati > Actinomycetota > Actinomycetes > Kitasatosporales > Streptomycetaceae > Streptomyces > Streptomyces sp. NPDC057486. The sequence goes on along the minus strand of NZ_JBHVEE010000001.1, from coordinate 175,549 downwards.
CCGGGGCTCGCCCAGCGGTACTACATCCAGGCTCTGCGACTGGCGCAGGCGGCGGGCGACCGGGCGTACGGCGGCTATGTGCTGGCCGCTTCGATGAGCCATCTCGCCGCACAGCTCGGCAACCCGCGGGAGATCGCGCAGCTGGCACGGGCCGCGCAGGAGGGAGCGCGCGGGCGGGTCACGCCGCGCGCGGAGGCGATGTTCTACGCGGCGGAGGCGCGCGGGCACGCGCTGCTCGGCGATGCCCGGACCTGCCAGGCGGTGGCGGGCCGGGCCCTGACGGCGCTGGAGCACGCCGAACCGGACACCGGTGACGATCCGCCATGGATCGTCCACTTCGACTCCGCCTATCTCGCCGACGAGCTGGCCCACTGTCACCGCGATCTCGGCCAGGCGGAGGCGGCCGAGCGCCGGGCGACGGAGTCCCTGGCCGGTCTCCCGGAGTCCCGGGCCCGGCGCCGGGGCATCGGTCTGGTGCTGCTCGCCACGGCGCAGGTGCAGCTGCGCGAGGTGGAGCAGGCGTGTCATACGGGGACGCGGGCGATGGAGCTGCTGGGGACGGTGCGGTCCGAGCGGGGCGCGGAGTACCTGGACGATCTGCAGCAGCGGCTGGTCCCGTACAGCGACGAGCCGGCGGTCCGTGAGTTCGGGGCGCGGCTGGAGCTCCAGGCAGCCTGACCGGCGTCTGATCGGGGGTTTTTCGGGGCGCCCTTCAACTGCGTCGTCAGGCCTCGGCGTGTTACTGCCCCTGTGAAGGGGTGGTGAGTGATATCGGGCGCTTGGCGGAGGGCGGCTGCCACCCGATAGCGTGAGCCGACGATTCCGTAGGTTTACACGTAGGAGTCCCGGTGACGCAGAGCGGACAGGGTGACGAGCAGCAGCCCCCTGCTGTACGGCCCGCGCACGAAGGTGTCGTGCTGCCCGCAGGTGGCGGCGAGCCCTGGATACCGGGCGGACCGGCCGACCGGCCCGCTCCGGCGGGCGGGCAGCCATGGGGTCAGCCCTGGGGGCCGCAGGCGCCGCAGCAGGACGCGTCGCCGCAGGGCCAGTACGCGCAGTACGACCAGGGGCAGGCGTACGGGCAGCAGGGCCGGCCCCTGCCGGCCGAGCAGCCTCAGCCGTACGACCAGCCCCAGTCGTATGCGCAGCCCCAGCCGTACGACCAGCCCCAGTCGTATGCGCAGCCCCAGCCGTACGCCCAGCCCCAGCCGTACGCCCAGCCGCTGCCCCCGGAGGCCGTACCGGGCACGGGAACGGGCGCGGGTGCGGGCGCGGGCATGGGTGGCGACGCGGATGCCACGCAGTTCATCGCGCCGGTGCCGCCCGAGAGTGCCGCGGAGGCGACCCAGTTCATCGCCCACGCGCAGCCGCCCGCATCGGCCTCCGACGCCGACGCGACCCAGTACATTCCGCCGGTGCCCGGTGGTGCCCCGTACGGCATCAGGCCGGGTACGCCCGGTGAGCGGCAGCCCCCCGCCGAGTTCGACAATCTCTTCCGCGCCGAGGAGCCGACGGCCTCCACGCAGCAGATGCCCCGGTTCGACCCGGGACAGGCGTCGTACCAGGGCGCCGGTCAGCTGCACCAGCAGTCCGCCCCGGCCTACCAGCCGCAGTACGACGAGCCGCCGCAGGGCCGGGCCGGGCAGCGCAAGAAGCCGTCGCACGTCCCGCTGATCGCCGCCGTCGTCGTCGGCTGTGCCGTCGTCGGGCTCGGCGCAGGTGCGCTGATGAGTGGCGACGACAAGGGCGCGGACGACAAGCAGCCGGTGGCCGCGGCGAGCTCGCCCGCCGCCGCGAAGCCCTCCACGCAGGCGGCGGCCGACCCGGCGAAGCCGCAGGCCGAGGCACTCGACAAGCTGCTCGCGGACAGCAACAACAGCCGGGCGGCGGTCATCGGGGCCGTGGAGAAGACCAAGTCCTGCAGCAACCTGGACCAGGCGGTCACCGATCTGCAGGGCGCGGCCAAGCAGCGCCGCGACCTGGTGACGCGGCTGCAGGGGCTGACGGTCGACAAGCTGCCGAACAACGCGCAGCTGACCTCGGCGCTCACGAAGGCGTGGCAGGCGTCGGCCTCCGCCGACGACCACTACGCGGCGTGGGCCGCGCAGGCCAAGAACGGCAAGAAGGTCTGCAAGCACGGGCAGGCCCGCCCGACGTCCGAGAAGGCCCAGGCCGATCGGGCGAGCGGTGAGGCGAGCAAGGCGAAGGCGCAGGCGTCGGGGCTGTGGAACTCGATCGCGGCGAAGTACGGGTTGACGCGGCGGACGCCGACGGATCTCTGACGGCAGTGCGGGGGTGCTGCCCAGCACTGGGGCAGCACCCCCCCGTGGGCCCGCACCCTCGTGGGCCCACACCCCGCTCCTCGACCGCCGGAGGGGCTTGCGGGTGCTCAGCCCTTCGCGCTGGCCTCCGACAGCGTGTTCGTGACGTCCACGAACCCCTTCCTCTCGGCCACCAGCCGTCCCTTCCGCACCACTTGGAACGTCACCTTCCGGTTCACGATCCGTGGATAAGCCGACGAGCCCAGCATGTCCTCGTACCGCCACCGCAGCACCGGGGTGAGGCCACCGGTGTCGACCTCGGCGCCTCTGTTGAGAGCAGTCGTGATCTTGCCGCCGGTGATGTCCGGGGCGTCGATCGCCGTCACGATCTCCTTCAGTGCCGTGTACGCGATCCACGTCGTCTGGACACCCGTGTCGTCCGGGTCGATCCGGTTGTCGCCGAACGCGTGCTTCCGGATCACCGTGCGCATCTCGTCCCAGCGGGCATCCCCCGACTCGGGGTACCAGCCGGTGACGTACGCCCCCTCGAAGGGGCTGTTCCGCCCGCCGGTGCTGTTGATCAGCGGCTGGTCGACGCTGCCGAGGACCGACGAGATCCGTACGGGACCGTCCGGCGGTTCGAGACGGCGGAAGGAGTCGAAGAACGTCTCCGTGCGGTCCCCGAGCACCGTCGTCACGCACCCGTCGGACGGTCCCGCCCCTTCCAGCGCCTGCTCGGCCGCCTGGTCGTAGGACGTGGCCGCCTCCGCCGCCCGGACGTCGGTGGGCGCGGACCGCTTCTCCTCCTTCAGGCCGGTGCTGAAGAGCCATGCCTGGCTGTCGCCGCCCAGCGTGTCGGGGCGCACCAGGGAGACCCGCTCACAACTGCGGGCGAGCTGCTTGGCGTTGCCCGCCAGAAGCGCCGACTGGCCGCCGTTGACGGGGTACGAGTCGTAGCTGTTGAACTCCTCGGTGGAGGCCCCGTAGCCGCCGATGTACGGGATTCCGGCGGCCTCCAGAGGCCCCATGAAGGAGTGGCCCTCCGGACTGTACGAGCCGACGACCGCGACCACCTTCTCCGCGACCGCCCGCCGGGCGCAGTCCCCCGCGCCGTTCGCCGTGTCGTCCTCGTTGCAGGTGACGACGCGCAGCTTGTGCCCGTCGAGCCCGCCGTTGTTGTTCACCCAGCGGGCGTAGGCGCGGGCCATGGCCGTCATGCCCGCCATGTTCTCCGTATCCGGACCGCTGGAGCCGTCGGGGGCCCAGGTCATGACGGTGACGGGCTCCCTGGAGTCCCCCGAGGCCCCAGGGAGCGAACCGCAGCCGGTGATCAGCAATGCCCCGGCCGCCGCCGTACATGTGAGGAATGTGTAGGGGCGGGGGGAGGTGAGGCGTCGCCATCCGGTCATGGGCATGAACATTTCCGCGTCCGGGGTAACGCCGATGTGTGCCCCGTTCAACGCTCGGTGACATCGAGGTGAATTACAGGGGCCGGTGCGAGCCCGGAAGGAGGGAACGTACGATCGACAACCGTGCAGCAAGGTTCGGAGAACACTTCCCGTCGCGGCCGTCGCTCCTCCACCATGGGCGGCATGCCGCTCAATGACGTTCCTTGGTGGCGCTGGCGCAGCAACGTGCGCTCGGCGCTGCACATGCTCTCCGACCCCGTCTTCCACCACGAGTGCTGGCTGGCCGGCCGGGAGGGGTACGGCGATGTCACCGACGCCGTGTACCGCCTGGTCGAGGACACCTGGCTGGACAACTGGTCCGCCGAGAAGTACGTCGGGACGGTCTTCCGCGACTCCGGCGAGGCGGCCCTCGTCGACGTCGCCGTGCTGCGGGTGCTGCGCATCATGCACCAGGTCGGCGCCGACGCCCCCGTCTCCGCCTACCTGGAGCACCACGGCTGGCCGGAAGCCGTGCGGGCCGCCCGTGAGGCGCACGTGCTGCTCGCCGCGAACGACGGCGAGGACCCCGACACCCCGCCGCGCTCCCTGGACGTGCTCCGCATCATGACCAGGACCGCCTGAAACGGGGACGGTGTGGCACGCTACGGACATGACCGCGCCGCAGCCTGCTGAGACCACCCCCGAGCAGTACGTCCTCACCCTCTCGTGCCCGGACAAACAGGGCATCGTGCACGCCGTGTCGAGTTATCTCTTCATGACCGGCTGCAATATCGAGGACAGTCAGCAGTTCGGTGACCACGACACGGGTCTCTTCTTCATGCGGGTCCACTTCTCGGCGGACGCCCCGGTGACCGTGGAGAAGCTGCGGGCCAGTTTCGCCGCCGTCGGGGACTCGTTCCGGATGGACTGGCAGATCCACCGCTCCTCGGACCGGATGCGGGTCGTGCTGATGGTCAGCAAGTTCGGCCACTGCCTCAACGACCTGCTGTTCCGCTCCAGCATCGGCGCGCTGCCGGTCGACATCGCGGCCGTCGTCTCCAACCACACGGACTTCGCCGAGCTCACTGCCTCGTACGACGTGCCCTTCCGGCACATCCCGGTGACCAAGGAGACCAAGGCGGAGGCGGAGGCGCAGCTGCTGCAGCTGGTCCGCGAGGAGAACGTCGAGCTGGTCGTCCTCGCCCGCTACATGCAGGTCCTCTCCGACGACCTGTGCAAGCAGCTCAGCGGGCGGATCATCAACATCCACCACTCCTTCCTGCCGAGCTTCAAGGGCGCGAAGCCGTATCACCAGGCGCATGCCCGCGGTGTGAAGCTGATCGGTGCGACGGCGCACTACGTGACCGCCGACCTCGACGAGGGACCGATCATCGAGCAGGAGGTCGAGCGCGTCGGCCACGGCGTCACGCCGGACCAGCTGGTCGCGATCGGGCGCGATGTGGAGTGCCAGGCGCTGGCGCGCGCGGTGAAGTGGCACGCGGAGCGACGCATCCTGCTCAACGGGCGCCGCACGGTGATCTTCGCGTAGCGCGAAGGACCGACGTCCCCTGGGGTCCTTCGTCGGGATCGGACGGGATCAGGGCGCGTGCCTGCCCCTGCGAGCCCGGCATGATCCGAACGAGAGGCCCCGGTGCCGTGACGGGCGTCGCGAGCCGGTGAACCTCTCCGGTCGCAGCACCGGGGCGTGTGTCGGAAGTCCCGCCTGCCCGGCGACGCCCGGCACGCACGCTCGCTGCGTTGTCGGGGTCGTCCGAGTACGTCCGTCCGGTACGAGGACGACCCTCCGCCGTGCGATCGCACGCACCGGACGCCGCCGGGCCCACCCTTCGGGCGGACGGCGGGACTTCCGACACATGCCCTAGAGCCGGCTGAGCGACGCCGCCGCGAACAGCACGTCGCGGATCGCCTCGCGGTCGCCTTCCTGCCCGGCCGCCGCGTCGAGGGGCGACACATGGCCCGCGAGCAGCCGGCAGAACTCCGTGCCGTCCAGGGCCACCTGCGCGACCGCGTGGTCGGGCGAGCCGAGCGCGGCCGGGGAGTCCAGGGCGATGTACCAGTTGCCGCCGCCCGAGCCCTCGACCTCCAGATGGAGCGAACGGCCCGGCGAGCCGGCCGTCACCAGATGGCGGGCGGGCGCCGCGAGCCCGGCCCGGCGGCGTCCGGCGAGGGCGGCCGGCAGGAGCCGGGCCGCCAGATCGATCATCCGGTGGAGATGGGTGGCGGACGGGGCCTCGTACGGATAGTCCACCGCGTCCGCGATGTCACCGCCGTGCACCCAGCATTCGAAGGCCCGGTCCAGCAGGGCGTCCTGCAGCGGGAGGGCGAAGTCCCCGTACGAGACGGACAGCTCGGCGACCCCGCGGCCGGCGAACGACACCGTGCGGATGAGGGCGTGGCTCTGGTCGCGCCAGGGCTCGCGGACGGCCCGGGTGGGCGGTCGTCGGGCCGCCGACCAGTACGTCTCGGTGCGCGAGGTGGGGGAGAGGGGAAGCTCGGAGCCGGGTGCGGTATCTCTCCCGCGGCGTCCGCCGGCGGCCGGATCGTCCAGGCCGAGGGCGGTGCTGACCAGCCCGTCGACGGTCATGAGATGGCCGATCACCCCCGCGACCGTCGTCTTGCGGTTGACCTGTCGCTCGCCCTCGAACCATCTCAGCCGCACCGGCGCATGCCATTCCGACCTGCCGATGTCACGGAGGAGCGCGTCGAGGCGGGCCGTCTCCGCGTCGTACGGAACGGCCCAGCCCGGTACCGGGATCTTGGCCGGGCGACGGCTCAGACAGCTTTCGAGCACCCGGGAGCGCAGCAGCGGGTCGAGGTCCAGGCTGCGGTCGGTGTGCAGCAGACCGACCGCGTCGCGCAGCCGTAGCGCTTCGTCCGCGCAGGCGGCGCACTCGGGGAGATGCGCCTCGACCGCCTCGGTCTCCTCGGCGGAACAGGCGGCCAGCGCCCAGGCGCCGAGGAGGGCCTTGAGCACACGGTGGGGAAGCGCCGGGGCGGGCGCCGTCGGTACGGCGCCGAGGTCGAAGTCGTCCGCCGCCGCCCGCGGTCCCGGTACCCGCCGCGAGCCCCGCACCTCGTCGTCGCGCCCGTTCGCCTCGTCGCCGGTCACAGGGTCCGTCCGTATCCGGGCGGCGCGGACCCCTCCGGCGAGCGGGTGTTGGCGGTGGAGAGCAGCTGAAGCCCGAGCCGCAGCCGACGGCGGGCCTCGTCCTCGGTCACCCCGAGGTCGGTCGCGGTCTGCCGGTAGTCCCTGCGCTGGATGTACGCGAGTTCCAGTGCGGCCCGCAACGGTGCGGGCATGGAGGCGACGATGTAGTCGGCGCGGGCTGCGGCCGTGGCGCGCCGCACCCGCTCCTCCAGCTCCTGCCGTGCCGCGGTGTCCTCACCCCCGTCCCGCGCGCCCTCCTCGCTGCCGTCCTCGCCCCGCGCGGACGGGGACGGTTCCGCGGCACGCAGGCGCCGCACGGACCGGCGGTGGGTGAGCTGGACCACCCAGGACCGCATCGAACCCTGCTTGGGGTCGTACGCGTCGGGGTTCTCCCACACGTACCCGAAGACCTCGCGGGTCACCAGGTCGGCGGCCGACTCGTCGTCGAGCATCCGATGGGCCTGACTGTGGACGAGTGAGGCGAAACGGTCGTAGAGCTCGCCGAGGGCCGCCGCCTCGCCGCGTGCCAGCCGTTGCTGCATCCTGCGGTCCCAGCGGGGCGGTGCGTCTTTCGCCATAGGACCCCCAACCCTGTCCCCCTCGTCACATCGAATGTAGTCGGCGGCACTCACCCTGCAGGCGTCTTTGCGGCAAGTACGTCCCGGAGAACGCCCTGGACGGTAGGGAATGCGACGTCCCGAGATGCTGGAATCGGACCTGAAGTGATCATTTCTGCCTGAAACTCTTCTGTCTCTACTTCTTGTGTCTACTTCTGTGGGTCGGTGTTTCATCGGCGCGCTGCGGGGGCAGCCGCGAGGAGGAACGGATACTTCCGGATCGTCGGATTCCCCGGAACGAGAGGCCCAGTCGAGTGACTCTGAAAGTGGCCGAGGCCGAGCAGGGCGTATGGACCGTCCTCCACATACGTGGCGAACTGGACCTGGTGACGTCGCCAACGGTCCGCCAGTCCGTCCATGACGTGGTCGCCGTCGGACGTCACGACGTGGTGCTCGACCTCTCCGAGGTGCAGTTCTGCGATTCGAGCGGCGTCAGCGTGCTGATCGCGGCCCGTCGTCTGATGCGCTCCTGCGGCGGTCGACTGCGGCTGATCCTGCCGGCCCGCGGCGCGGAGGAGGGCTCCCACGTCAATCGCGTGCTCGCCGCCCTCGGCGTGCGCCGTCTGTTCGATGTCTACCCCGACTGGGATGCGGCCGTCGACGACGGAGCCCAGCCGATTTCGGCCTGAAACCAGCCGGCCACCCGGCGTTAAGACCAGGTTGTAACACCGGTGGCGCGCGTAAGTGACACGTGATGCCCGCAGGCGTCGTACGCTCCCCGCATGGACAGCGCAGAATATGAGCGCAAGATCGCCTTCCGCTTCGCCGCCTTCGACCAGGACGGCAACGGATACATCGATCGCGCGGATTTCAACGCCGCCGCGGCCCGTCTGCTCGCCGAATTCGGTACGACGGCCCGCTGCGACAAGGGGCAGGCGCTCTACACCGGGGCCGAGGCGTTCTGGCAGGGCATGGCGGGCATCGCCGATGTCGACGGGGACCAGCGCGTCACCCGTGAGGAGTTCGTGGGCGGGGCCGTGAAACGGCTGCGCGACAGCCCCGAGCGCTTCGCGGAGATCGCCCGCCCGTTCCTGCGCGCGGCGATCGCCGTGGCGGACAACGACGACGACGGCGCGGCCTCGGTGCCCGCCGTGGAGCGGGCGCTGAAGGTCCTGGGCGCGAGCGAGGAGTCGGCAGGACTGGCCGCGCGGAGCCTGGACACGGACCACGACGGCAGGATCGCCGAGGACGACGCGGTCGCCGCGTTCGCCGTCTATTTCACGGTGATCGAGCCGGACGCGTAACGACCTGGTGCACGAGAGGGACTGGATCAGGCCGTAGGCGCGCCGCCGACCGGGTGCGGCCTCCTCGCCGGGACCGCACCCCCCTCACAGGTCCGCGACCGCCTCGGCGAGGCGGGCGATGGGATCGCCGTCGACACGTTGCCCGGACCGCCCGGCGGGCCAGGTCGAGAACCCGTCGCCGGGCCAACGGGGCACGACGTGGACGTGCAGATGGGGGACGGACTGCTGCGAGCCCGGCCCGCTCGCGCTCAGGATGTTCACGCCCCCGGCGCCGAGCGCCGACCGCATCACCCCGGCCACCCGCTGTACCTGCGCCATCGTGTCCGCGAGCACATCCGCCGGGATGTCGAAGAGGTCCGTGTGGTGGGCGGTCGGGATGACGAGCGTATGCCCCGGAGCGAGGGCCTCCAGCGGGGCGAACGCGGAGACCACCGGACCGCGGAGGACCCACCGCGCCGAGTCCTCCCGTATCAGGGTGCAGAAAATGCAGTTCATGCGCCCGGACCCTGGCACGCGGTGAGAGACGGCGGCGACCCGTTTTCCGTCAGGAGAACTGCTCCCGCAGCCTGTACTTGAGCACCTTCCGCAACGTCTCGTTGCGTGGCAGCGCGTCCACCACCTCCAGCTGCTCCGGAAGCTTGTGCACCGCGAGCCCTTCCGTGCGCAGATACCCGGCCAGCTCCGCCAGCGTCAGCGCCCCCGCCCCGGCCGGCTGCTCGACGACCGCGCAGACGCGTTCCCCGCGCTCCTCGTCCGGCAGTCCGATCACGGCCGCGTCGGCCACCTCGGGGTGGCGGTGGAGCAGGTCCTCGATCTCCTTGGCGGAGATGTTCTCGCCCTTGCGGATGATGATGTCCTTGAGCCGCCCGGTGAGGACCAGATGGCCGCTCTCCAGGAGATGGCCGACGTCGCCGGTGACGAGGAAGCCGTCCGCGTCGAAGGCGTCCGGGGCCGCGTTCAGATAGCCCTGGCAGACGGCTTCCCCGCGGAGCCGCACCTCGCCGTCCGTCCCGTACGGCAGCGGCTTGCCGTCCTCGTCGGTGATCCGTATCTCCATGCCCTCGGGCGGACGCCCCTCCGTCTCGGCGAGGTGTTCCACCGTGTCGTCGGGGGCGCCCATGGTGATCATGGGGACCTCGGTCATGCCGTAGCCGTGGGTGAGCTGGATGCCCATCTCCCGTACGACCGCGTGGTAGATCTCCGGCGGTTTCGGCGCCCCGCCGCCCGCCAGCAGCCGCAGCGTGGGGACCACCTTGTGCGTCGGGTCCTTGCGTTGTTCGGTCAGGAACATGGAGTAGAACGCGGTCGAGCCGCCCGCGACCGTCACCCCGTGGCGCCGGTAGCCGTCCAGCGCCCCGGGCATCGCGAACTGCTCGAACAGGACCGCGGGGAATCCGTACAGCAGCAGCATCACGGTGTAGTCGGGCCCGGCGATGTGGGCGAACGGGAACGCCATCGAGCCGATGTCGTCGGCCGACAGATGCAGTGCGTGGGCCAGGCACGAGCCGCCCGCGATCAGGCTGCGGTCGGTGTGCAGGACTCCCTTGGGGTCGGAGGTGGTCCCCGACGTCCAGTAGATCCAGCGCACCGCCGTGCCGTCCGCGGGCGGGGGCGGGAGCACGGCGGGGTCGCCGTCCGGCAGCTCCTCGTACGCCTCGAGGACCTGCGGCGGTTCCTCGAGGTCCGCGGCGATCCGGTGCGCCATCGCGGTGTGGTCGAAGCCCCGCCAGGTGCCGGGCACGGCGAAGAAGGCTGCCTTCGACTCGCGCAGCGCGAACCCCACCTCGCGGTCCCGGTAGAACGGGATGACGGGCGACTGCACGGCTCCGAGCCGGGTGAGGGCGAAGGAGAGCAGCGCTGTCTCCAGGCGGGTCGGCAGCTGCCAGGCGACGACGCTGCCGGGGCGCACCCCCAGTCCGTACAGGCCGGCCGCGACCCGCTCGCAGCGGTCGCGCAGCTCGCCGAAGGTGAGGGTGCGGTCGTCCTGGATGAGGACGGGGCGGTCCGGGGTCAGCGCGGCGCGGCGCTCGATGAGTTCCCAGAAGGTGGCCGATGCGCCCAGGGCGTGTGCGGTCTCGTTCACTGCGTTCCCCGCTCCCTTATAACTGACGGGTAGTCAGATGATGCGCAGAGCGTAGAGCGCTGCGCCTTGTCGGTCCAGGGGTGCGGGGCTAGCCTGGGACCGAAGCAAATCTGACGGGGCATCAGATACGTGCCTTGTGCGCCGAAGGGGACATCATGACGGAACTGCCTCGGATCGTCAGCGTCGACGACCATGTGATCGAGCCGCCGCACCTCTTCTCGACCTGGCTGCCCGCCAAGTACCGCGACCGCGGCCCGCAGCCGCTCACCGCCGGGATCGGAGAGCTGGCGTACACGGGTGGCAAGTACGTCATCACCATGGATCCGGACGGGCCGCCGACCGACTGGTGGATCTACGAGGACCTGAAGTTCCCGTACAAGCGGAACATCGCCGCCGTCGGCTTCGACCGCGACGACATGACGCTGGAGGGCATCACCCGGGCCGAGATGCGGCGCGGCTGCTGGGACCCCGTCGAACGCCTCAAGGACATGGACCTCAACCATGTCGAGGCGTCGCTCTGTTTCCCCACCTTCCCGCGGTTCTGCGGCCAGACCTTCGCCGAGGCCGAGGACAAGGAGGTCGCGCTCGCCTGTGTCCGCGCCTACAACGACTGGATGGTGCAGGAGTGGTGCGGCGACAGCGGTGGCCGGCTGATCCCGCTCTGCATCATCCCGCTCTGGGACATCGACCTGGCGGTCGCCGAGATCAGGCGGAACGCCGCCCGCGGGGTGCGGGCCGTGACGTTCTCCGAGATCCCCACCCATCTCGGCCTGCCGTCGATCCACACCGGCTACTGGGATCCGTTCTTCGCCGTCTGCCAGGAGACCGGCACGGTCGTCAACATGCACATCGGGTCCAGCTCGCAGATGCCCGCCGCGTCGCCGGACGCCCCGCCCGCCGTCCAGGCCTCGCTCTCCTTCAACAACGCGATGGCCTCGATGATGGACTTCCTGTTCAGCGGAGTGCTGGTGAGGTTCCCGCAGCTGAAGCTGGCGTACAGCGAGGGCCAGATGGGCTGGATCCCGTACGCCCTGGAGCGCGCCGACGACGTGTGGGAGGAGCACCGGGCCTGGGGCGGGGTGCGCGATCTGATCCCCGAGCCGCCGTCGACGTACTACTACCGGCAGATGTTCTGCTGCTTCTTCCGTGACAAGCACGGGGTCGCGTCGCTCGACGTGGTCGGGCGGGACAACGCCACCTTCGAGACCGACTATCCGCACGTCGACTCGACCTTCCCGCACACGAAGGAGGTCGCGCTCGACCACGTCAAGGGACTGGACGACGAGACCGTCTACAAACTGATGCGCGGAAACGCGATCAGGATGCTGGACCTGGATCTCGACCGGGACCGGGGCCGGTAGTGGATCTCGCGGACACGGACGAGGAGCGGGAGTTCCGGGCGCGGCTGCGGGAGTGGCTCGCCGCTGTGCTGCCCGGGCTGCCCGCGAAGCCCGGTCCCGACGACTGGCCGGGACGGCGGGCCTACGACACCGCCTGGCAGCGCATGCTGTACGACGCCGGGTACGCGGGGCTGCACTGGCCCGTCGACGCGGGCGGGCGGGGGGCCACCCCCACCCAGCACCTGATCTTCCTGGAGGAGACGGAGCGGGCCGGGGCGCCGTACGTCGGCGCGAACTTCGTCGGGCTGCTGCACGCGGGTCCCACGATCGCGGCCGAGGGCACGGCCGGGCAGCGCGCCCGCTGGCTGCCGCCGGTGCTGCGCGGCGACGAGATCTGGTGCCAGGGGTTCAGCGAGCCGGATGCGGGCTCCGACCTGGCCTCGCTGCGGACCCGGGCGGTCCGGGACGGCGACCACTACGTCGTCACCGGCCAGAAGATCTGGACCTCGCACGCGGAGGTCGCCGACTGGTGCGAGCTGCTCGTGCGGACGGATCCGGCGGCGCCGAAGCACCGTGGGATCAGCTGGCTCGCGATGCGGATGGACGCCCCCGGCGTCACCGTCCGCCCGCTGCGCACGCTCGCCGGATCCACCGAGTTCGCCGAGATGTTCCTCGACGAGGTGCGGGTGCCGGTCTCCCACCGGGTCGGCGCCGAGAACGACGGCTGGCGGGTCACTATGGTCACCCTCTCCTTCGAACGCGGTACGGCGTTCGTCGGCGAAGTCGTCGCCTGCCGCCGCACCCTGAGCGCCCTGGCCGCCGAGGCGCGGCGCAGCGGCCGCTGGGACGACCCGGTGCTGCGCAGGACGCTCGGCAGGCTGAACGCGGAATTCCGGGCGCTGTGGCGGCTCACCCAGTGGAACGTCGGCGAGGCCCAGCGCAGCGGCGGCGTCCCCGGCACCGGCGGCTCGGTCTTCAAGCTGCGGTACTCGCAGGCCCGCCAGGAGCTGTACGACGCGGCCGCGGAGGTGCTCGGCGCCGACGGGGCCGATCTGGACCGGGAGTGGGTCCTGGACCGGCTGACCTCGCTCTCGTACACGATCGCCGCGGGCACCTCGCAGATCCAGCAGAACATCGTCGCCGAGCGGATCCTCGGCCTGCCGAAGGGGCGCTGAGCGGACTGTGGACTTCCAGCTTTCGGACGACCAGCGGGCCCTGCGGGCAGGGATACGGGAGCTGCTGACCGGCCGCTTCGGCAGGGACCGGATGCGGGCCGCGCTCGACGCGGGCGTGGCTGTCGACCGGGCGATGTGGGGGGAGCTGGGCGCGGCCGGGTTCTTCGCGCTGCGGCTGCCCGAGGCGGACGGCGGCGTGGGGCTCGGGCTGCCCGAGTCCGTGCTCCTGTTCGAGGAGGCGGGGCGGGTGTTGCTGCCCGGACCGCTGGCGGCCACGCATCTCGCCGCGGGCGCGGTGGGGGCGGTGAAGGGGGCTGCGGACGGCGGGGCGGTGGTCGCGGTGCTGGAAGAGGGGCGGCCGGTGGCCCATCTGGAAGCCGCGGACGCGCTGATCGCCCTGGGCCCTGTCCGGCCGGGAGGGGAGGCGCGGGTCCTGGAGGGGGACGCCTTGCGGGAGCTCGTACGGACGGCGCGTCCCGTACGGTCACTCGACCCGCTCACGCCGCTGCACCGTGTGACGGCGGGCGTCGGGGACGGGGCCCCGCTGCCCGGTGCGACGCCGCTGCGGCTCGAAGGCGCACTGCTGGCCGCCGCCGAACAGCTCGGCAGCGCCGCCCGGACCACCGAGATGGCCGTCCAACACGCCCGTGAGCGTGAGCAGTTCGGATCGCCGATCGGCGCCTTCCAGGCGGTCAAGCACCTGTGTGCCCAGATGCTGGTGCGCGCCGAGGTGGCCCGCGCGGCGGTGTACGCGGCAGCGGTGACCGCGGACCCGGCCGAGATCGCGGGCGCCAAGCTGCTCGCCGACGAGGCGGCCGTCCGCAACGCACGGGACTGCCTCCAGGTGCACGGCGGCATGGGCTTCACCTGGGAGGCGGACGTACATCTGCACCTCAAGCGGGCGTGGCTGCGGGCCGGGGAATGGCTGAGGACGGCAGAGGCCGAGGAGGCCCTTGCGGCAGATCTGTGCCGCGTGCACGCATGTGACGCGGGAGACCCCTGAGGCTCACGCTGCGGAGTTACCCAGTGCAGTCGGTAAGCGCCGATATCGGCTTGTGTCCTTTGCGTGATTCGTCACGGGCCGCAGTTGCCGTCCGCTCGGGTACGCTCCGTGGGATGCGAGTGGTTCTGGAACCGGGCGATCCGGGTGTTGCCCGTGCGGCGACTCCGGTCCGGACGCGGTGCCCGGCTCGCGTTCCACGCAGAGGCGCCGGACCTGCCCGGGGAGCGTTCCCCGCGGCTTCGGCGCGCTGCTGTTCGACTCCCCGCGACGCGCGTCGCACAGTATGCACCACGCGTACTCCTTCGCGCTGGAATATGCCCGAAGCGCTTGTTGCGGTGACTGTATGTCAACCATGCTGCCTCGTAAGGGAATCACGTTCCGTGACCCTGAGGAGGCGCGAGGCGATGTGTCCGCCGGTTCGGATGGTGTGAGCGGTGCAGGTGCTTCAGGTTCAGCTGGAGGTCGGTCCGGATCCCGCGGAGGTCGGGCGGGCCCGTAGGTGGGCGCGGTCGAGACTGGTCGGGTCCGGGATAAGAGACGACGAGCCGCTGGCCGAGACGCTCATCCTGCTGATCTCGGAGCTGGTCACCAACGCGGTCGTCCACACCGGCTGTCCGGCCGTGCTGCGCATGCTGTTCGGCGCGACGGGAGCGGCCGGGGCGGCCGGGACCGTACGGGTCGAGGTGGCCGACACCAGCTGCCGCCCGCCGCAGCAGCGACACGCGCAGGGTGAGGACACCGGCGGTCGCGGCCTGGAGCTGGTCGACGGCCTCGCCGACCGCTGGGGCTGGCAGCCGGAGGGCGCCGGAAAGCGGATCTGGTGCGAGGTGGACCGGGGCGCGCCGATCGTGCAGATGCAGGCCGGCACGCACGGTCCGGGCGTGCCGGGCATCGGCGCCCAGAGCACGGGACCGTACGAACCGTCGCGCGCCGTCACGCATCGCGCGTAGCAGCCGGAACGTCCTGGAACGTTCCTGGCGGTGGCCGGTCAGAGAAGGGCGACCGGGGCGACCGGCGTGCCGGTGGCGCCGACGAACGGTTCCGGCATCGCGGAGAGCAGGAACCCGTAGCGCCTCTCCTCCGCACAGGCTGTGGACAACGTCTCCAGGTTCCAGTTCTGGCCCTGCAGCATGCCCATCTCGACCAGATCGAGCGCGTGCACTCCCAGCCACAGGTCCTCGATCTCCGCGGGGAAGATCTCGAAGGTCAGCGTGTCGTTGGCGACCGCGGCGACATCGCGGGCATGGAACCACTCGGGCGTCCGGATCGACAGGCCGGGTGACGGATAGGCGTACGCGTGCTTGTCGCCGGCCAGATACACCTGGACCTGCCCGGTGCGTACGAGCACGATGTCCCCGGCCCGGACCCGGATCCCGGCGAACTCCTCCGCCGCGTCGAGGTCTTCCGGGGTGACGGCGTGGTCGCCGGGCAGCCGGTCGACACCGTGCGCGCGTGCCACGTCCAGCAGGACGCCGCGCGAGACGAGGTGCAAGGGCTTGTCGATCCCGCTGAACTCGGCGCCGCCGTGCGCGGTGACAGTGGTCGCGGGACGGCCGTTGTAGATCTTCCCCGAGTGCGAGGCGTGCGTGAGCGCGTCCCAGTGGGTGGCCGCCTGCAGGCCGAGTGTCACGACGTCGTCGCTGGTCGCGACCGTACCCGGGCCGAAGAGCTCCTGGTTGATCTGGACCATGGCGTGCAGCGGGTTGACCCGTCCCGGAATCAGTCCGCCCTGCACACCGTCCTGCTGGAGCGGGAGCGCGAGAGGGATCCGCTGCCCCGTGCGGACGGTGGCCGCCGCGTCCCGCACCACCGCGTCGGTGATCAGGTTGAGCGTCCCGATCTCGTCGTCCGCGCCCCAGCGCCCCCAGTTGTTCACGCGCTTCGCCATCTCGTGGAACTCGGCGGGCAGGGTCATGAGGGCCTCCTCGAATCGGTGGGGCGCCGGGTCTTGTGCTGACGGAGCCGACTGCCCATAAAATCTAACGGTCCGTCAGAAACCGCGGGAAGGGGCCGGGCATGGGGAACTTCTTGGCAGGCAAGGTGGTGGCCGTGACCGGTGCCGGCCGTGGCATCGGACGGGCCGTCGCGATGGCCGCGGCGGCGGAGGGGGCCAGGGTCGTCGTCAACGACTACGGCGTCTCCGTCGGGGGCGGTGAGCCGACCAGTGCGATAGCCGAGGCCGTCGTCAAGGAGATCGAGGCGGCGGGCGGCGAGGCGGTCGCGGTCGCCGACGACATCTCCACGATGGAGGGCGGCCGGCGCGTCGTGGACACGGCGCTGGCACGGTTCGGGCGGATCGACGGGGTCGTCTGCGTGGCCGGGATCCTCCGCGAACGGATGCTGTTCAACATGTCCGAGGAGGAGTGGGACCCGGTTGTCGCCACCCACCTCAAGGGCACCTTCACCGTCTTCCGCGCGGCCTCGGCGGTGATGCGGAAGCAGGAGGGGGGCGGCACACTGATCGGCTTCACCAGCGGCAACCACCAGGGCAGCGTCGCCCAGGCGAACTACAGCGCCGCGAAGGGCGGCATCATCTCCCTGGTCCGCAGCGCGGCGCTCGGCCTGCACAAGTACGGCGTCACGGCGAACGCGGTCGCCCCGGTGGCCCGGACCCGGATGTCCGCGAACGTCCCGATGGAACTCAAGGAGATCGGCGAGCCGGAGGACGTTGCCGCACTCGTCGTCTACCTGCTCAGCGAGCGGGCCCGCGAGGAGAAGATCACCGGCCAGGTGTACACGATCGCGGGCCCCAAGATCGCCGTCTGGGCCCAGCCGAGGGAGTTGCGGGCCGGGTACGCGGAGGGGGCGTGGACCCCGGAGAGAATCGCCGACTTCCTGCCGGGGACGGTGGGGGTGGACCCGATGCCGATGCTGGCGCAACTGGAGGCGATGGCGGCCGCCGCGGCGGCGAAGGCGAGGCCCAACGCGTGACCTCCCACCGGGGCTCCGCCCCGGACCCCGCTCCTCGATCGCGGGAGCGGCCGGACTTCCGTCCCCGGGCCGAGGAGCACGCCCGACGCGGGCGCCCCCGGCGTCGCCAAGCCGCTTCGGGGCGGCCGGCACCGGCGTCTCGGTGAGCTCGCCGTGGGCATCGGGGGCGCCGCCGGAGCCGGGTCCGGACGACTGGTCGCCCACCACCCCGTACGAACTCGACGAAGCGCAGCGCCTGTTCCTGTTCACCCGGTCCGACACCACCTACGGCGGCTCGGACGAGATCCAGCGGAACATCATCGCCGAGCGGGTGCTCGGCCTACCGAGGGAGCCGAGATGAGAGGCGTCGTCTTCGACGGCAAGCAGACCGAGGTCGTCGACGACCTGGAGATACGCGACCCGGGCCCGGGCGAGGTGCTGGTCGCGGTGACCGCCGCGGGCCTGTGCCACAGCGATCTGTCGGTCGTCGACGGAACCATTCCGTTCCCGCTGCCGGTGGTCCTCGGGCACGAGGGCGCGGGGGTGGTGGAGGCGGTCGGCGCGGGTGTCGTCCATGTCGTGCCCGGCGATCACGTCGCGCTCTCCACCCTGGCCAGCTGTGGCGCGTGCGCCCAGTGCGACCGGGGCCGGCCGACGATGTGCCGCAAGGCGATCGGGATGCCGGGGCAGCCGTTCTCCCGGGGCGGCAAGCCGCTGTACCAGTTCGCGTCCAACTCCGCGTTCGCCGAACGGACGCTGGTCAAGGCCGTGCAGGCGGTGAGGATTCCGGCGGACATCCCGCCGGCCTCCGCGGCCCTGATGGGCTGCGGCGTGGTGACGGGCGTCGGAGCCGTACTCAACCGGGCGAAGGTCGACCGCGGCGACACGGTCGTCGTGATCGGCACCGGTGGTATCGGGCTCAATGTGATCCAGGGCGCCCGGATCGCGGGCGCGCTGACGATCGTCGCGGTGGACACCAACCCGGCGAAGGAGGCGGTGGCGCGGCAGTTCGGCGCGACGCACTTCCTGACGTCGACGGAGGGCGTACGCGAGATCCTGCCCACCGGCGCCGACCACGCCTTCGAGTGCGTGGGCCGTACGGAACTGATCCGGCAGGCGATCGACCTGCTGGACCGGCGCGGCCAGGCGATCCTGCTGGGCGTCCCGGCGGCGACGGCGGAGGCGTCGTTCCTGGTCTCGTCGATGTACCTGGACAAGTCGATCCTCGGCTGCCGGTACGGTTCCTCGCGCCCGCAGCGCGACATCGCGCTCTACGCGGAGCTGTACCGGACCGGCCGCCTCATGCTCGACGAACTGGTCACGGAGACCTACCCGGTGGAGGACTTCGCGAAGGCGGCGGACGACGCGCACCACGGAAGGGTGGCGCGCGGGGTGCTGGTCTTCTAGTGCTGCGACCGGAAAGGTTTACCGGCCCCCGGCCGTCGCCCGGAACGTCCGCCGGTACGCCGTCGGCGACACCCCCAGCGCCGCCTGGATGTGCTGCCGCAGTGATGTCGCCGTGCCGAACCCCGCCGCGCGCGCCACCTGGTCGATCGACAGGTCCGTGGACTCCAGCAGCCCCCGCGCCCGCTCCACCCGCTGCTGGGTCAGCCACTGCCCGGGGCTGATCCCGACCTCCTCACGGAACCGGCGTGTGAACGTCCGTACGCTCATCGACTCCTGCTGCGCCATGTCGCGCAGCAGGATCGGCCGGTCCAGCCGGCCGAGCGCCCAGGCCCGCGCACCGGTCGTGGTCGCGGACTGTGCCTCGGGGACGGGGCGCCGGATGTACTGCGCCTGCCCGCCGTCGCGATGCGGTGGCACGACCGTGCGGCGGGCGACGTCGTTGGCGACGGCCGTGCCGTGGTCGCGGCGCACGATGTGCAGACACAGGTCGATGCCGGCGGCGACCCCGGCGGATGTGAGGACGTCCCCGTCGTCGATGAACAGGACGTCCGGGTCGACCTGGACCTGCGGGAACAGCCGCTGGAAGTGGTCGGCGGAGGACCAGTGCGTGGTGGCGGGGCGCCCGTCGAGGAACCCGGCGGCGGCGAGGACGTAACTGCCGGTGCAGATCGAGACGAGCCGGGTGCCCGGCCTGATGTACGCGAACGCCGCGGCGAGCTCGTCCGACAGCCTGCCCTCTTCGTAGACGGGGCCGAGTTCGTACGAGGCGGGGATGACGACCGTGTCGGCGGTGGCCAGTGCTTCGGGGCCGTGCTCGACCGTGATCGTGAAGTCCGCGTCGGTGGAGACCGGTCCCGGTGGGCGGACGGAACAGGTAACGACTTCGTAGAGTTTCCGGCCCTTGTCGTGCGGCTCGGAACCGAATGCCAGGCCGAAGATCCTTTGGGGGATGCCGAGTTCGAACGGGAGCAGCCCGTCGAGGGCGAGGACGACGACTCTGTGCTTCACAACAGGGCTCCCTTCACCTCTAGTGGTATAGACCATAAACTGATACATGTCACCGACGTGAAGGAAAAGTCAGCAGACCACGAGCGCATTCCCGGCACGGCCCGCGCGAACGCACCCTCGCAGTTGTCCCCCTTGGAATCGTCGGCCCCGCTGCCTCCCCTGGACGCGCGCCGGGACGGCGAACGACCGGGAAGCGAGCTCTGGAACCGTAACTTCCGGCTCTTCTTCATCGCCCGGACCGTCGCACTCTTCGGCGACGGCATGATCCCGGTGGCGCTCACCGCGGGCCTGCTGGGAGCCGGTCGCCCCCACGCATCCGTCGGCTTCGCGCTGGCCGCCTGGATGGGCCCGCTGGCGCTCTTCGTGCTCTTCGGCGGCGTGCTGGCGGATCGTTTCACCCCGCGTCGAATGATGATCATCGCCGATGTGCTGCGACTGGTCGGGGCGTCGGTGCTCGCCGTCTCCTTCGCGACCGGCAACCCGCCGCTGTGGGCGGTGTACGCACTGAGCGCGGTGGCCGGCGTCGGTGCCGCGCTCTTCCAGCCCGGCGTCGCGTCGACCGTGCCCCGGGTGTCGCTGGACGTGCAGCGCGGCAACGCGGTGCTCCGGGTCTCCGAGGCGCTGATGACGATGGCGGGCCCGGCCTTCGCGGGACTTCTGGTCGGACTGGCGAGCGCCGGAGCGGTGTACGCGGCGAACGCGGCGACGTTCGCGGTCTCCGGCGTCTGTCTCTTCCTGCTGCGGCTCGCCCCGATGCCGTCCGACGCGACGCAGCGCGGCACGTTCGTCGCCGAACTGGTCGACGGGTGGCGGGAGTTCAAGGCCCGCAGCTGGCTGTGGGGGGTGATCGCGATCTGGACCGTGTACGGATTCACGGTGGTCGGCCCGATGCTCCCGCTGACCGCGGTCGAGGTCACCGAGGCGCACGGCTCGGGGACGTACGGCGTGATGATGGCGGTGAACGGCGCGGGCAGCGTGGTCGGCGGACTGCTGGCCCTGCGGCTGAGGCCGCGCCGTCCGCTCGCGGCGGGCGCGATCGCGCTGACCGGGGTGTGCGTGAACCTGGTGGTGCTGGGGCTCGGGCTTCCGGTGTCCGCGCTGGGGGTCGGTCAGTTCGTGGCGGGTGGGGTGTTCGCGTTCTGGCTGGTGATGTGGTCGACGACGGTCCAGACACACGTCCCGCCGGAGGCCCTGAACCGGCTGCACGCGTACGACGTGGCGGGCTCCCTGCTGATGCTGGCCGCGGGCCGGGCACTGGCGGGACCGGTCGCGGACGCGGTGGGCGCTCCCGAGGTGCTGCTGGCCGGAGCGGTGATCAACGCACTGGTGGTGGGTGTGCTGCTGGTGGCCCGCCCGATCCGCCGCCTGGAGCGGATCGGGTGAGCCGGGCGACCGCGCCCCGACCGTCAGCGCTTCTGCCGGTCCCGCTCCTCGGACTTCTGCATCTCGATGACCTGGAAGACGTGCGCACTGGTCTGCCTGCGCACACTGCCACCGACGAGCAATGCGGAACCGAGGACGGACAGCGGCCCGGCGATCGTCAGGACGGTGAGCTGCTTGGGCAGCTCCGACACCACGGTGCACTGCATCGTGACGCGGTAGCAGTACGCGTCCGCCTGATCCACCAGCAGGAACGCCAGCCAGATCCACAGTCCGACGGCTATGAGAAGCAGCCCGGCTCCCCACGCCTGCATCAGTGCGGAACGGTGATGGAACTGCTGGCGCGCGACCCATTGCATGAGATCCCCCGGTTCGATCGGTTCGTCCGTCTCATCCGGCCGGATGCGCGTACGCCCCGGCCGACGGGTGATCGTACGCTTCCCCCTGTGGCCCGATCCCTGCGAACCGTGTCCCTCCGGCCACTCGTGAGAGCGCGCCCCGAGGACGGATGCTCTGTGACGTGACCCAGACAACCGAGAGTGCGGCCGCCCGGAACGAGGACCACCCGGCCGACCGCACACCGTCCCGCGGGCCCTCCCGCCCGCGCATCCACCGTGCCTGGATCGTCGCCGTCGTCACGTTCGTGACGATCATCGGCGGCGCCGCGTTCAACTCCCTGCCCGGCCTCCTCATCGACCCGCTGCACACGGAGTTCGGCTGGTCGCGCGGGGAGATCGGGCTGGCCGTCTCGATCGACATGGCGCTGTACGGACTGACCGCGCCGTTCGCCGCCGCGCTGATGGACCGGTTCGGTATCCGCCGGGTCGTCGTCGTGGCCCTGACCACGGTCGCGGCGGGGGCGTTCGCCAGTGTCTGGATGACGGCCTCCTGGCAGCTGATGATCTATTGGGGGCTGCTCGTCGGCCTCGGCACCGGCTCGATGGCGTTGGCCTTCTCGGCCACGGTCACCAACCGCTGGTTCGTCGCCAGACGCGGCCTGGTCACCGGCATCCTCACCGCGGCCGGCGCCTCCGGCCAGCTGATCTTCCTGCCGCTGTGCGCATGGATCGTCGAGGAGCACGGCTGGCGCCCGGCCTCGGTCACCGTCGCGCTGGCCGCGCTCGTCGTCGTCCCGTTCGTCTGGCTCCTGATGCGTGACCACCCGGCCGACGTGGGCCTGGCCCCCTACGGCGGCGCGTACGTCGAGAAGCCGGCGCCCGCCCGGGGTGCGGCGGCCCGTACCGTACGCGTCCTGGTCGACGCCGCCCGCACCGGACCGTTCTGGCTGCTCGCGGGCACGTTCGCGATCTGCGGCGCCTCGACCAACGGTCTGATCCGTACGCACTTCGTGCCGTCGGCCCACGACCACGGCATGCCCATCACGGCAGCCGCCTCGCTGCTCGCCGTCATCGGGGTCTTCGACATCATCGGCACGGTCTTCTCCGGCTGGCTCACCGACCGCTTCGACGCCCGCCGACTCCTCGCCGTCTACTACGCGTTGCGCGGCATCTCGCTGCTCTTCCTGCCGATGCTGATGGCGCCGACGGTGCACCCGCCGATGGTCTTCTTCATCGTGTTCTACGGCCTGGACTGGGTGGCCACGGTCCCGCCGACGCTGGCGCTCTGCCGCGAGCAGTACGGCGAGGACAGCGCGATCGTCTTCGGCTGGGTCCTCGCCTCCCACCAGGTGGGCGCGGCACTGGTGGCGTTCCTCGGCGGTGTGGCGCGCGATGTGTTCGGCTCGTACGACATGGTCTGGTACGCGTCGGGGGCACTGTGCGCGACGGCGGCGCTGATGGCGCTGGTGATCCGGCGGAAGGCGGAAACCCCGGAACCGGTGGTGCTGACCGGCACCGGCTGAGGCGGCCGCCGACCCGGCCGCGACGATGTGGTCGGGAGGAGCACCAGGAGTACGGCGGCAACGACGCACCGTACCGGTGCACGCTCACCCGCTGAAGCGCCCGAACGCCCCTCGGTGGAACAGCAGTGGACCCTCCCCGTCCGAGGCCCCCAGCGCCTCCACCCGGCCGACCACGATCAGATGGTCGCCGCCCGGGTGGACGGCCTGGATACGGCAGTCGATCCAGGCGGGTACGGAGTCCAGCAGCGGTGACCCTGTCGCGGGAGCGGCCTCGTACGACACTCCCGCGAACTTGTCGGCACCGCTGACCGCGAAGCTCCGGCACAGCGCGCCCTGGTCCGCGCCCAGGATGTTGACGCAGAACGCCCCGGCGCGGGCGATGCGCGGCCAGGTCGTCGACGTACGGGCGACCATGAAGGTGACCAGCGGCGGGTCGAGGGAGAGCGAGGCGAACGACTGGCAGGCGAACCCCGCAGGGCCGTCCGCGTCGCCCGGGTCGTGGGCGGTGACGACGGTGACGCCGCTGGCGAAGTGGCCGAGCACGCGGCGGAATTCGCCCGGATCGACCGGCAGTCGCTCGTCGTCGGCGACGGCCCGCAGATCGGGGCGCGGCAGCGGATCGACCGGCGCCGGGCCGGCGCTCGTGGCGGCGCCGACGGACCTGAGGTACCGGACGGCGGTGGCGGCCATGCCTGCGTGTCCCATCACGTCTCCCATTGAAGTTGACGGTTCGTCAGATGAGAAGGGCTGTGACCGGGTGGTCACATACCCCGGTACTTCGGCTTACGGCGTTCCACGAAGCTCGCCACGCCCTCGCCGGCGTCCTGCGTCGTCATGTTGATCTCCTGGGCCATCGCCTCGGCGGCGAACGCCGTTGCGCGGTCGGCGTCCAGGGACGCGTTGACCAGCTGTTTGGTGAGGGCGAGGGCGCGGGTCGGGCCGTCCGCCAGGCGCTGGGACCACTCCCGGGCCGTCGCCGCCAACTCCTTCGCCGGGACCACCCGGTTGACGAGGCCCAGGCGTTCCGCCTCCGCTGCGGGGAGCGCGTCGCCGAAGAACATCAGCTCCTTGGCGCGCTGCGGGCCGATCAGGCGGGGCAGCAGGTAGGCCCCGCCGCCGTCCGGGACGAGACCGCGGCGTGCGAAGACCTCGATGAACGTCGCCGAGTCGGCGGCCAGGACCAGGTCGCAGGCGAACGCGAGGTGCGCGCCGATGCCGGCCGCGGTGCCGTTGACAGCCGCGATCACCGGCTTCTCGCAATCCAGGACCGCGGCGATCAGGCGCTGCGCGCCGAGTCGGATGGTGCGGGACACGTCGCCGGGGATCCGGTCGCCCGTCGACGGGGTGCCACGCAGGTCGGCGCCCGCGCAGAAGCCGCGACCGGTGGCGGTGAGGACGACGGCCCGGACCGACGGGTCCGCGGACGCGTCGGCGAGGAGCGCGATGATGCGTTCCCGCTGGTCCCAGGTGACGGCGTTCATCGCCTCGGGGCGGTTCAGCGTGATCCATGAGACGCCGTTGTCGGTGGCGTGGAGTACCCATGGATCAACCGGTTCGGCCGGGCCGGTGTGCTCGGCGGTGTCTTCGGGGGAGGACGGCATGAGGGAGCTCCTTGGAGGAGGGTGCGGTCAGCGGCAGACGGCGAGTGCGTCAAGCGCCACCGCGCCCTGCCCGCGACCCAGCACCATCAGCGGGTTGATGTCCAGTTCGGAGAGGTCGTCGCCCAGTTCCAGCGCCATCCGCTGGACACGCAGCACCACCTCGACGAGCGCGTCGACGTCCACCGGCGGTCCGCCGCGTACGCCTTCCAGCAGGGCCCGGCCGCGCAGTTCGCCGAGCATCGCCCGCGCCTGGTCCTCGCCGAACGGCGGCACCCGCACCGCCGCATCGTGCAGCACCTCCACGAGCACGCCGCCGAGTCCGACCGTGACCGTCGGCCCGAACAGGGCGTCGTGCGTGACGCCGACCATCATTTCGACGCCCCGCTCGATCATCTGGCAGACCAGGACGCCGTCCAGCTCGACACCTTCGTAGCGGGCGATGTCGGTCAGTTCGCGGTACGCGTCGCGGACCTGGCTCGCGGAGGTGAGCCCGACCTTGACCAGGCCGAGCTCCGTCTTGTGGGCGAGCCGTGCGCCCGACGCCTTCATCACGACCGGGTAGCCGACCAGACCCGCGGCGCGGACGGACGCGGCCGCACTGGTGACCAGCTGCTCGCGCGGGACACGGATGCCGTACGCCCGCAGCAGCTGCTTCGCCGCGTGCTCGCTCAGCTGGTGGCCCGGGCGCATCAGGGCCTGCGCCTTGCGGAACGAGGGCGACGGCGTGCGCGGCGCCTCGTCGAAGGGCGAGCGGTACGAGGCGGCGAACCGGTGGTGGTCCAGATAGGCCTTCACGGCGGTGATGCAGTTGCCGAAGGTGCGGAAGGTGGCGACGCGCGACGAGCCGAGCAGCGTCGTACGGTACGCGTCCTCCGTGCCGACCGGCGAGCCCCACACCACACACACCAGCTTGTCCGTGGTCTCCGCCGCGTCCACCAGGTCCTGCGCGAGCCGGTCGCTCATCGGGGGGAACGGGCCGGTGATCGGACAGATCAGCACCCCCACGTCCGGGTCGGCGAGGATCGCGTCGATGATCTTCCGGCCGCGCCAGTCGCCGACCGGGTGACCGCCGTTGTCGACGGGGTTCGCCACGTTCAGATAGCCGGGAATCCATGCGTGCAGTTCGCGCTGCTTCTCCTCGGACAGGGTGGGGAGCCTCAGCCCCGCCCCGGTCGCCAGGTCCGAGAAGTGCGCGCCCGTGCCGCCCGAGATCGAATACACGACGACCCCGTCGGCCTGCGGCTTCCGCGCCCGGGCCAGCAGGGCCGCGGTGTCCTGGAGTTCGTCGAGCCCGTCCACCCGGATCACGCCGAACTGCCGCATCGCCGCGTCCACCACCTGGTCGGCGCCGGTCAGCTTGCCGGTGTGCGACGCGGCCGTCCTGGCCCCCGTCTCCGTACGCCCCACCTTGACCGCCACGACCGGCACCCCGGCCCGCGCCGCCCGGTCGGCGGCGAGCAGAAAGGAGCGGCCGTCCTTGAGCCCCTCGACATAGGCGGCGATGGCCCCGACCTCGGGGCGCTCGGCGAAGTACGAGATGAAGTCGGCGGTCTCCAGATCCGCCTCGTTGCCCGTGGGCGCCCAGTGCGACAGCCGTACGCCCAGCTCCTGGAGGGTGTAGACGGGACGGCCCTGGTGACCGGACTGGGTGATCAGGGCGATCGCCGGTCCGTCGAGGTCGTCCCGGAACGCCTCGAAGGCGTTGAGGTTGGTGTTCGGCCCGAGCAGCCGCAGCCCCGACCGCTCCACCGCGGCCGCCAGCCGCGCCTGGGCGGCGGCGCCCTCCTCGCCGGTCTCGGCGAACCCGGAGGCGAAGGCGACCGCGAACTTCACCTTGGCCTGCCCGAGTTCCTCGATCACCGGAAGCGGGTCGCCGACCAGCAGTACCGCCAGATCGACCTGCTCCGGCAGATCCGCGACGGAACGGGAGCAGGTCCGGCCGAAGACGGATTCCCGTGTGGGGTGGACCGGATGCAGTCGCGCCCCGACCCGCTCGGCCCAGGCGACGAGCTGCCGGGTGATGCCGGTGTTGGGCCTGCCCTCGGTGTCGGACGCCCCGATGACGGCCACGGACTCGGGCCGGAAGAACCGGTCCAGGTCGGGCACGGGGGCGTGCAGCGGGCGGCCGCTGACATCGAGATCGCCTTCCGCGGCGGCGACCGCCATGCTGTGGACGGCGGCGTGCGGCTCTTCTCCGCAGGCCACCACCCGGGCGCGGAAGTGTGTGGTGAGGGTGCCGTGCGTCGATCCAAGCATCGTTCCGCCCACTCCTGCCAGAAGTCCGTCGGGGTGCCTGTGCCGGGTCAGCCATGAGCTGACACTCTGTCAGGTTACTGAACTGACGCTCCGTCAGGAATGGGTGTGCAGGCAAAGGCTGGACGGGGCTGCCGGGCCGATGCGCGGTGCGCGCCGAAGTCCGTGAAGTCGACCGCGTACGCCGGGGCGAAGTCAGCCGGTCCGCTTCGCCAGCCGCTTGGCGATCTTCTCCGCGTCCAGGGCCATTTCGCGGAACATGCCGCTGATCGGGTTGGTGAACCCGGTGAAGTGGAGGCCCGGCGCATGCTTCGGCGTGCGGCCGCCGTGCACGACCGGCCTGCCCCGTGCGTCCAGTACGTCGAGGTGTCCGACCAGCCCTTCGAGCGCCCGCCGGTAGCCGGTCGCCGCGATCACGGCGTCCGGCGTGATTCGGGTCCCGTCCGCCAGCACCACGGTGTCCTCGTCGAACGAATCGACGGTTGGCACCGGCAGCACCCGGCCGCCCCGCACCGCGTCGATCAGCCCCACGTCCTGGACCGGAATGGCGCCGTCCTTGACCCGTGAGTAGAGGCCCGTGTCCGGGCGCGGCAGGCCCTGTTCGGAGAGGTCGGGCACGGCGGCCCTGGCCATCAGCCGGCCGGCCCGGTCGACCAGGCGCACCGGCAGTCTGCGGACCAGGATGCCGGTCGCCTGCGCGGGCCAGCCCGCCGTGGAGCGGCGCACGATGTGCGGAACGGTGCGCACCGCGATCCGTACCCGGGAAGCGCCCCCCTCCGCCAGGTCCACGGCGATCTCCGCCCCCGTGTTGCCGATACCGACGACGAGGACGTCCTTGCCCGCGTACGGGGCGGGATTGCGGTAGTCCGAGGCGTGCAGCAGCTCGCCGGTGAACGTGTCGCGGCCCGCCCAGTCGGGGATTTGTGGGGTGTGGTTGTAGCCGGTGGCCACGACGACGGCCCGCCCGGTCAGGACCCGTCCGCCGCTTGCGGTCAGCTGCCAGCCGGTGCCGTCCGACGCCCGGTCGACACGGGTCACCTCGACACCCGTGACCACTTCCAGCTCATGGTGTTCGACGTACTTCTCCAGGTAGCGCACCACGTCGTCGCGGGCCACCCAGCGTCCGAACCGGCGCGGCATCGTGAGCCCCGGCAGTGCGGACCAGCGCCGGGTGGTGTGGAGGTGCAGCCGGTCGTAGTGACGGCGCCAGGAGGCGCCGACGTTCTCGGACTTCTCCAGTACGACGGCCCGCACCCCCTGCGCGCCCAGGGCGGCCGCGGCGGCGAGACCGCCCGGGCCGCCGCCGATGACATAGACGGGCCGGTGCTCCGTGATGTCGGTGGGCGCGGGCGAGGGTCCGCTGTCGGCGGTGGAGGTGCTGTCGGGCATGGCTCGGAGCGTAATCGCCCGATTACTTGATGGGTCTCGGTCAAGATCGGGTTCCATTGCGAATTGGTCACGGGTGGCTTGGGGCGGTCGAGGGGGCAGGGGCTTCGCGGTGGTGTTCCGGGGCTATCGGGATCAACGCATCTGACGTACCGTCAGATCTCTTGAATTCCTCAACCCCGCGGCGGAACGGGAAGGGGTCCCGATGCGGACGATCTGGCTCGGCGGAGCCGAGTGGCTCGCCGTCCTTCGAACAGGGCTCGGCCTGTGGTGGCTGGAGAGCTGGCGACACAAGGACAAGAAGGGCTGGTTCGAACGCGGTACGGGCATCGCCTGGGCGGCGGACGTCGCGGGCAAGCACAAGTGGCCGGCGGTCAGGAGCGGATTCGAGAAGGTCGTCGCGCCCCGCCCGAAGGCAATGGCCTACCTGGTCGTGTACGCGGAACTCGCCCTCGGTCTCGGGCTGATCGTCGGCTTCCTGACCCCGGTCGCGCTCGTCGGCGGGCTGCTCCTCAATCTCCTCTATCTGGTGCTGATGATCCACGACTGGGCCGAGCAGGGGCAGAACGCGATGATGGCGCTGATCTCGCTGGTCGCCCTCTTCGCCATGTCCTGGCAGGTCTGGTCTCTCGACCACGCGATCGGACTCTTCGGATGACCGCCGCCGCCCCCCGCTTCGACCTGCCCGAGCCGGACGACTTCACCCGCCCCTACTGGGACGCCGCCGCCGAGGGGCACTTGTTGGTGCGACGGTGCCGTGCCTGCGACGCCGCCCACCACTATCCGCGAGAGTTCTGCCCCACGTGCTGGAGCGAGGACGTCGACTGGGAGCGGGCGAGCGGCCGCGCCACGCTCTACACCTGGTCCGTCGTCCACCGCAACGACCTGCCGCCGTTCGGTTCCCGCGTCCCGTACACGGCGGCCGTCGTCGACCTCGCCGAGGGGCCGCGCATGATGACGGAGATCGTCGACTGCGAGGAGTCGGCCCTCGCGATCGGCATGGAGCTGCGCGTCGCCTTCCGGCAGGAGGAGGGGTGCGAGGCGGTCCCGGTCTTCCGGCCGGAAGCCGGTGCCTGACGCGGCGGAGTCAGCGCCGCTTGCCGCGGCGCAGCTTCCACCGCTCCCAGATGTTGGGGTGGCGGACGACCACTCCGCCCATGCCGCCCGAACCGGTGAGGCGGAGCAGCGGTGCGCCCGGGAGCCTCTCGCCCCGGGTCCGGTCCTTGAAGCCGCCCATGCCGGGACGGACGTCGTCGGTCTCCGCCGCCCACCCCCTGGGTACGACCACGACAACCCCGCCCATCTGGCCGTTGACCTCCAGCTCGATCTCGCGCAGTCGGGTCTCGGTCTGCGTGAAGTCGAGCTTGGCGCCGCCCATGCCGCCGTCCACGTCGATGCGTGCGGGCACCTTCCATCGTCCGGTCCGTGCCAGGCCGTGGATGCCGCCCTCGAGGACCAGCGGCTCCGTCGCGTTCTGCGGCGCGGGTGCCAGATCGGCAGTGAGGGGTTCCAGCTCGGCGAAGGTCTTGGCGCCGAGCGCCTGACCCAGGCGCACATCCAGCTCGTCGAGATCGATGCGGCCTTCGGCCGCCGCCTCCTGGAGCTGCTCCACCACCGCTTCACGGTCGGCATCGGAGGCGCGAAGTCGACTGACGGAATTCGGGCGCTCAGGAGTCATGAACCTGATGATACGGAACGGGTCACCAGTCCTCCCGTACCAATTGCGCGACCACCACCCCGTGCAGCAGCTCCGCGTCCACGAACTCCCCGTCCTCCGGCGCCCCGCACCGCCAGCTCAGCGGATACGTGTTGCCGTGCGCCGCGGGGATCCCCACGTACAGATCACGCGCCGACGGCCCGAGACAGGCCGCCCCCGGCGGCCAGTCGTACCTCTTGCTCACCCCGGGCGGGATCAGGAAGTACGTCCACCGCCCGCCCGCGACCTCCCGGACCACCGGACCCGGGTCGCCGTCCGTGAGCGTGGCGAGGTGGTGCAGGACGGCCTCGCCGGGTACGCCGCGAACCCGGATGGCGTCGAAGTGAACCCCGGTCAGGTGAAGTTGGAGCCCCGCGGGCGGTACCCATTCGGGGAGCTTCTTGCTCGTCATGGATACGAGGATCCCGCTGACTGCGTAGCGTGACCAGAGAGACACGGTCCACATTTGGCAATGTGGTGAGAACGGTGGTGGCTGTGGGGACGAGTGGTGAGCCGTCGCAGGTGCGGAGGCTTGTGGGAGATCTCATCCGCATCCACCGGGTGCGGGCGGGGCTCACACAGAGAGACGCCTCGGAGAAGCTGATGGTCTCGGAGTCCCTGATGGGGGCGTACGAGCGGGCTGAGCGGATCCCCTCGTTGGACTTCCTGGGGGCTGCGGACCAAGTCTTCGAGGCGTGCGGAGCGTTGAAGGCGTGCGTGGAGCTGATGGACGAGGAGAAGTACCCGCCGAAGTATGTGGACTGGGTTCGGCTCCAGCGGTTGGCGCGGGTCATCAGCGCGTACGAAATGATGGTGATCCCCGGCCTGCTTCAGACGGAGGCGTACGCACGTGCGCTGTACGCGTCCCGTGTACCGGCGTACACGGAAGAGGAAGTCGCCCGGCATGTCGCAGCTCGTCTGGAGCGGCAGGCGGTGTTGACCCGCACGCCTCCACCGCGTATCGGGTTCGTCATGGAGGAGTCGGTCCTGGAGCGCATTCTCGGCGGCCCCGAGGTACTCAAGGATCAGCTCCGGCATCTGCTGGAGTGCATGCGGACGATGAGTCACTTGACGTTTCAGGTGATGCCTACCCGTCGGCACATGCATGCGGGACTCCACGGGCCGATGCAGCTGATGAGCACGGAGAAGGGGCGCAACTTGATCTTCGAAGAGGGGCACGGCGGCGGTACGTTGATCTCCAAGCCGGACCGGGTCAACGACCTGTTCGACCTCTTCGGCATCCTGCGGGCGCAGGCGCTCACGCCCTGGGAGTCTGCGGAACTCATCGAGGAGAAGGCGGCGCAGCTATGAAGTCGACGGAACTGGACTGGTTCAAGTCCAGCTACAGCACCAACGAAGGCGGCGAGTGCATCGAAGTCGCCTACGACTGGCGCAAGTCCAGCTGCAGCACCGGCGAAGGCGGCGCCCGCGTAGAGGTCGCCACCCGCCCCCACACCGTCCACATCCGCGATTCCAAGGTCATCGACGGCCCCACCTTCGCCGTCACCCCGGCCGCCTGGTCCGCCTTCGTGGCAGGTGCGCGCACCGCCTGATCGTCACAGGCCGGGCGCGCCCCAGACCGGGAACCACCGGGAGAGATCCTGTTCGACCCGCAGGTCGTCGCCCAGTGTCGCCCTGACCTGCAGCTCCAGGGGGCTGTCGCGTCTCTCGACGCCGCCCGGCACCGGGGCGAACGGATAGAACGTGCCGCGTTTGTAGAGGTAGACCAGCGCCAGCGAGCGCCCCTCGGCATTCCGGAAGCCGATCAGCGAGCAGAGCAGTTGCGGGCCGAAGCCGCCGTCCTGGAGCAGGGTGTTGACCGCGTGCAGATCGTTGACCAGGGCGGCCACGTCGTCGGGGGAGTGACGTGCGAGCAGCCAGGTGTAGCCGTACGAATCGCGGCTGAACTCCACCGGGATCCCGCCCCGGTCCGTGTCCGCGTCGAGCAGTTCCTGTACGTCCTGCTGGATACGGGCGAAGGTGCCGCCCTCCACCCCGGCGAAGCAGACCGAACCCAGACCGGTGGGGACGAAGCCCGCGCCCGCCTGGAGGGTGAGGGCGGCGGACGGTACGGCGAAGAGCTGGTCGAGGTCGGGGCGTACCGGTTTGCTGCGTCCCAGGATCGTGTCGAGCAGACCCACTGCGGACTCCTTACGGGCGGGCGAGTTCGGCGGAGATGCGCGCCAGCTGGTCGAGGCGCTGTTCGAGGGTCGGGTGGGAGGAGAGCAGCCGGCTGAGGCTCTCCTTCGAGGAGAACGCCGGGACGAAGTAGAAGGCGTTGTACGGCTCCGCCTTCCGCAGGTCCTCCGTCGGGATCCGGGCCATCTGCCCGGTGACCTTGGTGAGCGCCGAGGCGAGCGCGGAGGGGCGGCCGGTGAGGAGGGCGGCGGCGCGGTCGGCGGAGAGTTCGCGGTAGCGCGAGAGCAGCCGGGTGAGCAGGAAGCTCAGGCAGTACACGACGGCGCTGATCAGCGGGACCAGCAGGATCGCGATGCCGACGGGGTCGCTGCTGCGGCCGCGGGAGAAACCGCCCCAGAGGGCGACGCGGGTGACCACGCCGGCCATGACGCCGAGGAACGAGGCGATCGTCATGACGGCGACGTCCCGGTGCGCGACGTGCGACATCTCGTGCGCGATGACGCCCTCCAGTTCTTCGGGTCCCAGTCTGCGCAGGAGTCCGGTGGTGGCGCAGACGAGGGCGGTCCTCTCGCCGCGGCCGGTGGCGAAGGCGTTCGGTACGTCGCTCCGGGCGATGGCCACCCGAGGTTTCGGCATGTCGGCCAGGGCGCAGATCCGGTCGATGGTGCCGTGCAGCTCGGGTGCTTCCTCGGGGGTGACCTCGCGGGCGCCCATGCTGAAGGCGGCGATGCGGTCGCTGAACCAGAACTGCGCGATGAACAGACCACCCACGACGATCAGGATGATCGGCCAGGCGCCCCGCAGTACCGCGAGGAGCACGCCCACGAGGACCACGTACAACAGTCCGATCAGGAACATGGTGGTGACCATGCGCGTGGTCAGACCGTGGTCGGGGGCGTATCGGGAACGAGCTCGTGTCATGGAATGCCTCCAGCGACTCACCTGCTTCCCATAGTGCTCCTTTCCGGTGGAAATCGGTTCACCGGCTCACGGCCAGAGGAGTTCCCGGGTCCAGTTGCCGCCGTCCCGGCGGTAGCGGAGCCGGACGTGCCGTCGCCGCACATCGCCCTGGAAGAACTCGACCTCGTGCGGCTCGACCACGTACCGCGTCCAGCTCGTCACGTCCGCCTCCGGTTCCGCCTGCGCCCGCTCCCATGCGGCGTCCGAGGCGCGGTTCAGCTCCTCGTACGAGTCGAGCACCTCGCTCTGTCGCCCCACCAGTGCCGAGGCCAGCGCACCGGTCGAGCGGACATGCAGATCGGCCCGGCTCTCGGCCGGGGTGCAGGCGGTGACCGGGCCTCGTACCCGTACCTGCCGGCCCTGTGCGGGCCAGTAGAAACCGAGCGCCGCATGCGGATGCGCGGCGAGCTGGCGGCCCTTTGCGCTGGTGGCGTGCGTGGCGAAGTGCCAGCCGCGGTCGTCCGCGTCGTGCAGCATCAGCGTCCGTACGTCGGGGTGGCCCTCGGCGTCGACCGTGGCCAGCGTCATGGTGTGCGGCTCGGTCTGCCCGGCGGCCACCGCCTCGGCGAACCAGGTGTGGAAAAGGGGGAGCGGGGTGCGGGGCGCGGCGGCCGGGTCGAAGGCGGGGAGGTCCACGTCCCAGACGCGCTGGGCGTGAAGGAGGTCCCGGAAGGTGTGCTGCGCAGAGGTCGATGCATCCGTCATGCGGCCATTGGACATCAGGGCATGGAGTTGCCCCGTTGCCCCACCCCCTCGGGCCCGTTCACGCCCGCCCCAGCACCACCGTCCCCGACGAGCAGAACCAGCCGCCCGTCCCCGAGGCCACCGCCAGTTCCGGCAGCCGTCCGTCCGCCTTCCGGACCTGACGGTCTCCCGCCTCCCCGCGCAGTTGCCGTACCGCTTCCACCAGCAGGAACAGCCCGCGCATGCCGGGGTGACAGGCGGAGAGGCCGCCGCCGTCGGTATTGACCGGGAGTTCGCCGGTCAGGCCCGTGCGGCCCTTCTCGACGAAGGCGCCGCCCTCGCCCTTCGCGCAGAAGCCGAGGTCCTCCAGCGTCACCAGCGTCATATAGGTGAACGCGTCATATATCTCGGCCAGGTCGATGTCCGCCGGTCGTACCCCGGCCCGCTCGAACGCCAGGCGGCCCGAGACGGCCGCCGGGGAGACCGTGAAGTCGTCCCACTCCGACATCGTGGAGTGCGAGACGTGCTCACCCGTGCCGAGGATCCACACCGGAGCCTTCGTCGTGTCCGGCACGTACTCCTCCGCGGCCAGCAGCACCGCGCACCCGCCGTCGCTGCGGATGCAGCAGTGCAGCTTGGTGAACGGGTCCGCGATCATCGGTCCCGACAACACGTCGTCCACCGTGATGGGATCCCGGAACATCGCGTCCGGGTTGGCCGCCGCGTTCGCCCGCGCCTGGACCGCCACCTCGGCGAGCTGCTCCAGCGTTGTCCCGTACGCGTGCATATGGCGGCGGGCGGCCATGGCGTACTTGGCGATCAGCGAGTGCCCGTACGCCACCTCGAACTGGAGCGGGCCGCGCGAACCGAACGACAGGTTCGACGTGCGGCGCCCCGCCCTGATGTCGGCGCGGGCGGTCGATCCGTACACCAGGAGTACGGCGTTCGCTCGGCCTGCCGCGATCGCGTCGGCGGCGTGGGCGGCCATCACCTCCCAGGTCGCACCACCGACCGCCGTGGAGTCGACCCAGGTGGGCTTCAGCCCCAGATACTCGGCGACCTCGACGGGGGCGAGCGTGCCGAGTCCGGCGGAGGCGAAACCGTCGACGACGGAGCGGTCCAGGCCCGAGTCGGCGAGTGCCCGGCGGGCGGCCTGGGCGTGGAGGGCGTACGGAGTGGGGCCGTCGACGCGTCCGCAGTCCGCGAGGGATATGCCGACGACAGCGACCTTGCGCGAGGGGGAGGAGGGTGAGGAAGGCATGGATCTGACGGTACATCAGATATGGCGCAGCGGACCGGTGTGCGGGCGGGATCGGGTCCGGGCGGGGGTGTGCGCGAGTCTGGGTTTCTGGCGCCATCACCCCTAACATGACGGCCCGTCAGATAAGGGGGCGACGGCCCCTGAGGGGAAGGAGCCCGACGATGGACGCCGCCTTCACCGCGGAACAGGACGAGATCCGCCGCACCCTGCGCGAACTGCTGGCCAAACGCTGCGGACCCGACGAGGTCAGGAGCGCCGTACGGACCGCGCACGGATACGACGAGACCCTGTGGCGGCAGCTCGCCCAGGACCTCGGACTGCCGGGCCTCGCGCTCGCGGAGGAGTACGGAGGAGCCGGCCGCGGCCCCGCCGAACTCGCCGTCGCCTGCGAGGAGGCCGGTCGCGCCCTGCTGCCGTCCCCGCTGCTCGCCACCGCTGCACTTGCCGCACCGCTGATCGCCGCTGTCGGCACCGACGCCCAGCGCACAGCCCTGCTGCCCCGCATCGCCGCGGGCGAACTGACCGCGACCCTCGCCCTCCCCGGCGGCTCACCGGCCACCGCCCTCGGCCTCGTCGACGACACCAGTGCCGGCGCCTGGGCGGGCGGCGGCCGGTCCGGCGGCGTACAGGCCAGGCCCGGCCCGGACGGGTGGCGGCTGTACGGGGAAGCCGCCCAGGTCCTCGACGGGCACAGCGCCGGCCTTCTGCTGGTCGCCGCCCACGCGGGTGGCTTCCCGCGCAGCCGGACTCTCCTCTTCCTCGTCCGCTCCGACACGGCGACCGGGCTCGCCCGCACCCGGCAGACCTCGCTCGACGAGACCCGGCCGGTGGCCCGCGTCGAACTCCGTGAGACCACCGCCGAACTGCTCGGTGCGGACGACACGGTGGATGTGTCGGGACCGGCCGGAGCGCTCGCCGCCGTCGGGCGCACGACCGCCGCCGTACTGGCGGCGGAGGCGGTCGGAGCCGCCGCGAGCGCGCTCGACCGAACCATCGAATACGTCAAGGCGCGCGAGCAGTTCGGCCGCGCCATCGGCTCCTTCCAGGCGGTGAAGCACCGGCTCGCCGACCTGTATGTACGCGTGCAGGCGGCCAGGTCCGCGGCCTACTACGCGGCGTGGGACCCGGCGGCCGGAGGGCTCGCGCTCGCGCAGGCGCTGGAAGCGCTGCGGATCACCACCGCCGAGGCCGTGCAGCTGCACGGCGGCATCGGCTTCACCTGGGAACACGAGGCCCATCTCTACGTCAGACGGGCCGCCGCCGACGAGCTGCTCTTCGGACCGGTCCACCGGCTGCGCGACCACGCAGCCGAGCAGGCCGGTCTGTTCACGCCCGACGTCCGGAAACCGCGCGTGGAGGTGGCGGTCTGATGGCGCCCGGAGTCCGGCTGATCCAGAAGGTGTCCTCGACCCGCACCTTCGCCAGGATCGCCCCGCATGTCGTGCCCGCCATGGACCGTACCGTCCACCGGCTCACCCGCGGCAAGGTGCTGCTCAGCGCCCGGATGCTGCCGGGGGTGATTTTGACGGTGCGGGGGGCGAAGAGCGGCCGGCCACGCACCACTCCACTGGCCTGCATGCCGGAGCACGGCTCCGCGGGCGGTGGCAGCACCGGCTGGATTCTGATCGGCAGCAACTTCGGCCGTCCGGGTCATCCTGCCTGGACCGCCAATCTGTTGGCCCATGCGGACGACGCCGTCATCAACTGGAAGGGGCGCGAGATCGCCGTGCGTGCCCGGCTGCTGGAGGGCGCGGAGCGGGCGGAGGTGTGGCAGGCGGCGCTGACGTTCTGGCCGCCGTACGCCACCTACCAGGCGCGGGTGGAGCGGGAGATCCGGCTCTTCCGGCTGGAGCGGCGCGACACCCCGTGACGCGGAAGCTGCCCGGATACGCCGATGGCGGACCACATCGGGTGGTCCGCCAGCGGTGAGACAGGACGTGGGCAGCCCGGGATTGCCGTGCGGGGCCCAGCGCAGGAAGAAGCGAGGCAAGAAGCCGGAAAGATGGGTGCGCCCGGCGCTATTTCGTCGGTTTCTTGCCGGTGATGCCCAGATGCACCAACAGCGCCAGGTTCGGCTTGAGTTCGGCCTGCTTGACGCCCCAGGTCTGGAAACCCTTCTGGTGCGAGGCGACCGCCGCCAGCATCGCGACGAGCGAGCCCGCCATCGCCGCCGGGCTGACGTCCTTGTCGACCTTGCCCTTGGCCTGGAGCTCCTTCACCGAATCGGTGAGGGAGTTGGTGACCGAGTTCAGGATCTTCATGCGGATCTTGTAGAATCGCTTGTCGCCCTCGGCCGCCCCCAGGTCGACCACGCGCAGGATCGCGTCATGGTGTCGCCAGAAGTCGAGGAACCCCTCGACGAGTTCTTCGGAGGTCTGCCAGCCCGCCTTGCCGACCCAGGAGCGGCCGGCGACCAATTCGGTCAACGCGGCACCCTCCTTGGCCATTTCTTCGGCGATCTCGAGGACGGCTCCCTCGACGTCGGGGAAGTACTGATAGAAGGTTGCGGGTGAAGTCCCCGCCTTGCGGGCGACGTCGATGACTTTGACGTCCCGGTAGGGCGAGGAGCTGAGCATTTCGCTGAGGCAGTCGAGCAGCTTCTGCCGCGTCGCCTGTCCGCGTCGACCGGCCACGCGGCCGTCGACGGTGCGCACTTGTCCTGTCATGCCGTCAGCTTACCGAGGGGTGATCGGAGCGCGATTCGGCCGACTGCAAATGGGGAGTTCCGCAGGTGCGGTGGGGTGGTGTGGGGGAAGTGGCCGGATTTCGGTGGATGCGATCCACAGCCTGAATAGTGTTATCAACAGCCTGTGGACAACTTCGGTGGATAACTTTCCGTGACGCGATGGCTAACGAACTCCGATGTCGAATCTTCGTTCGACAGGAGTCATTCGTTGCGCGGCACACGCGGTGCGCGGCTACTTTGAGTGTGACGAGCGTCACTGCTATGGAAGGATTCGGGCCCATGGCCGCATTCCCGCGCTCCGCGCCGTGTTGGGTGGACGCCCAGCTCCCCGATCTCGAAGCGGGCAAGCGTTTCTACGGCGGGCTCTTCGGGTGGACCTTCCGGGCCGGGGACGCCGCAGGGGGCGCGTGCGCCGACGCCCTCAGCGACGGCAAGCTCGTTGCCGCACTCGCCGCCAAGCAGGACGGCCGGATGCCGACCGCCTGGGGCGTCTACTTCTCCACCGACGACATCGCCGCGACCGTCGCCCTGATCCGGCAGGAGGGCGGCCAGGTCATCACTGAGCCTGTCCGGGTCGGGCGCGCGGGCGTGCTCGCGCAGGCCGCCGACCCGGGCGGTGCGGTCTTCGGGCTCTGGCAGGCCGGTGACCGCAGCGGGTTCGAGAAGCAGAAGGAGCCCGGATCCTTCTGCTGGACCGAGGTCTACACCCGGCGGAAGGACCGCGTCGACGCCTTCTACGAGCAGGTCTTCGGCTTCCTCGGAACCGACCTCGGCGAGTCCGGCACCGATCACGGTGAGCCGGGCGCCGATCGCGACGAGCCGGACACCGGCGAGGGGGACGCCTCGGACTCCGGATCGGTCGATTCCGGTTCTGCCGAGTCCGGCTCCGGCGGTGCGGGCGCCTCCGAGTCCGGCGTCGACTTCCGCATGTGGTCCCCCGAAGGCACCGAACCCGGGCCCGACACCGCGATCGGCGGACGCAGCGTGATCACCGACGCGTTCCCGGCCGAGATGCCCAGCTATTTCCTCAGCTATTTCGCCGTCGCGGACTGCGACGCCACCGCCGAGACGGCGGTCGAGCTCGGCGGCCGGGTCTCCGCGCCGCCCTTCGACATCCCGTACGGGCGGATGGCGGTCCTGCACGACGATCAGGGTGCCGAGTTCGCCGTACTTCAGCCCCCGGTGTCCTGATAGAGGGCAGAGTGACATGTGACACCCCGATCCGCCCCCGGGTTCGCAACCATCGCATCGGCCAGGAACAATCAGGGAGCGCACCGCCGGGTGGTGCCCAGTGGTGAGACGCTGCACAGGGCGGGTTTTCGCGGACTTCTGTTCCTGAGGTCCGTACGGGGAGGTGGCAGGCAAGTGGTGGAGCAGCTGACGCAGCACGACCCGAGGCGGATCGGCCCGTTCGAGGTGCTGGGACGGCTCGGGGCCGGCGGCATGGG
Source organism: Streptomyces sp. NPDC057486 (assembly GCF_042802415.1). Taxonomy (NCBI): domain Bacteria; kingdom Bacillati; phylum Actinomycetota; class Actinomycetes; order Kitasatosporales; family Streptomycetaceae; genus Streptomyces; species Streptomyces sp. NPDC057486. The sequence goes on along the minus strand of NZ_JBHVEE010000001.1, from coordinate 136,589 downwards.
GCTGGTCTATCTCGCCCGCTCGGCGTCCGGCCGACGGGTGGCGATCAAGACCGTACGCACGGAGCTCGCCGAGGATCAGCTCTTCCGGGTCCGCTTCACGCGTGAGGTGGAGGCCGCCCGCGCGGTCAGCGGCTTCTACACGGCCGCCGTGGTGGACGCCGACCCGCGCGCGGCCGTGCCCTGGCTCGCCACCGCGTACGTGCCCGCTCCCTCGCTCGAGGAAATAGTGAATGAGTGCGGCCCGATGCCGACCCAGGCGGTGCGCTGGCTGGCCGCAGGGATCGCCGAGGCGCTCCAGTCCATCCATGGCGCGGGGCTGGTCCACCGCGACCTGAAGCCGTCGAACGTGCTGGTGGTCGAGGACGGTCCGCGGGTGATCGACTTCGGGATCGCGTCCGGAGTCTCCAACACCCGGCTGACCATGACCAACGTGGCGGTCGGCACCCCCGCGTACATGTCGCCGGAGCAGGCCAGGGACTCGCGCAGTGTCACGGGCGCGAGCGATGTGTTCTCGCTCGGCTCGACGCTCGTCTTCGCCGCCACCGGGCATGCGCCGTTCCACGGGGCGAACCCGGTCGAGACGGTTTTCATGCTGCTGCGGGAGGGCCCCGATGTGGAGGGGCTGCCCGACGACCTGCGGCCGCTGATCGAGTCCTGCATGCAGATGGACGCCGGGCTGCGGCCCAGCCCGGCCGATCTGCAGGCCCAGCTCGCCCCGCACCTCTTCGCCTCCGGCAGCGACGACAGCGGTACGGCGTCGGCCTGGCTGCCGACGTCGGCCACGGCGATGATGGAGCAGCGCCGGGGCGGGGGGCGCACGGCGGCACCCGCCGCGGCCCCTGCGCCCACCCCTGCGCCCGCCCCGGCTCCCGCCCCTGCTCCCGCTCCGGCGCCGCCCCAGCAGCCGCCGCGGGGCGCGGACTGGGAGCCGGCGTGGCGCAGCGGGGCGGACCTGAGAGGGCCGTCCCCCGCTCCTGCCCCTGTTCGGGCGGCGGAGCCGGACGGGGGCGGTCCGGTGCGGCTGCCCGGGGCGAAGGTGCCGATCGGACCCGGGCCGCGTGCCGTGGACGTGCGCGCGACGGCCGGCGCGGAGGCGGGCCCCGCGACCGGGTGGGTGCGCCCGCCCGCCGGGCTGAACGGCGCGGCCCCGGCCGCCGCCCCGCTGCCCGCTCCGACGCACGCCCCCGATACGCCGCCCGCGGAGCCGGACCGCTGGCGGCCCTGGCGGTTCCGGATGTCGAACGACGTGTGGGGCACGCCGGTCGTCGCCGGGGACCTGCTGTACGTGACGTCCTTCGAGGTGCACGCGCTGGACGTCGGCAACGGGCGGCGCCAGTTCAAGACCCGTGACGTCGCGTGGTCGATGACGCTCGACGGCGGCCGCATCCACGGCTCCGACGGCCCTTCGCTGTACGCCCTGGACGCGCTGACCGGCGCCGAACGGTGGCGGCTGCAGACCGACGCCTGGGTGTACTCGCTCAAGGCCGACCGGGGCACTGTGGTCACCGGCACGCGCGGTGGCGGCGTGCAGGCGTGGGAGGCGTCCACCGGCGACAAGCTGTGGGAGACCGGAGGCGTACAGACCGACTTCGAGACGGCCGAGGCCGGGCCCGCGATCCACGACGGCATGGTGTACCTGTGGCAGGACGCCCGGCTGCGCGCGGTGGACGCCCGTACGGGCATCGAGCGGTGGTCGTACCCGATCGGTGACGCGGCGTCCTGCGGGGGAGTACCGGTACGGGTGACGGCCGCCGCTGACGGCTACGTGTACGTCGCCGCGGGCACCCGGGTCCTCGCGGTGGACATCGCGTCGGGACTGGTGCGGTGGCACTTCGAGTCGCCCGCGGTCTTCCTCTCCCCGCCCGCGTTCGCGCCGGGGCCCGCGGTCACCGGCGGCGGGGTGTACCTGGCCGACTACCTCGGCACGGTGTACGCACTCGACGCGACGACCGGCAAGGACCGGTGGCGCATCGCCACGGAGGCGCGCCAGTCGATCGAACCGGTCCTGGTCACGGCGGGCAATGTCCACGTCGGCAGCGGCAGCGCGCTGTACACGCTGGACGCGGTGACGGGTACCCCGAAATGGCGGTTCGCCGCGGGCGGCGAGGTCGTCGGCGCGCCGGTCGTCGCGGACGGCCGCGTCCACTTCGGTTCCGCGGACCACGTGCTGTACACGCTTGACGCGGCGGGTGGTCAGCTGCGCTGGAAGCTTGCGACGGGCGGCGAGATCACGGGGTCGCCGGTGGCGAAGGGGGGCGTGGTGTACGCGTGCAGCAAGGACCGCTGCGTGTACGCGCTGGACGCGGTGAAGGGGACGGGCACGGGCACGGGGAACCGGGCTCGGGCGTAGGCGTTCACCGGGCTCGCCCGGCAGCCGCTTCGTCCTCAGTCGCCGGACGGGCTCGACCGGCCCGGCGGGCAGCGCGGGTCCTGGGCCCCGGGGCCCGTGTACGGGTCCGCCTCGGGCTCCGGCAGGGGACTCGTCTGCACCGATGGCCCCGGCTCCTGCGTCGGCGGCCACGTGTCCGGATCGTCCGACCCCGGCGCCGGGTAGGGCTGGGGCCGGTCCACGCGCCCCGGATGCCCGTGCCCGCTCCGCCGCCCCGACATCACCGCGGCCCCCACCAGCATCAGTGCCCCGCCGACCGCGGCGGTCGCCACCCCCACCTGCAGCCCGGACCCGTCCGCCGCCACCGTCAGGCTTCCCGTCGCCTGCCCCTGCCGCACCATCCACAGCACGGTGAAGCCGAGGACGACGACCCCCGCGCACGCGACCAGCAGCCGGGACCGGAGCACCACGCCCACCACCGTCACGGCCGCGGCGAAGAGGAGCGGCAGCCAGACCGACCCCCACAGTCCCGGCCGCGCACCGCTGATGCCGTTGAAGAGGTCCGCGATCCGGTACTGCCGCCCGAGGCGGCCGTCGTACCAGTCACGGAAGGGGCTCAGCACGGCGGCCGCCGCTCCTGCGAGAGCGACGATCGAGCCGAGGATGTTGCGGATCATCATCGGCCTCCTGCGGTCGTGCGGACCGGCATCACGCATCAGCGCCGCTCTCGGCGTCGACGCTACGCCGGGCCCCCGACCCCCGCCACCAGGGGCGCACCGGCCGGACGGCCCTTCCCCGCGCGCCATGCGTTACGGTGTCGCGCGGTCGTTCGACAGCAACATGACAACAACACAAGGGGGGCTGCATCGATGATGCGGCAGCATCTGAAACTCTCGGCGGTCCTGGTGGTGGTGGTACTCGCACTCACCGGCTTCTCGACCTCGAGCCACGGTGGCAAGAGTCGGGGCAGCAAGAGCCGCGGTTCGAGCAGCAGCAGCGGCGGCGGCTGCTCCAACTCCAAGAAGAGCAACGGCAGCTACCACCACAACGACTACGACGACAACGACTACGACGACTCGTCGAGCAGCTCGTCCGGCGGCTCCACCTACGAGACCGCGACCCCCGCCGCCACGGCGACCGACGCGCCCCAGGTGACCGTGATCCGTTGCGCCCAGCCCCGCAAGGGCAAGCGGCGGGCCGTGACGTCCTCCACCGTCCGGGTCAGCTCGAGCGAACTCGGCACGCACGTGTACAAGGTCGACGTCACCTTTCTCGACGCGCTCGGCAAGACCGTCGACAGCGGCGAGGCGAGCGTGGAGCTGACGGACGCCGACAGCGCGACCGTCTCCGTGCGGATGGACAGCCCGAGCAAGGTGTCCCGGGTGAAGAAGTGCCGGGCCGAGGCCGAACTCAGCCACTGACCGCTGCTGACGGGGGCTCCGGCTCACCGCAGCCGGAACTCCCCGCTGCCCCGCCCCCGCCCCTGGAACAGCTCCCCCTGCCGCTCCACCGGCAGGTTTCCGAGCGCGACCAGGTGCGGGGCGTGGGCCAGCGCCTGCGTGCGCGCCGCTTCCTTGGCGGACCACACCGCCCGCACCGTTCCCTGCACCGCCCCGGTCGGGTACGACGCGATGACGGCTGCCGCCCGCACCGCCGCCTCCACCGCGCCGCCGGGCGCCGTCACCTCGCTGACCAGCCCGGTCTCGTACGCACGACGGGCCGTCACCCGCTCGGCCGTACCCATCAGGGACATCCGGGCGACCTCCCCGAACGGCATCCGCTGCGCCATGTGAATCGCCTCGTACGCGCTGACCATGCCGTACGTCGTATGCGGGTCGAAGAACGTCGCCTCCTCCGACGCGATGACGAACTCCGCCTCGCCCAACAGATAGAACGCCCCGCCGCACGCCATCCCCTCCACGGCGGCGATCACCGGCTTCCACAGGTCGTTCGCCTTCGGTCCGATCGCGAGCAGCGGATCGTCGATCGTGTACGGGGACGAGGGCTGCGGCACCTCCACACCGCGGTCGATCCCCGTACAGAAGGCGCGCCCGCCCGCGCCCGTGACGACGACGGCCCGCACCCCGTCGTCGAAACGGAACGCCCGCCATGCGGCGGCGAGTTCGTCCGCCGTTGCCAGGTCGATCGCGTTCAGCTTCTCCGGCCGGTCGAGGGTGACGACCGCGACCCCGGTCTCCTTGTCGGTCTCCGTCCGCAGCGTCATCGGCGTCCGCTCACCGTTCCAGCAGCCAGCGGACCACGGTCAGCTCCGGGCTCACCGGCGCGAAGACCGCCCTCACCTGTGCCCCGATCCGCAGCCGCGCCGGATCGACCGAGTCGAGCGGCGCTTCGGGGCCGCTGACCACATTGCCGACCAGCCGGATGTGCGGAGCTTCGGCGAGTTCGACGACGACCGCGTTGTACGGGGCCTGCGCGGCGTACGCGGGCAGCAGCGGCGGATGCGGCAGCACGTACGACCAGATCCGGCCGCGCCCGCTCATGGCCCGCCACTCGCTCTCGAAGGACTGGCAGTGCGGGCAACAGGGCCGCGGCGGGAAACGGAGCGCGCCGCACGCGGGGGCGGCGCACGCCTGGACGCGGAGTTCGCCCCGGGCGGCGTACTCCCAGAAGGGGGCACCGTCCTCGTCGGCGACGGGCAGCAGCAGCGAATCCATGGTGCTCTCAGCTCCTCAGCAGTACGGCGGAGGTGGGCACGCCCTCGCCGGCGGTGACCAGGCAGGTGGCGGCGTCCGGAACCTGCGCGGTGGAGATCCCGCGCAGCTGCTTCACCCCTTCATTGATGAGGTTGAAGCCGTGCACATACGCCTCGCTCAGCCCGCCGCCCCCGGTGTTGATCGGGAGCCGGCCGCCGCTCTCCAGTGCCCCGCCCTCCGTGAACGCGGCGCCTTCGCCCCGCCCGCAGAAGCCGTACCCCTCCAGGGAGAGCGGAATGAGCGGGGTGAACGCGTCATAGATCTGCGCGACATCGACATCGTCCGGACCGAAGTCGGCCTGTTTCCACAGCTGACGGGCGGCTGTCCAGGCGGGTCCGGTGAGCGGGTCGTCGTTCCAGTAGTTGACCATGCCGTGGTGCTGGGCGGGGAGCCCCTGGGCGACGGAGTGGATGTAGACCGGTTTCTGCCGGCAGTCCCGGGCCCGCTCGGCGGAGACGATGACGCAGGCCAGTGCGCCGTCCGTCTCCAGACAGTTGTCGAAGAGGCAGAGCGGCTCGCTGATCCAGCGCGAGGTCATATACATGTCGCGGGTCAGCGGCCGTTCGTACATCACCGCGTCCGGGTTCTGGTTGGCGCGGTTGCGGCAGGCGAGCGCGACATTGAAGAGATGGTCGCGGGTGGCCCCGTACTCGTGCATGTACCGCCGCGCGAGCATCCCGATCTCGTCGGCGGGCCGCAGCAGCCCGTACGGGCGGGTCCACTGGGCGGGGGTGGGCAGTTGAATGGTGGTGTTCTTCCAGGGCCTCGGCCCCGAGCCGCGCTTCCGCGAGCGCCAGGCGACACCGACACTCGCCTGTCCGGTGGCGACGGCGGCGGCCAGATGCGCGATCGTCGCGCACGAACCACCGCCCCCGTAACCCACCTTGGAGAAGAAGGTGACGTCACCGGCCCCGATCGCCTTGGCGACCTCGACCTCGTCGGTCTCCTCCATCGTGTACGAGGCGAACGCGTCGACCTCCGACGCGGCGATGCCCGCGTCGTCGAGCGCCGCCACGATGGCCTGGCAGGCCAAGGTCTTCTCGGATTCCGGGAGTTGTTTCGCGAAGGCCGTCTGTCCGATCCCGGCTATCGCCGTCACGTCTTTGAGCGTCGCCACCCGCCACCTCCGCGATCGTCATGACTGCTGACAGCGGCAGAGGCTACAGCTAATCTGACGGATAGTCAGCTATTGCGGTTCGGTGGGAGGGCATGCGATGCGCGGCGACGAGGAATGGGGCAGCATCCCGAGGCTGGTGCGGGCGGCAGCGCAGCGGCACGGGGAGCGGGAGGCGGTCGTCGAGGGCCGCACCCGCATCTCGTACGCCGAACTCGGCGACCGTGTCGAACGCGCCGCCGCGGCGTGCATGGCCGCGGGGGTGGAGCCGGGGGACCGGGTCGCGGTCTGGGCGCCGAACACCCTGGACTGGATCGTCTCCGCCCTCGGGGCGGTCACGGCGGGCGCGGTCCTGGTCCCCCTCAACACGCGCTTCAAGGGCGTGGAGGCGGCGTACATCCTGGAACGCAGCCGGGCGAAAATTCTCTTCATCACCGGCACGTTCCTGGGCACGTCGTACGTGGCGTCACTGCGCCGCGCGGCGGCGGAACTCCCGTACCTGGAGCGGGTGGTGGTGCTTGCGGACACGGCACCCGAGTCATACGTCACCTGGAAGGACTTCCTGGCGGCGGGGGAGCGGATTTCACCTGCCGCGGTACGGGAACGGGCCGACGCGGTCGCCTCCTCATCCCCGTCCGACATCATCTACACCTCCGGCACCACGGGCCGTCCCAAGGGCGCCGTCATCACCCACGCCCAGACCCTGCGCTGCTACGCGATCTGGAGCGAACTGGCCGGCCTGCGCGAGGGCGACCGCTATCTGATCGTCAACCCGTTCTTCCACACCTTCGGCTACAAGGCGGGCATCATCGCGTGCCTGATGCGGGGCGCGACGATGATCCCGCAGCCGGTGTTCAACGTGGACACCGTCCTCGCGAACATCGCCGCCGAACGCATCTCGGTCCTCCCCGGCCCGCCCACCCTCCACCAGTCGCTGCTGGACCATCCGGCGCGGGCGACGCACGACCTCTCCGCTCTGCGCCTGGTCGTCACGGGCGCTGCGGTGGTCCCCCTGCGGCTGGTGGAACGCCTGCGCACGGAGCTGGGCATCGCGACGGTCCTCACGGCATACGGCCTCTCCGAGGCGAGCGGCATCGTCACGATGTGCCGAAGGGGCGACCCGCCCGAGACGATCTCCTCCACCTCGGGCCGCGCGATCCCCGGTACGGAGCTCCGCGTCCTGGCGGACCCCGGCACCCCCGGCGAGGTCCTGGTCCGCGGCTTCCACGTGATGCAGGGCTACTTCGAGGACCCGGACACCACGGCCGCCACGATCACCGAGGACGGCTGGCTCCGCACCGGCGACATCGGCGTCCTCGACGAGGCGGGCAACCTGCGTATCACGGACCGGATCAAGGACATGTTCATCGTCGGCGGCTTCAACGCGTACCCGGCCGAGATCGAACAGCTTCTGGGCCTGCACCCGGACGTGGCGGACGTGGCGGTGATCGGCATCCCGGACCCGAGACTCGGCGAGGTCGGCAAGGCGTACGCGGTCCGCAGGGAGGGCGCGACGCTGACGGCCGACGACCTGATCGCCTGGTCCCGGCGCGAGATGGCGAACTACAAGGTGCCGAGGGCGGTGGAATTCGTGGGGGAGCTGCCGCGGAACGCGAGCGGGAAGGTGGTGAAGGGGGAGCTGCGGGGGCGGGGGTAGGGCTGCTCAGGACGCGTGGAGGTTTGCGGATCGCGTCCACAGAGAAGGCCCGAGCGGTTGGCTCGGGCCGTCTTGCGTGCGGGTTCGGCTCAGCCGGCGTGGCTGCCCTGCGGGGTCACCACGGTGGCGTGCTGGTCCTGCGGGGTCACCACGGTGGCGTGCTGGTCCTGTGTGGTGACCGGGGTGTCGCCGGTGGCGTGCTGGTCAGCCGGCGCCGGAGTGGCCGAGCCGAGGCCCAGGGCCACGGCGAACGCGGCGGCGACGAGCGTCTTCTTCGTGCGGGTCATTCCAACTCCTGTGGGAGGAGAGAGCTTCCGGACGTGAAGTGACGCCAGTGACAGGGGGGCGATGGCGGAACCCAGTTGGCGCGAAGCGGTTGAACGTTGACGCGATTACGTCAACCGGCCCGCGGACGTGCAACGGCCGCGACGGCTCCCCCTCCGCGCCGCCGCGGCCGTCCCCCGTGCCCCCGCCGAAAAGAAGAACTAGTTCGTGGGCTCCGACGTCGCGTGCATGTCGTCGGTCGTGGCCGTGCCGCCCGTGGCGTGCATGTCCTGCGGCTTGATCGTTCCGCCGGTCGCGTGCATGTCCAGAGTGGTGATCTGGTCGGCGTCACCACCGGTGGCGTGCATGTCCTGCGGCTTGATCTCCGGGTTCTTCTTCGTCGCGTCAGCCATGATGATCTGCTCCCCTTGGCATTTCTTCGTGATGGGTGGGCAAGGCCCGCCCGGCTGTTCCCCCGTGGACCGCCGGACGGGCCTTTCAGGGCCGTTCACACTAGTGCCACGGCCGTCTGTCGCCCCGTCTGCCCCCCGACGCGACGGATCGACTAAAAGAAGAATGCCGGGTCGCGATAAACGAACGATGAACGCCCCGGCAGGCGCCCTACGCAGTCGTCACGGTGGCAACGGAGGACAGCAGGGCGCGCACATCGGCCGCCTCGTGCGAACCCAGTTCCTCGTAGATAGCCAGAGCCTCGCGCCAGCAGACCTGAGCGCGCCCGAACTGCCCGATCTCCCCAAGGGCGCGCCCGAGCACGGTGAGCACGTTGCCCCTCCGCCATTCGCCACCGATGCCTCGTAGCGCGGTCAGGGCCTGTTCGGCCTTGGTCGCGGCATCGGCCGAGCATCGGGCAGCGAGGTCGACCTCGGCGAGCCTGAAGAGTGTCATCCCTTCCCACAGGCGTTGGCGGCTGTCCCGGAAGACGGCCAGTGCTTCCAGAAGTCTCTCCGTCGCATCGGTGAACTGGCCGCTCTGTGTGAGGGCCATGCCGAGCGCATAGCGGCCGTTGGCACTCCGAAGGGCGTGACCCAGGCTGTCGTATATGTCTATGCCCTGTTCGGCCAGAGACACCGCACTGCCGGTGCGGCCCGTGGCCAGGTGAATGCGCGACAAGTTGCACAGCGCGCTCGCCTCGCCCGGCCGGTCCTGGATCCGACGGAAGCTGTCGATGGCCTGGGTCAGATATCTCTCGCCGTCGTCGTGCCGACTCTGGTAGAGCGCCATGATGCCGCGGGCGTTCGGAGCCCAGCATCCGGGCAACGGGTCGAGGTCGGCTTCGACGAGCCGCATGATCTCCTCCGCCTCCTGCTCGGCCTGGTCGAAGCGCCCCGATGTGTGATGCACATCGGCCAGTGTGACCAGAGCACGCACCTCGGTGCGTTGGTCGTCGCAGGCGCGGGCAGCGTCCCGTACGGCAAAGGCGATGGTCTCGTACTGTTTCGAGTTGGCGCCGGACTCGCCCAGATCCAGTGATGCCCAGAGAAGGTCCACGGCCCGGCGCAAGGTGCCGGGGCCGGACGATTGGCGTACGCAGGCGAGAAGCGTGCCAGCCTCCGCGTAGAGCCAGTCCAGTGCCGAGTGCCGGTCCGCGAACGACAGACCCTCGTACTGCGTCCGTTCCAGGTGGTCCACCAGCCGATCCCCCGGCCGCTCCAGCGCATACACCCCCGCCGCTGTGGCCAGATAGAAGTCCAGCAGCCGCGACAGCGCCAACTCCCGCTCCTCCGGCGGCTGCTCGTCCCGTTCCGCGCACGCTCGCGCGTAGAGCCGCACCAGGTCGTGGTAGCGGTACCTGCCCGGCGCCGCCGACTCCAGCAGGGACGTGTCGACCAGGGACTCCAGCACGTCCTCCGCCGCATGCGCCTCCAGGTTCAGCAGCGCCGCCGCTGCCGCCAGGGAGATGTCCGGGCCGTCCGCCAGGCCCAGCAGACGGAACGCGCGGGCCTGGGCCGGTTCCAGCTGGCCGTAGCCGAGTTCGAAGGTGGCCTTCACCGCCAGGTCGCCCGCCTGGAGCTCGTCCAGGCGGCGTCGCTCGTCGGCGAGTTTGGCCGCCAGGACCGAGACCGTCCAGGTGCGGCGGGCGGCCAGGCGGGAGGCGGCGATGCGGATCGCCAGGGGGAGGAAGCCGCACGCGGCCACCACGTCCAGGGCCGCCTCGCGCTCCGAGCCGACCCGTTCCTCGCCGACGATCCGGGTGAAGAGCTGGAGTGCCTCCTCGGGGGACATCACGTCCAGGTCCACCAGGTGCGCGCCCGCCAGGTCGACCATGCGGACGCGGCTGGTCACCAGGGCCGCGCAGCCGGCCGTGCCGGGCAGCAGGGGGCGGATCTGCGCCGCGTCGTGCGCGTTGTCCAGGAGGACCAGGATGCGGCGGCCGTCGAGCGTGGAGCGGTACAGCGCCGCCCGTTCGTCCAAGGAATCGGGGATCGCCGAGTCGGCGGTGCCCAGGGCGCGCAGGAACGCGCCGAGCACCGTCTCCGGCTCCGCCGCCCGTGCGCCGGCGCCCTGCAGGTCGACGTAGAGCTGGCCGTCCGGGAAGTGCGGGCGCGCCTGGTGGGCGACGTGCACGGCGAGCGTCGTCTTGCCGACGCCGCCGATGCCCGCGAGCGCCGACACGGCCATGACCGAACCCTCCGCCGTCGCCAGCCGGTTGCCCAGTTCACGGACGAAGGAGGCGCGGCCGGTGAAGTCCGGTACGGTCGCCGGGAGCTGGGCCGGGCGGACGGCTGCAGGCGCGGGTGCGGCCTCGTCCGCCGGGTGGGCCAGTTCCTCGTCGGCCTGCAGGATCTGCTGCTGGAGCTGCGAGAGCTCGGGGCGCGGGTCGACGCCCAGTTCGTCGGCGAGCAGTCGGCGCGTGTCGGCGTACACCGCGAGCGCTTCCGCCTGACGGCCGCTGCGGTACAGGGCGATCATCAGCAGTTCGCGCAGCCGCTCCCGCAGCGGGTGCGCCGCGGTGAGTGCGGTGAGTTCGGAGACCGCCTCCGCGTGGCTGCCGACCTCCAGATCCAGATCGAGCCGGGTCTCGGTGAGCTGGAGCCGCCACTCGGCGAGCCTGGTGCGCTGGTTCTCGGCGTAGGGGCCCGGGACTGAGGCCAGCGTTTCGCCGTCCCACAGCGCCAGCGCCTCGTTGAGCAGGGTGCGGGCCCGGCGCCGGTCCCCGCCCGCCCGCGCCTTCTCCGCGTCGGCTGCCAACTCCTGGGCCGTCGTGAGGTCGAGCGCGTCGGGCCGGGTTCGTATGGCGTATCCGCCGGCGTTGCTGATCAGCGTGGACGGGTCGAGGATCTTGCGCAGCCGGGACGCGTACGTCCGTACGGCGGCGAGCGCCTGTGACGGGGGTTCGTCGCCCCAGATGGCATCGATGAGTTCGGCGGCGGTGGCCGTGCGTCCGTCGCGCAGCAGCAGCGCGACCAGCAGGGCCCGCTGCTGCGGCGAGCCGGACGCCAGCGGTTCGTCGTCGCGCCAGGCGCGTACGGGGCCGAGCACGGCAAACCGCAGGCCGGTCCCGGCCGTCTGCTGCTGAGCAGCGCGCTGCTCCGGAACGCGCACACGTGGCCCGTGGTCACGGTCCATTGATGCCCCCTGTCCTGCTCGCCCCGCCAGTCCTGCCGGTCGCGCTGATCCCGCTGGCGCTGCTGATCCTGATGGTCCTGCTGGTGTCTCTGCCCGGAATGACCGCCGCTGCACCGATGTGGTCCGGGTGAATCCGGATTACGACCTACCGCTGGTATCGCGGTCAACAGTCTGCCTTGTTATGGGCGGACACGTCAGCAGTGGGTGACGCTCTGCACAAGCCCTCGACAACGATTTGGAACCGGGGCCCGGTCAAGGTAGCTGACGATGCGTCAGATCGGCGCTACCGTGGTGCACATGGAGACCTTCCCGAAGATCATCTCGGTGGACGACCACACGGTGGAGCCCGCTCATGTCTGGCGGGACCGGCTCCCGTCCAAGTACCTCGACCGGGGCCCGCGCATCGTCCGCGCCCCCCTGAAGGAAATGACCTTCATGGGCGGCAGGTTCGCACCGGTGATGGGCGCAAAGGGTGACGAGGGGCCGATCGGCGACTGGTGGGTGTACGAGGATCTGCACCGGCCGCTCACCCGGCTCGACACCTCCGTCGGCTACAACCGGGACGAGATCAAGCTCGAAGTCATCACCTACGAGCAGATGCGCCCCGGTTCGTACGCGGTCCCGGACCGGCTCGCCGACATGGACATCAACCACGTCCAGTCCGCGCTCTGTTTCCCGACCTTCCCCCGGTTCTGCGGCCAGACGTTCACGGAGGCGAAGGATCGTGAACTCGGGCTGCTCGGTGTGCGCGCGTACAACGACTGGATGGTGGAGGAGTGGTGCGGCCCCGACGCGCAGGGCCGGCTGATCCCGCTGACTCTCGTCCCGCTCTGGGACGCAGAGCTCGCGGCCGACGAGGTCCGGCGGAACGCCGCGCGCGGGGTGCGTGCCGTCGCGTTCTCCGAGATCCCCCCACATCTCGGACTGCCATCGATACATACGGACGAGTGGGATCCGTTCCTGCGGGCCTGTGACGAGACGGGCACCGTGATCGCGATGCACATCGGCTCGTCCTCGAAGATGCCGTCCACCTCGGCCGACGCCCCGCCCGCGGTCGGCTCCACCATCACCTTCGCCAACTGCTGCTTCTCGATGGTCGACTGGCTGATGAGCGGCAAGTTCGAACGGTTCCCGAACCTCCGGATCATGTACGCGGAGGGTCAGATCGGCTGGATCCCCTACATTCTGGAACGGGCCGACGTGGTCTGGGAGGAGAACCGGGCCTGGGGCGGTGTCGCCGACAAGGTGCACCGGCCGCCGTCGGAGCTCTTCGCCGAGCATGTGTACGGGTGCTTCTTCGACGACGCGTTCGGGCTGAAGAACCTGGACGCGATCGGCGTCGGAAACGTCCTGTACGAGACCGACTACCCGCATTCTGACTCGACCTGGCCCAAGTCGCGCGAGGTCGGCGAGGCGCAGATGGGGCACCTGGACCCGGACGTGGTGGACCGGATCGTGCGCCGCAACGCCATCGATCTGCTGGGGCTCACGGACGAGGGGCTGTGGGCGGGGCCGGGGGCATGAGTGCATGGGCGTCCCGGCGGGTGGTGCGGCGCGGGGCCCGCCGGCGGCGGGCCCCGCGGGACGTGGTCAGGCCCTGGTCACCGGCTCCTGGAGCTCCGTCACCCACTTGTCCTTGTCCTCCGGGCACTCCAGGTTGATCTCCCGGGTGTACCCCAGTGACCGGTACCCGTTGGTGTCCAGCCAGCGGGCCAGCGTCTGCTCGGTGGTGAGGACCCCGTCCATCGAACCGCGGTGAACGATGGTCGCCGCCTCGAACGCGGGCAGGTCGACCACCGTGACGCCGGTGTCACCGACCGGGCCGACCGGGGCGGAGACCGTCACCCCCGCGTGCACGGTGATCGCGCCGTCGCCCGCAGGGGCGTCCTCGTAGCGCGCGATGCCCGGGCCGCTGGGACTGATTCCGGCCGCCTCCAGCAGCGGGAACAGCCGGTCGTACAGCGGTCCGATCACCGGAGTGATGGCCTGCGGCTCGTAGCCGGCCGCGGTTCCCGTCAGCTCCGCCACCCGTACCGCGGGAACGTTCTTGATCACAACGTCGTCCGTGGGCATGTGCCCCTCGCTCTCGATCGACCGGAGTCTCGCCTCGACCTGCGCCAGCCGCGCCGCCGCTGCGGCCATGGCCGCCTCCAGCTCCGCCTGCCGCAGGCGGAGCATTCCGCGGAGCTCCTCGGGTCCGACCTGTTCGTCGAGGACGGCCTGCACCTGCTGGAGCGTGAAGCCGAGATCCTTGAGAGCGATGATGCGGTTGAGGCGGGCGAGCTGAGCGGCACCGTAGAAGCGGTAGCCGGTCGCGGGGTCGGTGCGGTCGGGAGGCAGCAGTCCGATGGCGTCGTAGTGACGCAGCATCCGGGCCGACACCCGTCCGTACCTGGCGAAATCTCCGATGGTGAACATGATGTCTCCCAGTGCACGCCCTCACACGGTGTCAAGGTCAAGCTCCCGTCCGTGGCGGCACCGGGGCCGGGCGGGCCACCACAAGGCAGGAGCCCCGCTCCTCCGCCGAGGCGGGGGAGCGGGGCTCCTTGGGTACTGCATGCCGGCCGCGATCGGCCGACCCGGGCAACTAGGCCGGGCTGACGTTCTCAGCCTGCGGGCCCTTCGGCCCCTGAGTGACGTCGAAGTTCACGACCTGGTTCTCCTCGAGGGAGCGGAACCCGGACGCGTTGATCGCGGAGTAGTGAACGAAGACATCCGGGCCGCCGCCGTCCTGGGCGATGAAGCCGAAGCCCTTTTCAGCGTTGAACCACTTGACGGTTCCGGTAGCCATAAGCCCTCCTTGGGCCAAAGGGTTGCCCTGCTCCAGAACCTGCAAAGAAGTCTGAAAACTACAAAAGCCTGCGGGTTACATGCTCCGCAGGCTCTGTACTGCAAGGGAAACCAAACTGCAACTTGCGTCGAGCCTAGCACGCAGCGTGTGCGGAACGGTAGAGGGAAAGATCACTTCACCCGGATGTTTGATTGCCCTGCCGAGAGGCTGACCGGGATAGCGGTCGGAAGGCGGCTCGGGGGTGTCGTTCGGGTGGCGCGGAGGCGGCCGCACAGGAACGCCGGCGCGCGGGACCGGTAGGCACGCACGAGTGGGACCGGGCGCGCCCTTAAGGGCTGTCCCGTAATCCCTGGCGGGCGCACGACGCCGGCTACGGCACCTCGCTGCGTTGTCGGAACGCCCGAATACGCCCAGTATGAGGACGGTCCTCCGCCTTGCGATGCACCGCATCCGACGCCGCGCGCTGATCCACCAGGGGTTACGGGACAGCCCTTAGCCCCGGTGGCGGCGGGATGCCCGCACGGGTCTAGCCTCGCGATGTGGACAATTCAACCGTCTCTCCCGCAGCAGGCGACGACCGTCGCAGCAGGCCGCGCGTCGGCCACATCCAGTTCCTGAACTGCCTTCCTCTCTACTGGGGCCTGGCACGGACCGGAACCCTGCTCGACCTGGAGCTGTCGAAGGACACCCCGGAGAAGCTCAGTGAGCAGCTGGTGCACGGTGACCTCGACATCGGCCCCATCACCCTCGTCGAGTACCTGCGCAACGCCGATCAGCTCGTCGCCTTCCCCGATATCGCGGTCGGTTGCGACGGGCCCGTCATGTCGTGCGTGATCGTGTCGCAGCTGCCCCTGGAGCAGCTCGACGGGGCCCGGGTGGCACTCGGTTCGACCTCGCGCACCTCCGTACGCCTCGCTCAGCTGCTGCTCGCCGAGCGGTACGAGGTGTCGCCCGACTACTACACCTGCCCGCCCGACCTCGGCCTGATGATGCAGGAGGCGGACGCCGCCGTGCTGATCGGCGACGCCGCGCTGCGCGCCTCGCTGCACGATGCGCCGCGTCTCGGTCTGCAGGTCCATGACCTGGGGCAGATGTGGAAGGAGTGGACGGGGCTGCCGTTCGTCTTCGCGGTCTGGGCGGCGCGCAAGGACTATCTGGCGGCGCACCCGGCCGTGGTGGAGGAGGTCCACCGGGCGTTCCTCGCCTCGCGGGACCTGTCGCTGGAAGAGGTCACCAAGGTCGCCGAGACGGCGGCGCGGTGGGAGGTCTTCGACGCGGAGCTGCTGGAGCGGTACTTCACGACGCTGGACTTCCGCTTCGGTCCGGACCAGCTGTCGGGTGTACGTGAGTTCGCCCGCCGGACCGGGGCGACGACCGGTTTCCCGGTGGACGTGAACGTCGAGCTGCTCGACCACTGATCCGGCACCGGCCGTTGCGCGGAGGGAATGGGCCCGGGCAATAGGTGAATGCTGCACCTTCTCCTGGCTTCCCCGTTCCCTCCCGGGCTGTTTATCGCACTGCCCCGCGGATTCCTTTCCGGCGAATGCCGCGAATGCGGCCGGACGGACGGCGCGTGCGTCCTATCCCGAATAGAGGACTGCGTGCGGGGTGAGTCCGGGTCGCGTCCCGGATTCGATCGGGTGAACGACTCATTCGCGCCTTTTACCGTGTCGAAAACCGTGGTTCGTTCCCATAGGGGCGAAATCGGCCGATGGTTTCTCTGTGATCGCACGACCTCCGACCCCTAGGCTTCGGTCGGAGGTCCGGCCGGTCCACAGGGGGAGTCCATATGCAGCCGCTGGAAGCCGGCGAACCGCTCACCATCGGTGCCTACCGGTTGCTCGGCAGACTCGGTGCGGGCGGCATGGGCCGGGTGTATCTGGGACGCAGCGCGGGCGGACGCACCGTCGCGGTCAAGGTCGTTCATCCGCACTTCGCGCTCGACGAACAGTTCCGTGCCCGGTTCCGGCGCGAGGTCGACGCGGCGCGGCGGATCGGCGCCCAGTGGACGGCACCCGTTTTGGACGCCGACCCGGACGCACCCGTGCCGTGGGTCGCCACCGGCTATGTCGCCGGACCCCCGCTGTCGGCCGCGGTCACCGAGCACGGGCCACTGCCCGAGCAGGCTGTACGAACCCTGGGCGCCGGACTCGCGGAGGCCCTGGCCGCCGTGCACGGGCAGGGGCTCATCCACCGCGACGTGAAGCCGTCCAACGTGCTGCTCGCCCTCGACGGCCCCCGCCTCATCGACTTCGGCATCGCCCGTGCGATCGACGCCACCGCCTCGCTCACCTCCACCGGGGTCTCGGTCGGCTCGCCCGGCTACATGGCGCCGGAGCAGATCCGGGGTCTGGAGATCTCGGGCGCCGCCGATGTCTTCTCGCTCGGCGCGGTGCTCGCGTACGCGGCGACGGGCGACGCCCCCTTCCTCGGCGACTCCTCGGCGGTGCTCCTCTACAAGGTGGTGCACGAGGAGCCGGAGCTGGGTGAGATCGAGGGCGAGCTGCGGGACGTGATCGCCACGTGCCTGGCGAAGGACCCGGCGCGTCGGCCCACCCCGACGGAGCTCGCCCGGCAGCTGGCACCCGGCGGGGCGGCGGCGGCGGGCTGGCTGCCCGGACCGCTGGTGCGCGAGGTCAGCCGCTCGGCAGTGGCACTGCTTGACCTGGAGCCGACGGACGGACCCGTGCAGTCGGGACCGGTGCCGTTCAGCAACGCCTCCCTCACCGCCCACGGCCTGGCCGACGGCAACGGCGCGCTGGGAGTGTTCGGGCCGCCGGTCGAGCCGCCCCGCCCGCCCTTGACGTTCCCGTCGGCCGAGGCCGGGGGCCACAACTCGGGCGGGCTCCCCGGCCCCCGTACCCCCGACTCCCGGTTCTCCGTCACCGTCAGCGCCGACTCCGAACCCGGTCTCCCCGACCGGAGCCGAGGCCGCAGGCTCAGCTGCACCGTCGCCCTCGCCGTGGCGGGCGCGCTCGCCGCCGTGACCGTCGGCAGCGCCCTCCTGTTCGACCTGATGCCCGGCAGGGGTGGCGGCGGCGCCGAGCACGGCGGGGTCGCCCAACCCCCCGCCGCGTCCTCCAGCGCGTCGCCGGACCCGGCGGACGGCTACCCCGGTGCGGGCCAGGTCACCGCGCTGCCCAAGACGTTCGTCGGCACGTGGAAGGGGCCGCTGACCGAGAAGACGACCGGACAGCCGCACGGCACCCTCACCGCGGTGTTCACCGAGGGGAAGAAGGGCACGGACGTCGTCCGTATGAACACCACCTTCTCCACCCTCGGAGTGACCGTCAGCTGCAACAGCGTCGCGAGGCTCTCCTCCGGCACCGCCGAGGAACTGACGCTCCGGGAGCGCGCCGACCCGGACCGGCCCGGCACCGCCGGGCTCTGCACGGACACCACGACGGACGTCACCTTCACCCTCGCCGAGGACGGCACACTCCGCTTCCGGTCCGAGGAGCGCGGCGCGGGACTTCCGTACGGCACACTCGCCCGGTCCGGCAGCTGACCCCGGGAGGGGCTGGCGTAGGCTGAACCGGTCCGTAGATCCGTTGAAAAACCGCCGAAAGGTGACAGCCCGGTGACCGAGAAGGCCGACCTCCAGCCCATCCTCGACCGAGCCGCCGAAGGCGGCCGGATCACTCCGGAGGAGGCCCTCGACCTCTACCGGTCGGCTCCCCTGCACGCGCTCGGCGCGGCCGCCGACGCCGTGCGCCGACGCCGCTACGCCGGTACGGAGCACATCGCGACGTACATCATCGAGCGCAACATCAACTACACCAACGTGTGTGTCACGGCCTGCAAGTTCTGCGCCTTCTACGCCGCACCGAAGGACACCGCCAAGGGCTGGTCCCGCGACCTCGACGACATCCTGCGCCGCTGCGCGGAGACCGTCGAACTCGGCGGCACGCAGATCATGTTCCAGGGCGGACACCACCCGGACTACGGCGTCGAGTACTACGAGGAGCACTTCTCCGCCATCAAGAAGGCGTTCCCCCAGCTGGTCATCCACTCGCTGGGCGCCTCCGAGATCGAGCACATGGCCCGGATCTCCAAGGTCTCCGTGGAGGAGGCCATCCAGCGGATCCACGCCGCCGGTCTCGACTCCTTCGCGGGAGCCGGCGCCGAGCTGCTGCCGGCCCGGCCGCGCAAGGCGATCGCCCCGCTCAAGGAGTCCGGCGAGCGCTGGCTGGAGATCATGGAGGCGGCGCACCGGCTCGGTGTCGAGTCCACCTCCACGATGCTGATGGGCACCGGCGAGACCAACGCCGAGCGCATCGAGCACCTGCGGATGATCCGCGACGTACAGGACCGGACCGGTGGCTTCCGCGCCTTCATCCCGTACACGTACCAGCCGGAGAACAACCACCTGAAGGGCCGGACGCAGGCCACGCTCTTCGAGTACCTGCGGATGATCGCCATCGCCCGGCTCTTCCTCGACAACGTCGCCCACATCCAGGGCTCCTGGCTGACCACCGGCAAGGAGGTCGGCCAGCTGTCGCTGCACTACGGCGCCGACGACCTCGGCTCGATCATGCTGGAGGAGAACGTCGTCTCCTCCGCCGGTGCCAAGCACCGCTCCAACCGCCTGGAGATCATCGATCTGATCCGCAAGGCGGGCCGTGTCCCGGCGCAGCGCGCCACGACGTACGAGCACCTCGTCGTCCACGACGACCCGGCGAACGACCCGGTCGACGAGCGCGTCGTCTCGCACATCTCGTCCACCGCGATCGAGGGCGGCACCGCACACCCGGAGCTCAAGCTCCTGAGCGCCAACTGAGGCTGCTTTGCTGACCGTTCATGCCGCGCCGCTGGTTCTTCCGGTCGGCGCGGCGGCCGTCGCGCAGGGCGCGGTCGCCGTGGACGGCGACCGGATCGTCGCCGTCGGACCGTACGACGAGGTCGTCGCCGCCCACCCGGCGGCCCGGGTCCGCCAGTGGCCGGGCGTCCTGACGCCCGGCCTGCGGCAGTGGCATGCCGTCTGGCTGCTGACCCGCTGTTACCACCCCGACCCGCGCGAGGCGGACCAACTCGGCGACCGGCCGCTGTGGGGCGAGGCGTTCGAACGGCTGGCCGGGGAGATGGACGCGGCGCGGCGGGCGGGCAGCGTACGGCGCGGGCTGCAGCAGATGCTGCGGCACGGCACCACACACCTCGCGGGCCGGTTCCACGACCCGGTCGTCCGCACCGCCGTCCACCGAGCGGGGCTGACCGAGGTCTCGGCTGTCGGCGCCCCCGGCATCCTGGTCGGCGAACCGAGCCTGGACCCGTTCGCGGAGGGCCACGACCTGCCCGGCTCCGTGCACGGACCGCTCGCCGTCGGCGGCCGAGCCGACCTCGCCGTCTTCGACGTACCGGACGAGGACGCGCTCTGCGCGGCCGGCGCCGGGGCCTGCATCGCCACGGTGCTCGGCGGGCGGCTGGTGTACCGGCGGCGGTAGGCGCACCGGAGCCCGTCATTCCCGGTGGTCTCCCACCAGTACCGACTGGCGTCGCACCCAAGAGGTCGAAGCCGGCTTCCGAGCGGCTCCGGGCGCCGACACACGACCGGCGCGAGGGCTTCGAGGCCGGGCTGCTTGAATGGGTGGGTGACCCGAGCATCCCTGGACAAGCAGCCGCACGAAGTCGCCTCGATGTTCGACGACGTGGCGGCGAACTACGACCTCACCAACGATGTGCTGTCGCTCGGCCAGGCGCGGCTGTGGCGCAAGGAGGTCGCGAAGGCGGTGCACGCCCGCCCCGCGGAGAAGGTCCTCGACCTGGCCGCGGGCACGGCGACGTCCTCGCTGCCGTTCGCCGCGACCGGCGCGTACGTCGTGCCCTGCGACTTCTCCGTCGGCATGCTGCAGGTCGGCAAGAAGCGTCATCCCTGGCTGCCGTTCACCGCGGGGGACGCCACGAAACTGCCGTTCCGCGACGAGACGTTCGACGCGGTGACCATCTCCTTCGGGCTGCGCAACGTCCAGGACACGGATGGGGCACTGCGCGAGCTGTACCGGGTGACCAAGCCGGGCGGCCGCGTGGTCATCTGCGAGTTCTCGCAGCCGACCTGGACGCCGTTCCGCACGGTCTACACCGAGTACCTGATGCGGGCACTGCCGCCGGTCGCGCGCGCGGTGTCGTCCAACCCCGACGCGTACGTCTATCTCGCCGAGTCCATCCGTGCCTGGCCCGATCAGGCCGGGCTCGCGCAACTGCTGCAGAAGGCGGGATGGTCGAAGGTGGCCTGGCGCAATCTGACCGGTGGTGTGGTCGCGCTGCACCGGGGTGTGCGTCCCTGACGCAGACCGCCGCCCGGCAGCGATGAGCCCTGCGCCGGACGGCAGTTGCCGGGATTCCGGTGAACGCGGGAACCGGTGGGCGGGAAGACGTGTCCGTTGATACGGCACGCGTTTTCTCCGTTCCCGTGTGTCACCGTCCCCGTTGCCGCGCCGGAGTCTCCCATGCGTCGACTGACCGACCGCCGCCTCACGCCCCCAGCCCCAGCCGGAAACAGCGGACCTCCTGCCCCGGGTGCGGGGTCGTGAAGCTCTCCGCGCGCTGCATCCCCAGCCGCCGGGCGACGGCGATCGACCGTTCGTTGCGCGCGTCGATCGTCGCCACCACCCGGTCCACCCCCGCCGCGCGCACCCGCTCCAGGGTGAGGCGCGCGGCGGCGGTGGCATAACCCCGGCCCCAGGCGGCCCGGCCGAGCCGCCAGCCGATCTCGATCTCGCCGACCGGGCCGTACGCCGTCTGCGGCCACGGCTGCGCACCGGTGAAGCCGAGGACCTCGCCGTCCTCGCCGAGCACGGTCCACAGGCAGAAGCCGAGCTCCGCGTCGTATCTGCGCTGGCGCGCGGTCCACTCCTCGTACAGCGAGAGTTCCGCCGATGTGCCGCCGAAGAACTCCATCACCTCCGGGTCGTCGAACGCCCGGTGCCAGGCAACGGCGTCCTCGTCGGTCGGGACACGCAGCTGTACGGAGGGGGCGGGGGACTGCACGGTCGACATCGGGGAGCCCTTCGGAAGGTCGGTCAGCAGGCACCCATAGACTGCACGGGACATGTGCCGCGCGGCACGCGATTTCGAGTCTTCGGGAGATCCGACCGTGACCGAGCCCCTGTCCGAACACAGCGCGGATGTGATCGTCGTCGGGGCAGGCCCAGCCGGCTCCACGACCGCGTACTACCTTGCCAAGGCCGGACTCGATGTTCTCCTGCTGGAGAAGACCGCCTTCCCGCGCGAGAAGGTCTGCGGCGACGGTCTCACCCCGCGCGCCACCAAGCAGCTCGTCGCCATGGGCATCGACATCTCCGAAGAGGCCGGCTGGCTGCGCAACAAGGGTCTGCGCATCATCGGCGGCGGCGTCCGGCTCCAGCTGGACTGGCCGGAACTCGCCTCGTACCCGGACTACGGACTGGTCCGCAAGCGCGACGACTTCGACGAGCAGCTGGCCCGTCAGGCTCAGAAGGCGGGCGCCCGGCTGTACGAGCGGTGCAATGTCGGCGCCCCGATCACCGACGAGCGCACCGGCCGCATCACCGGTGTGAACGCGAAGCTCGGCGAGGAGAAGACCCCGGTCACCTTCCACGCCCCGCTCGTCGTCGCCGCCGACGGCAACTCCACCCGGCTGTCGCTCGCCATGGGCCTGCACCGCCGAGAGGACCGCCCGATGGGCGTCGCGGTGCGTACGTACTTCACCTCCCCGCGCCACGACGACGACTACCTGGAGTCCTGGCTGGAGCTGTGGGACCGGCGCGGCCCCCAGGACCGACTGCTGCCCGGCTACGGCTGGATCTTCGGCATGGGCGACGGCACGTCCAACGTCGGCCTCGGCATCCTCAACTCGTCGTCCGCCTTCAAGGAGCTGGACTGGCGCGAGATCCTCAAGGCGTGGTGCGCGTCCATGCCGGAGGACTGGGGCTTCACCCCGGAGAACATGACGATGCCGATCCGCGGCGCCGCGCTCCCCATGGCGTTCAACCGCCAGCCGCACTACACCAAGGGGCTGCTGCTCGTCGGTGACGCGGGGGGCATGGTCAACCCGTTCAACGGCGAAGGCATCGCGTACGCCATGGAGTCGGGGCAGATCGCCGCGGACGTCATCGTCCAGGCGCACGCCCGCGCGACCCCCGCCCAGCGCGAACTGGCGCTGCACAACTACCCGAAGATCCTCAAGGAGACCTACGGCGGCTACTACACGATGGGCCGCGCCTTCGTGAAGCTGATCGGCAACCCGAAGGTCATGAAGATCGCCACCCAGCGCGGTCTGACGCACCCGCTGCTGATGAAGTTCACGCTGAAGATGCTCGCCAACCTCACCGACCCGACGGGCGGCGACGCGATGGACCGCATCATCAACGGCCTTTCCAAGGTGGCCCCGAAGGCCTGACCGTCATTCCCGTCCGCGTCCTCGCTCGGTCCACGGGCGAGGCGCCGGCGATCTCCGTGATGCGTGTCGGGCGGTGAGCCCGCTGTCCCGCTGCACGGATTCGGGGGCGGGCGGCGCCCCCGGCCGGGTCAGTAGTAGCCCTTCTCGCCGTCGATGATCTCCCGCACGGCATCGAGATGACCGGCGTGCCGGGCCGTCTCCTCGATCATGTGGAACAGCATCCACCGCAGACTCGCGGAGGCGAGCTCGAAGTCGGGATGGCGGCCCACGTCCTCCAGGGCGTGGGCCGCGACGATCTCGTCGGTGACGGCGCACTGCTGCTCGTACTCCTTGAGGAGCTGTGCGAGCGGAATGCCGTCGACCCGCATGTCGGCATCCTCGGTGTCCGGGTCGAACCGCGGCCCCACGGCGGGCCGGCCGAGGAACATCACCTCGAACCAGCAATTCTCGACCCAGCGCAGATGCGAGACGATCCCTGCGGCCGACAGATGCGGCGAGGCGGGGAGCACGGCCCGGTGCGCATCGCTCTCGGACAGCCCCTCGCACTTCCAGTGGACGACCGCCCGCTGCATGTCGAACCAGCCGAGCAACTGGGTCCGCTCGTCGGCTTCGTACGGAGGGCGTATACGCGGGCGGGTCATGGGAGTCGAAGCTACCCCGACCGGGACCGTGGGCGCAGGCGGATCCGGGAACGGACAAGGCACCGGGGCGGCAGCGACGGCACCGGGCCCACCGCTCCACGACGAACGGCCGTCGCTCCCGAGCGGGGGAGCGACGGCCCTTCGCCGTGTTCGCGCGCTTGTGAATCAGAGAACGCGGACCGCGCCCGACGGCGGGTCGTAGCTCAGCGGGCGCTGCACCACACCGGTGCTGGAGTTCTGCGCACCGACGAACTGGCCGCCGCCCACGTAGACGCCGACGTGGTACGCGGAGCCCGCGCCGCCCCAGTAGAGGATGTCGCCGGGCTGGAGGTTGCTCAGCGAGACCTGGGTGCCGGCGGTCGACTGGGCCTGCGAGACGCGCGGGAGGTCGACGCCCACCGTGCGGAACGCGGCCTGGACCAGGCCGGAGCAGTCCCAGGAGTTGGGGCCGGTGCCGCCGGACACGTATGCGTCGCCGACCTGTGCCTTGACGAACGCGATGACGGACGCGGCGGAGCCGGTGGCGCTCGACGAGGAGGAGGCCACGGCGGTGGAGCCGGACGCGCTGAGCGTCGTGCGGGCCTCGGAGCGGGAGGCGCGCAGGGCGGCCTCCGCCTTGGCCTTGGCGGCCGCCTCTGCCTTCTTCTTGGCCTCAGCCTTGCGGACCGCCTCGGCCTTGGCCTTCGTGGCGGCCTTGGCCGCGCTGGTGGCTGCTGCGTCCTCGTGGGCCTGCGTCTCCAGGTCCAGGGCGATCTGCTGCGTGGCCTCGGCGGACGCGGCGACGGAGGTGGAGAGCCCGGAGGTGAGGGTGGGCATCTCGATGGTCTGGGTCACCGGCTCGGCCTGGGCCGGACCGGCAGCGGCCGCGACCGCGATGGTGCTGAGGACGCCACCGGCAACTCCGGCCCTCAGCGCCGTTTTCGGGACGCTTCGACGGGGCTTCCGGTGGCTGGGTATGTGAGCGGTGTGGGACATGAGTACTAGCGCTATCAGGGCCCCCGGGTTCCCTTCAAGAAACGTGTGTTGCGACACAGTTACGTTCGGAATCTGTGAATCCGCTTTCTGGCGGCCTTTATTGACGCCGTAACGGGCAAACCGGGCATGCATGATCACCGCTGTGATCACGGGCTTTCAGTAATTCGCCCGAATTGCCCGCCGCTTACCATCCGTTCACACCGATGGCCAAGCCCGCTTTTGTTGAAGGCCTTGCGGGGTGATGCAGGTCACAGCGTGACTGTTGCGTGGTGGGCATGCGAGCCGTCGGCGCGCGCGACGGCGTCGACGGCGGGCTGCTCGGCGCGGTGGGCCGCGCGGCGGCAGGTGCGGCGGGCGACGTTTCGTCCGGAAGATCGCGAATGTCCGCACGCGTCCACTTCACTCCCCGCGAGCCCCTCGCGCGGGTGACCCGGAATGGGACGGATCCTCTTATCACCACCCGGCCGTCCATTGCCAATTTGCTAGTCGAGGCGTCTGATTGTTAGAGGAGCATCGCCTTGACCAGCAATAACAACACCAGATGTCACGTCTCGTGATCGAGCGGCCGCTTTGCGTACGAAGATCACTCCTCATCCGGCTTCATGATCCTTCGCCGGGTGGTGGAGATCACAAAGTCGGTGTAGTACCCCGTGTCGCAGATCACAGGACGGCAGGCATAGGATGCGGGGCAGTCGGGCTTGTGAACTGCCTCACATGTGCACGATCTTGGTGAGGTGGCGAGCCGGTCGCCCGATGCGGTCCAACGGTCAAGGACGACTGGAAGGAGCGAGGAGCGTGAATGCCTACGCGCCCATCCTCGTGCTCGGCGCCCTCGGGGCAGGGTTTGCGATCTTCTCCGTGGTCATGGCCACGCTTATCGGCCCAAAGCGGTACAACCGAGCAAAGCTCGAAGCGTACGAGTGCGGTATCGAACCCACCCCCACTCCAGCCGGAGGCGGCCGCTTCCCCATCAAGTACTACCTGACGGCGATGCTCTTCATCGTCTTCGACATCGAGATCGTCTTCCTCTATCCCTGGGCGGTCACGTTCGACGCCCTGGGGATCTTCGGGCTCGTCGAGATGCTGCTCTTCGTGCTCACCGTCTTCGTCGCCTACGCGTATGTATGGCGTCGCGGCGGCCTGGAATGGGACTGAGGGGCTGAGGGGCACACCATGGGACTCGAAGAGAAGCTGCCCAGCGGCTTCGTGCTGACCACTGTCGAGCAGGCCGCCGGCTGGGTGCGGAAATCCTCCGTCTTCCCCGCGACGTTCGGTCTGGCCTGCTGCGCCATCGAGATGATGACGACCGGAGCCGGGCGCTACGACCTGGCCCGGTTCGGGATGGAGGTCTTCCGCGGATCGCCGCGGCAGGCGGATCTGATGATCGTGGCAGGGCGGGTCAGTCAGAAGATGGCGCCCGTCCTGCGGCAGGTCTACGACCAGATGCCGAACCCCAAGTGGGTTATCTCCATGGGGGTTTGTGCATCATCAGGTGGGATGTTCAACAATTACGCCATTGTGCAAGGTGTTGATCACATTGTCCCGGTCGATATCTATTTGCCGGGTTGTCCGCCACGCCCCGAGATGCTGATGGACGCCATTCTCAAGCTCCACCAGAAGATCCAGGGCTCCAAGCTCGGGGTCAACGCGGAGGAGGCCGCCCGCGAGGCGGAGGACGCGGCACTCAAGGCGCTTCCCCTGATCGAGATGAAGGGGCTGCTGCGGTGAGCGACGAGCAGAACAACAACGGCGTACCCGCGCCGCGCGACGAGACCGGCGAGGTCATCGGCGTACGCAAGGGCATGTTCGGCGCCAACAACGGCGGCGACACCACCGGCTACGGCGGTCTCGTCCGCACGGTGACGCTGCCGGGCGCCACGTCCCGGCCGTACGGCGGCTGGTTCGACGAGGTGGCCGACGAGCTCGAAGGAGCCCTGGAGGAGCAGGATCTGCTTCCCGGCAACGCCATCGAGAAGACCGTCGTCGACCGCGGTGAACTCACCTTCCACATCGCGCGCGAGCACCTGCTCACCGTGGCCCGAACCCTGCGCGACGACCCGGCCCTGCGCTTCGAGCTCTGCACCGGGGTGAGCGGTGTCCACTTCCTCGGCGACAAGGGCCGCGAACTGCACGCCGTCTACCATCTGCGGTCGATCACCCACGGCCGGCTGATCCGGCTGGAGGTCTCGGCCCCGGACAGCGACCCGCACATCCCGTCGCTCGTCACGGTCTATCCGACCAACGACTGGCACGAGCGCGAGACCTACGACTTCTTCGGGCTCATCTTCGACGGGCACCCGGCCCTCACCCGCATCATGATGCCGGACGACTGGCAGGGCTTCCCGCAGCGCAAGGACTACCCGCTCGGTGGCATCGCCGTCGAGTACAAGGGCGCCCAGATCCCGGCTCCGGACCAGCGGAGGTCGTACTCCTGATGACTACTCCCCATGCAACGCCTCGCGCCACGACCGAGGGGACTGTATATACGGTCACCGGCGGCGACTGGGACGAGGTGGTCGAGTCGGCGGTCAAGTCCGACGACGAGCGCATCATCGTCAACATGGGTCCCCAGCACCCGTCCACGCACGGCGTGCTGCGGCTGATCCTGGAGATCGACGGCGAGACCGTCACGGAGGCCCGCTGCGGCATCGGCTACCTCCACACCGGCATCGAGAAGAACCTCGAATTCCGGAACTGGACGCAGGGCACCACGTTCGTCACGCGCATGGATTACCTGACGCCGTTCTTCAACGAGACGGCGTACTGCCTGGGCGTCGAGAAGCTCCTCGGTATCGAGGACCAGATCCCCGACCGGGCGACGGTCCTGCGCGTGCTCCTGATGGAGCTCAACCGGATCTCCTCGCACCTGGTGTGCATCGCCACCGGTGGCATGGAGCTCGGCGCCACCACGATCATGATCTACGGGTTCCGTGATCGTGAACTCGTTCTCGATCTGTTCGAGCTGATCACCGGGCTCCGGATGAATCACGCGTTCGTCCGGCCCGGCGGACTCGCCCAGGACCTGCCGCCGGGCGCGCTCGACCAGCTGCGCGAGTTCGTGAAGACCATGAAGAAGAACCTGCCGGAGTACGACAAGCTCGCCACCGGCAACCCCATCTTCAAGGCCCGCATGCAGGACGTCGGCTATCTCGACCTGACCGGCTGCATGGCGCTCGGCGCCACCGGCCCCATCCTGCGCTCCGCCGGGCTCCCGCACGATCTGCGCAAGACCGATCCCTATTGCGGCTACGAGACATACGAATTCGATGTCCCCACCGCCGACAGCTGCGACGCCTACGGCCGCTTCCTCATCCGTCTGGAAGAGATGCGGCAGTCGCTGCGGATCATCGAGCAGTGCATCGACCGGCTCGCCCCCGGGCCGGTCATGGTCGCCGACAAGAAGATCGCCTGGCCCGCTCAGCTCGCGCTGGGACCCGACGGACTCGGCAACTCGCTCGACCACATCAAGAAGATCATGGGGACCTCCATGGAGGCCCTGATCCACCACTTCAAGCTGGTGACCGAGGGCTTCAGGGTCCCGGCCGGACAGGCGTACACCGCCGTCGAATCGCCCAAGGGCGAGCTCGGCGTGCATGTCGTCTCGGACGGCGGAACCCGCCCCTACCGGGTCCACTTCCGCGACCCGTCCTTCACCAATCTGCAGGCCATGGCGGCGATGTGCGAGGGCGGCCAGGTCGCCGACGTCATCGTCGCCGTCGCGTCCATCGACCCCGTGATGGGAGGCGTCGACCGGTGACCGAAGCACGTCAGGAAGTCAGTCTGGGGATGCCGCAGCTCCCCGCCCCCGCCTACCCGGCCGAGGTGCGCGCCAGGCTCGAAGCGGACGCGAAGGAGGTGATCGCCCGCTACCCCGACAGCCGCTCCGCGCTGCTGCCGCTGCTGCACCTGGTGCAGTCCGAGGAGGGATACGTCTCCCGCACGGGCATGGCGCTCTGCGCCGAGCTGCTCGGCCTCACCACCGCCGAGGTCACCGCGGTCGCCACCTTCTACACGATGTACCGGCGCAAGCCCAGCGGCGACTACCAGGTGGGGGTCTGCACCAACACGCTGTGTGCGGTGATGGGCGGCGACGCCATCTTCGACCGGCTGAAGCAGCATCTCGGCGTCGGCAACAACGAGACGACCGAGGACGGCAAGGTCACCCTCGAACACATCGAGTGCAACGCGGCCTGCGACTTCGCACCCGTGGTGATGGTCAACTGGGAGTTCTTCGACAACCAGACGCCCGAGAGCGCGACGCAGCTCGTCGACGACCTGATCGCCGGGCGCACCGTCGAACCCACCCGCGGCGCCCCACTCTGCTCGTACAAGGAGACCGCGCGGATCCTGGCCGGCTTCCCCGACCAGCGCCCCGGCGCCGTCGAGGCGACCGGCGGAGCGGGCCCCGCCTCGCTGGTCGGCCTCCGGCTGGCGAAGGGTGAGGAACCGCACCCGAAGGTCGTCGCCCCGCGCGGCGAGCAGGCCCGCACCGACGCTCCGCAGCAGACCTCCGCATCCGACCCGGACCACCCGGCCGGTCCCGCAGCAGAGGAGGGAGAGTGATGACGTTGGCAGCCGAAATCAACGACGGGGGCGGCAACGACAGCGGGGCCAGCCCCGAGAAGCTGCTCTCACCCGTGCTCTCCGCCTTCTGGGACGAGCCCGAGTCCTGGACCCTGGACACCTACAAGCGGCACGGCGGCTACGAGGGGCTGCGCAAGGCCCTCGCCATGTCCCCGGACGACCTCATCGCGTACGTCAAGGACTCCGGACTGCGCGGCCGCGGCGGCGCGGGCTTCCCCACCGGCATGAAGTGGCAGTTCATCCCGCAGGGTGACGGCAAGCCGCACTACCTGGTGGTCAACGCCGACGAGTCGGAGCCCGGGACCTGCAAGGACATCCCGCTCCTCTTCGCCAACCCGCACAGCCTCATCGAAGGCATCGTGATCGCCTGCTACGCGATCCGCTCCTCGCATGCCTTCATCTATCTGCGCGGTGAGGTCGTCCCCGTACTGCGGCGCCTGCACGAAGCCGTGCGCGAGGCGTACGAAGCGGGCTACCTCGGGACGAGCATCCTGGGCTCCGGACTCGACCTGGAACTCACCGTGCACGCGGGCGCGGGCGCGTACATCTGCGGTGAGGAGACCGCACTGCTCGACTCGCTCGAAGGGCGACGCGGCCAGCCTCGGCTGCGGCCCCCCTTCCCCGCGGTCGCCGGTCTGTACGCCTGCCCCACCGTGGTGAACAACGTCGAGTCCATCGCCTCGGTTCCCGCGATCCTGAACAACGGCAAGGAGTGGTTCAAGTCGATGGGCAGCGAGAAGTCCCCGGGCTTCACGCTGTACTCGCTCAGCGGCCACGTCGCCAGCCCCGGACAGTACGAGGCCCCGCTCGGCATCACGCTGCGCCAGCTGCTCGACATGAGCGGCGGCATGCGCGCCGGCCACCGGCTGAAGTTCTGGACCCCGGGCGGCTCCTCCACCCCGATGTTCACCGACGAGCACCTCGATGTGCCCCTCGACTACGAGGGCGTCGGCGCCGCCGGTTCCATGCTCGGCACCAAGGCGCTCCAGTGCTTCGACGAGACGACCTGCGTCGTGCGGGCCGTCACCCGCTGGACCGAGTTCTACGCCCATGAGTCCTGCGGCAAGTGCACGCCGTGCCGTGAAGGCACCTACTGGCTCGTCCAGTTGCTCCGCGACATCGAGGCCGGCAAGGGACAGATGGCCGACCTCGACAAGCTGAACGACATCGCCGACAACATCAACGGCAAGTCCTTCTGCGCCCTCGGCGACGGCGCCGCCTCGCCGATCTTCTCCTCGCTGAAGTACTTCCGCGAGGAGTACGAGCAGCACATCACCGGCCGGGGCTGCCCCTTCGATCCCGCCAAGTCGACCGCCTGGGCCGACGACAAGAACGCTCACCAGGGGGTGAACGCATGACAGTCACCACAAGTGCGCCCTCCGGGGGCGGCGAGGCGGCGGTTCCGCCCGAGGACCTTGTCACGCTGACGATCGACGGCATCGAGATCAGCGTGCCCAAGGGCACCCTGGTCATCCGCGCCGCCGAACTCCTCGGCATCGAGATCCCGCGCTTCTGCGACCACCCGCTCCTCGACCCGGCCGGCGCCTGCCGCCAGTGCATCGTCGAGGTCGAGGGCCAGCGCAAGCCGATGGCGTCCTGCACCATCACGTGCACCGACGGCATGGTGGTCAAGTCGCAGCTCACCTCGCCGGTCGCCGACAAGGCGCAGCGCGGTGTGATGGAGCTGCTGCTCATCAACCACCCGCTGGACTGCCCGGTCTGCGACAAGGGCGGCGAGTGCCCGCTGCAGAACCAGGCGATGTCGCACGGCGACCCGGACTCCCGGTTCGACGGAAAGAAGCGGACGTACGAGAAGCCCGTTCCGATCTCCACCCAGGTGCTGCTGGACCGTGAGCGGTGTGTGCTCTGCGCGCGCTGCACCCGGTTCTCCAACCAGGTGGCGGGCGACCCGATGATCGAGCTGATCGAGCGCGGCGCGCTCCAGCAGGTCGGCACGGGCGAGGGCGACCCGTTCGAGTCGTACTTCTCCGGCAACACCATCCAGATCTGCCCGGTCGGCGCACTCACCTCGGCGGCGTACCGGTTCCGCTCCCGCCCCTTCGACCTGGTGTCGTCGCCGTCGGTGTGCGAACACTGCGCGGGCGGCTGCGCGACCCGCACCGATCACCGGCGCGGCAAGGTCATGCGGCGGCTCGCAGCCAACGACCCCGAGGTCAACGAGGAGTGGGTCTGCGACAAGGGTCGCTTCGGCTTCCGCTACGCGCAGCAGCGGGACCGGCTCACCACGCCGCTGGTACGGAACGCGGACGGTGTCCTCGAACCGGCGAGCTGGCCCGAGGCACTGGCTGCCGCGGCCGCCGGGCTCGCCGCGGCACGCGGCAGGACCGGCGTCCTCACCGGCGGCCGGCTGACCGTCGAGGACGCTTACGCGTACAGCAAGTTCGCCCGGATCGCCCTCGATACGAACGACATCGACTTCCGGGCCCGGGTGCACAGCGGCGAGGAGGCCGACTTCCTGGCCGCCCGCGTCGCCGGGCGCGGACGCGACCTGGACGGCAGCGGGATCACCTACACCTCGCTGGAGAAGGCTCCGACCGTCCTGCTGGTCGGCTTCGAGTCCGAGGAGGAGGCGCCCGGCGTCTTCCTGCGGCTGCGCAAGGCCCACCGCAAGCACGGCCAGCGCACCTTCGCCGTCGCCTCGCACGCCACCCGCGGTCTGGAGAAGGCGGGCGGCACGCTGCTGCCCGCAGCTCCCGGCACCGAGACCGAGTGGCTGGACGCGATCGCGGGCGCCGTCGGACTCGACGGCGACGGAGCCGCGGCGGCCGAGGCGCTGCGCGGCGAGGGTGCCGTGATCGTGGTGGGCGAACGGCTGGCCGGCGTACCGGGCGGGCTGACCGCCGCGGTACGGGCGGCCACCGCGACCGGGTCCCGCCTGGTGTGGATCCCGCGCCGGGCCGGCGAGCGCGGTGCGGTGGAGGCGGGCGCGCTGCCGTCGCTGCTGCCCGGCGGCCGCCCGGCCACCGACCCGCGTGCCAGGGACGAGGTGGCGGCCGTATGGGGCGTCGCCGAACTCCCCTCCCGGTTCGGCCGCGACACCGGCCAGATCGTCGAGGCCGCCGCCACCGGCGAACTGGGCGCGCTGCTCGTCGCCGGGGTGGAGACCGCCGACCTGCCGGACCCGGCCCGCGCCCTGGAGGCGCTGGACCGGATCGGCTTCCTCGTCTCGCTGGAGCTGAGGCCCAGCGAGATCACCGAGCGGGCCGACGTCGTCTTCCCGGTCGCCGCGGTGGCCGAGAAGCCCGGCACCTTCCTCAACTGGGAAGGCAGGGCCCGGATGTTCGAGGCGGCGCTGAAGCCCGAGCAGATGACGCGGAGACTCGCGCCGACCGATGCCCGGGTTCTGCACATGCTCGCCGACACGCTCGACGTCCACTTCGCGCTGCCGGATCTGAGGTCCGTACGCCGTGAGCTGGACCGGCTCGGCGGCTGGACCGGTACGCGCGCCGCCGACCCGCACGAGTCGGCGCAGCCGCTGCCCCGGCCCGGCGACGGCGAGGCGGTCCTCGCGGGCCACCGGCTGCTGCTCGACCAGGGGCGGCTCCAGGAGGGCGACGCGGCGCTGGCCGGCACCCGTCACGCGGCGGTCGCCCGGCTCTCCGCCGTCACCGCCGCGGAGACGGGTGTGAAGGACGGCGATCTGCTGGCCGTCACCGGACCGTCCGGCAGCGTCGAACTCCCGCTGCAGGTCACCGACATGCCGGACCGGGTGGTCTGGGTGCCGCTGAACTCCGTCGGGCGGGGCGTACCGGCCGACACCGGCGCCCACCCCGGCGGTCTGGTCCGGATCGGCCCCGCCGCACCGGGTACTCCCGACGTCACACCGGAGGTGCGAGCGTGACTGCCCTCGCTCAACTGGCCTCGGCACCCGACCGTGCCGTACTCGCCGCCGAGGATCTGTCGATGTTCGGCACCGACCCCTGGTGGCTCGTCGTCATCAAGGCGGTGTTCTGCTTCGCGTTCCTGATGGTGACCGTGCTCTTCTCCATCGTGTGGGAGCGCAAGGTCGTCGCCTGGATGCAGCTGCGCATCGGCCCCAACCGGCACGGCCCCTGGGGCATGCTCCAGTCGCTCGCCGACGGCATCAAGCTGATGCTGAAGGAAGACGTCATCGTCAAGCGGGCGGACAAGGTCGTCTATGTCCTCGCGCCGATCGTCGCCGCCGTACCGGCGTTCATGGCGATCGCCGTGATCCCGTTCGGGCCGTCCGGCAACGAGGTCTCGATCTTCGGCCACCGTACGGCGATGCAGCTCACCGACCTGCCGATCGCGATGCTCTACGTCCTCGCGGTCGCGTCGGTCGGGATCTACGGCATCGTGCTGGCCGGCTGGTCCTCCGGATCGACGTACCCGCTGCTCGGCGGATTGCGCTCCTGCGCGCAGATGATCTCGTACGAGATCGCGATGGGCGCCGCGTTCGCCTCCGTCTTCCTCTACTCCGGGTCGATGTCGACCTCGAAGATCGTGGAGGCGCAGCAGGACCGCTGGTTCATCATCCTGCTGCCGGTCTCGTTCATCATCTACATCGTCACCATGGTCGGTGAGACCAACCGCGCCCCGTTCGACATGCCGGAGTCCGAGGGCGACCTCGTCGGCGGCTTCAACACCGAGTACTCGTCGATCAAGTTCGCGATGTTCATGCTCGCCGAGTACGTCAACATGGTCACCGTCTCCGCCGTCTCCACGACGCTGTTCCTGGGCGGCTGGCGGGCCCCGTGGCCGATCAGCACCTTCTGGGAGGGCGCGAACCACGGCTGGTGGCCGATGCTCTGGTTCGTCCTCAAGGTCCAGCTGCTGCTGTTCTTCTTCATCTGGCTGCGCGGCACGCTGCCCCGCGTCCGCTACGACCAGCTGATGAAGCTCGGCTGGAAGGTCCTGATCCCGGTCTCCGTGGTCTGGCTGATGCTGGTCGCGACCGTGCGGGCGCTGCGCAACGAGGGCTACGACTTCTCGAAGATCGTGCTGTACGTGGCCGGGGCCGTGATCGCGATCCTGCTGATCTCCTTCGTCGTCGACATCTTCCGGGACCGCTCGGCCAAGGCGGCCGGGACGGAAGCCGGACCCCGGCCGGAGTTCGACCCGATGGCGGGCGGATTCCCGGTGCCGCCGCTGCCCGGACAGACCCTGCCGCCGGTACCGCGCCGCAGGCCACGGCACGAGCGGGAGCTCGTTGTCAGTGGCGGGCCGGATACCCAGAGTGACGGCAGTCAGATTGGTGGAAGTCCGAGTGACGGAAAGGAGGCTGACGGTGTCTGAGCCATCGGAGTCCACTGGGGACAAGTTCCAGAATCCTGTGGCCGGCTTCGGCGTGACCTTCAAGGCCATGTTCAAGAAGCGGCTGACCGAGCAGTACCCCGAACAGCAGAAGGTGACGGCGCCGCGCTTCCACGGCAGGCACCAGCTCAACCGTCACCCGGACGGCCTGGAGAAGTGCGTCGGCTGCGAGCTGTGCGCCTGGGCCTGTCCCGCTGACGCGATCTATGTGGAGGGCGCGGACAACACCGACGAGGAGCGCTACTCCCCGGGTGAGCGCTACGGCCGCGTCTACCAGATCAACTACGCGCGCTGCATTCTCTGCGGACTGTGCATCGAGGCGTGCCCGACCCGGGCGCTCACGATGACCAATGAGTTCGAGCTCGCCAACACCACCCGCGAGAGCCTCATCTACACCAAGGACGAGCTGCTCGCGGGCCTGGAGGAGGGCATGGTCGACACTCCGCACGCGATCTTCCCGGGCATGGACGAGCAGGACTACTACCGGGGTCTGGTCACCGAGGCGGCGCCCGGCACGGAGCGTCAGGTCGCGGCCTCCAAGGGGGAGTCCAAGGAGCAGGCGGCCAAGGACGAGGAGGTGGACGCATGACCGGCCTGGCCGCAGCGGCCTCCACCACATCGACCGGCGAGGCCTTCCAGTTCTGGGTGCTCGGCACGGTCGCCGTGATCGGCGCGTTGTCCACCGTGCTGATGAAGAAAGCCGTGCACAGCGCGCTGAGCCTCGCCGGGACCATGATCGTCCTGGCGGTGTTCTACCTGGCCAACGGCGCCTACTTCCTCGGCGTCGTCCAGATCGTCGTCTACACCGGCGCGATCATGATGCTGTTCCTCTTCGTGGTCATGCTCGTCGGCGTCACGGCGGCGGATTCGCTGAAGGAGACCCTCAAGGGTCAGCGCTGGCTGGCCGCGGGATGCGGGCTCGGCTTCGGTGTCCTGCTGATCGCGGGCATCGGCAACGCCTCGCTGAACAGCTTCAACGGACTCGGCACCGCGAACGCCGCGCACGGCGGAAACGTCGAGGGGCTGGCCAGCCTCATCTTCACCAAGTACGTCTTCGCCTTCGAGATCACCGGCGCCCTGCTGATCACGGCGACGGTCGGCGCGATGGTGCTCACCCACCGGGAGCGCACCGAACGGGCCAAGACCCAGCGGGAGATGTCGCAGGAGCGCGTACGCGGCAAGCACCTGCCGCCGCTGCCCGCCCCGGGTGTCTACGCCCGGCACAACGCCGTGGACATCGCCGGTCTGCTCCCTGACGGCACCGCGTCCGAGCTCACCGTCATGCAGACACTGCGGCAGCGCGGCCAGATCCGCGACGTGTCGAACGAGTCGCTGGCCGACCTCAAGGCGCTGGAGCAGCGCTCCGAGGAGCGGCTCGGCCGTGACCAGGACGAAGAGGAGGTCACCAAGTGAATCCGGTCAACTACCTCTATCTCTCCGCCCTGTTGTTCACCATCGGCGCGTCCGGGGTGCTGATCAGGCGGAACGCGATCGTGGTGTTCATGTGCGTGGAGCTGATGCTCAACGCCTGCAACCTCGCGTTCGTCACCTTCTCCCGGATGCACGGCAACCTCGACGGCCAGATCATCGCCTTCTTCACGATGGTCGTCGCCGCCGCCGAGGTCGTGGTCGGGCTCGCGATCATCGTGTCGCTGTTCCGTTCCCGCCACTCGGCCTCGGTCGACGACGCCAGCCTGATGAAGCTGTAAGGGGACGCTGAATCGTGGACAACCTCATTGCGCTGCTCGTC
Organism: Streptomyces sp. NPDC057486; assembly: GCF_042802415.1. Lineage (NCBI taxonomy): Bacteria > Bacillati > Actinomycetota > Actinomycetes > Kitasatosporales > Streptomycetaceae > Streptomyces > Streptomyces sp. NPDC057486. The sequence continues at coordinate 100,513 of NZ_JBHVEE010000001.1, read as the reverse complement.
GCGGCGCCCCTGCTCGGAGCGGCCGTGCTGCTCTGCGGCGGTCGACGGCTGGACCGCTTCGGACACTGGATCGGCACGCTGCTCGCCGCCGCGTCGTTCGTCGTCGGTGCGGTGCTCTTCGTGGACATGCTGGGGAAGGGTGTCGGCCAACGGGCTCTGCACCAGTACCTGTTCAGCTGGATCCCGGTCGAGGGTTTCCGGGCCGACGTGGCCTTCCAGCTCGACCAGCTGTCGATGACGTTCGTGCTGCTGATCACCGGTGTGGGCACCCTGATCCACATCTACTCGATCGGCTACATGGAGCACGACGAGCGCCGGCGCCGATTCTTCGGCTATCTGAACCTGTTCCTCGCCGCGATGCTCCTGCTGGTCATCGCGGACAACTACCTGCTGCTGTACGTCGGGTGGGAGGGCGTCGGTCTGGCGTCGTACCTGCTGATCGGCTTCTGGCAGCACAAGCCCAGCGCGGCCACCGCCGCCAAGAAGGCGTTCCTGGTCAACCGGGTCGGCGACATGGGCCTGTCGATCGCGATCATGCTGATGTTCACCACGTTCGGCACCTTCGCCTTCGGCCCCGTCCTGGCCTCGACCGGGGAGACGAGCGAGGGCAAGCTGACGGCGATCGGCCTGATGCTGCTGCTCGCCGCCTGCGGCAAGTCGGCCCAGGTACCGCTGCAGTCCTGGCTCGGTGACGCGATGGAGGGCCCGACCCCGGTCTCGGCCCTCATCCACGCCGCCACCATGGTGACCGCGGGCGTCTACCTGATCGTACGCTCGGGCGCGATCTTCAACGCCGCCCCGGACGCGCAGCTGGTCGTCGTGGTCGTCGGTGGGGTCACGCTGCTCTTCGGTGCGATCGTCGGTTGCGCGAAGGACGACATCAAGAAGGCCCTCGCCGGGTCGACGATGTCGCAGATCGGCTACATGATCCTGGCCGCCGGGCTCGGCCCGATCGGCTATGTCTTCGCGATCATGCACCTGGTGACGCACGGCTTCTTCAAGGCCGGGCTCTTCCTCGGCGCGGGTTCGGTCATGCACGGCATGAACGACGAGGTCGACATGCGGAAGTTCGGCGGCCTGCGCAGGTACATGCCGGTCACCTTCATCACCTTCGGCCTCGGCTACCTGGCGATCATCGGTTTCCCCGGCCTGTCCGGGTTCTTCTCCAAGGACAAGATCATCGAGGCGGCGTTCGCCAAGGGCGGCACCGAGGGCTGGATCCTCGGCGCCGTCACGCTGCTGGGCGCCGCGATCACCGCGTTCTACATGACGCGCGTGATGCTGCTGACGTTCTTCGGCGAGAAGCGCTGGCAACCCGACGCCGAGGGGCACGATCCGCACCCGCACGAGTCCCCGAAGTCGATGACCATCCCCATGATCGTCCTCGCGTTCGGTTCGGTCTTCGCCGGAGGGTTCTTCTCCATCGGTGACCGTTTCCTGAACTGGCTGGAGCCGGTCACCGGACACAGCCACGGAGACTCCCCCGTCAGCGCCATGACGGTCACCGCCGCCACCATGGTGGTGCTCGTCATCGGCGTCGCCATCGCCTGGGCGATGTACGGTCGCGGACCCGTCCCGGTCGTCGCCCCGCGCGGCTCGCTGCTCACCCGGGCCGCCCGCCGCGATCTCCTCCAGGACGACTTCAACCACGTGGTCCTGGTCCGCGGCGGCGAGCACCTCACCCGCTCCCTGGTGTACGTCGACCACACCCTGGTCGACGGTGTGGTCAACGGCACGGCCGCAACGATGGGCGGGCTCTCCGGCCGGCTGCGCAAGCTGCAGAACGGCTACGCCCGCTCCTACGCGGTCTCGATGTTCGGCGGTACGGCGGTCGTCATCGCCGCGACCCTGCTGATGAGGGCGGTCTGATCACCATGTCCTTTCCCCTCCTGACAGCGACGGCGGCGCTCCCGGCGATCGGCGCGATCGCCACCGCCGCCGTCCCGGCCGCCCGGCGCACCGCCGCGAAATGGCTGGCGCTGCTCTTCTCGCTGGCCACCCTCGTGCTGGCGGGCATCGTGCTCGCCCGCTTCGAGCCCGGCGGCGCCCGCTACCAGCTCACCGAATCGCACGCCTGGATCAAGGACTTCGGCGTCCGGTACGAACTGGGCGTGGACGGCATCGGGGTGGCGCTCCTGGCGCTCACCGCCCTGCTGATCCCGTTCGTCATCCTGGCCGGCTGGCACGACGCCGATCCCCTGGAGACGAAGTCCTCGCGCTGGCGTCCCACCCAGGGCTTCTTCGCCCTGATCCTGATGGTCGAAGCGATGGTGATCCTCTCCTTCGAGGCCACCGACGTCTTCCTCTTCTACATCCTCTTCGAAGCCATGCTCATCCCGATGTACTTCCTCATCGGCGGCTTCGGGGACCGGGCGCACTCCGGCAGCGACGAGAACGCCGCGGCGCAACGTTCGTACGCCGCGGTCAAGTTCCTCCTCTACAACCTGGCCGGCGGGCTCATCATGCTGGCCGCCGTCATCGGCCTGTACGTCGTCGCGGGCACCTTCTCGCTCTCCGAGATCGCCGAGGCCCGCGCCAACGGCTCGCTCTCCATGGCGACCGACACCGAACGCTGGCTGTTCCTCGGGTTCTTCTTCGCCTTCGCGGTGAAGGCCCCGCTCTGGCCGCTGCACACCTGGCTGCCCAACGCCATGGGCGAGGCGACCTCCCCGGTCGCCGTCCTGATCACCGCGGTCGTCGACAAGGTCGGCACCTTCGCGATGCTCCGCTTCTGCCTCCAGCTGTTCCCCGAGGCCAGCAAGTGGGCGACGCCGGTGATCCTGGTCCTCGCGCTGATCAGCATCGTGTACGGTGCGCTGCTCGCCGTCGGCCAGCGCGACATCAAGCGCCTGATCGCCTATGCGTCGATCTCGCACTTCGGCTTCATCATCCTGGGCATCTTCGCGATGACCAGCCAGGGCCAGTCGGGCGCCACGCTCTACATGGTCAATCACGGCATCTCGACGGCCGCGCTGATGCTGGTGGCGGGCTTCCTGATCACCCGGCGCGGTTCGAGGCTCATCGCCGACTACGGCGGGGTGCAGAAGGTGGCGCCGGTCCTGGCCGGCACGTTCCTGATCGGCGGGCTCGCCACCCTGTCGCTCCCCGGCCTCTCCCCGTTCGTCAGCGAATTCCTCGTCCTGGTCGGAACGTTCAGCGCATATCCGGCGGCCGGCATCATCGCCACCACCGGTATCGTGCTCGCCGCGCTCTACGTCCTCGTCCTCTACCAGCGGACGATGACGGGCCCGGTGAAGGCCGAGGTCCAGGGCATGGCCGACCTGAAGGTCCGGGAGCTGGTGGTGGTCCTCCCGCTCGTCGCGCTCCTGATCTTCCTGGGCGTCTATCCGAAGCCGCTCACGGAGATCGTCAACCCGGCGGTGCAGCACACCATGTCGGACGTACACAAGAAGGACCCCCAGCCTGAGGTGGAGGCCGCCAAGTGAGCGCAACAGCTGTCCACAGCCTGTGGACAATGGCGGGCGGGGTGACAGCGGCCGCCCCGGACGAGAAGTTCAAGGCGCCGGTCATCGAGTACGCCCAGCTGACCCCGGTCCTCATCGTGATCGGTGTCGCCGTCGTCGGCGTACTCGTCGAGGCCTTCGTGCCGCGCCGGGCGCGCTACTACACCCAGGTCTTCCTGACCGTCGTCGCCCTCGCCGCCGCGTTCGCCGCGGTCGTCGGCCTCGCGGCCGGGGGGTACGGCACGACGAAGGCGCACATCGCCGCGATGGGTGCCATCGCCGTCGACGGACCCGCCCTGTTCCTGCAGGGCACCATCCTGCTGACGTCGCTGGTCGCCGTCTTCACCTTCGCCGAGCGGCGGCTCGACCCCGTGGCGCACGGCAACCGCGTCGACTCGTTCGCCGCACAGGCCGCCTCGGTGCCCGGCAGCGAGAGCGAGCAGGCCGCGGTCAAGGCGGGGTTCACCACCACCGAGGTCTTCCCGCTGCTCCTCTTCTCGGTGGCGGGCATGCTGGTCTTCCCGGCGGCCAACGACCTGCTGACGCTCTTCGTGGCCCTGGAGGTCTTCTCCCTCCCGCTCTACCTGCTGTGCGCCGTCGCCCGCCGCAAGCGGCTGATGTCGCAGGAGGCGGCGGTGAAGTACTTCCTGCTCGGCGCCTTCTCGTCGGCGTTCCTGCTCTTCGGGATCGCCCTGCTGTACGGGTACGCGGGCTCCGTCTCGTACGCGGCCATCGCCAACGTGGTCGACGGCTCCGTCACCCAGATCGACCCGGCGCTCGCCGCCACCATGGGCAACGACGTGCTGCTGCTGATCGGCGGCGCGATGATCCTGACCGGGCTGCTCTTCAAGGTCGGCGCCGTCCCGTTCCACATGTGGACCCCGGACGTCTACCAGGGCGCCCCGACCCCGGTCACCGGCTTCATGGCCGCGGCCACGAAGGTCGCCGCCTTCGGTGCGCTGCTGCGCCTGCTGTACGTGGTGCTGCCGGGCCTCAACTGGGACTGGCGGCCGGTCCTGTGGGCCGTCGCGATCGTCACGATGCTGGGCGGTGCGGTCGTCGCCATCACCCAGACCGACATCAAGCGGCTGCTGGCCTACTCGTCCATCGCGCACGCCGGATTCATCCTCGCCGGTGTCATCGCGACGACCCCCAGCGGCATCTCCTCGGTGCTCTTCTACCTGGGTGCGTACTCCTTCGTGACGGTCGGCGCGTTCGCCGTCGTCACGCTGGTGCGCGACGCGGGCGGCGAGGCGACCCACCTGTCGAAGTGGGCGGGGCTCGGACGGCGCTCGCCCCTGGTCGCCGCGGTCTTCGCGGTGTATCTGCTGGCCTTCGCCGGTATCCCGCTGACCTCCGGCTTCGCCGGAAAGTTCGCGGTCTTCAAGGCGGCGGCCGAGGGCGGCGCGGGCGGCCTGGTCGTCGTCGGTGTGATCGCGTCCGCCATCGCCGCGTTCTTCTACATCCGGGTCATCGTGCTCATGTTCTTCAGTGAGCCGAAGGCGGACGGCCCGACGGTCGCCGTCCCGTCCCCGCTGACGATGACGACGATCGCGGTCGGTGTCGCCGTCACGCTGGTGCTGGGCCTGGCCCCGCAGTACTTCCTCGACCTGGCGAGCCAGGCGGGAGTGTTCGTGAGGTGACGCGGAGCGGCCGACCGGTGTCCCGGTTGCCGTTCCGCTCCCGATCGCCGGGCGGGCTCCATGACGAGCCTGCCCGGCGATCGGCTTTCCGGGAGCGGCGGGCAGCGCGGGCTTGTCAAGCGTGGCGGGCGTTGTCACCGGCGGCGCTTATCGTGGCAGGGGACGGCGCAGGAGAACGGGACGGACCCCGGGTGACAGAGCGATGAGCGGGACGGGCGGGACCATGACGGATGTGACCGAGAGCGCCGAGAGCGAAGCGCAGCGGACGCTGCACCGGGTGTTCGGCTACGAGACGTTCCGCGGCGAACAGGAAGCGGTCGTCGACCATGTGGTGGCGGGCGGTGACGCCGTCGTCCTCATGCCCACCGGTGGCGGAAAGTCCCTCTGCTACCAGATCCCGGCCCTGGTCAGACCAGGTACGGGCGTCGTCGTCTCACCGCTGATCGCGCTCATGCAGGACCAGGTCGACGCGCTGCGGGCGCTCGGTGTGCGCGCCGGGTTCATCAACTCCACGCAGGACTTCGACGAGCGTCGGGTCACGGAGGCGGAATTCCTCGCCGGTGAGCTGGACCTGCTGTACCTGGCGCCGGAGCGGCTCCGTCTGGACTCCACCCTCCAGCTGCTCGCCCGCGGAAAGATCTCCGTCTTCGCCATCGACGAGGCGCACTGCGTCGCCCAGTGGGGCCACGACTTCCGGCCGGACTATCTGGCCCTGTCCGTGCTCGGCGAGCGCTGGCCCGACGTGCCCCGGATCGCCCTGACGGCCACGGCGACGAACGCCACGCACCAGGAGATCACCCAGCGTCTGGGCATGCCCGACGCGAAGCACTTCGTCGCCAGCTTCGACCGGCCCAACATCCAGTACCGGATCGTGCCGAAGGCCGACCCGAAGAAGCAGCTGCTCTCCTTCCTGAAGGAGGAGCACGCCGGGGACGTCGGCATCGTCTACTGCCTGTCGCGCAATTCGACGGAGAGGATCGCCGAGTATCTCTGCCGCAACGGCATCGAGGCGGTTCCGTACCACGCGGGTCTGGACGCCGGGACGCGTGCGCGCCACCAGGCACGGTTCCTGCGCGAGGACGGTCTGGTCGTCGTGGCGACGATCGCGTTCGGCATGGGCATCGACAAGCCGGACGTACGGTTCGTCGCCCACCTCGACCTGCCGAAGTCGGTCGAGGGCTACTACCAGGAGACCGGCCGCGCGGGCCGTGACGGGCTGCCGTCCACGGCCTGGATGGCGTACGGCCTCCAGGACGTCGTCCAGCAGCGCAAGCTGATCCAGGGCGGCGAGGGCGACGAGGCGTTCCGCCGCCGCGCGGCCGCCCACCTCGACGCGATGCTCGCCCTGTGCGAGACCGCCGACTGCCGGCGCGCCCGGCTGCTCACATACTTCGGCCAGGAGCCGCAGACCGCGGCCTGCGGCAACTGCGACACCTGCCTCACCCCGCCCGAGACCTGGGACGGCACGGTGGCCGCGCAGAAGCTGCTGTCCACCGTGGTCAGGCTGAAGCGGGAGCGCGGCCAGAAGTTCGGCGCCGGCCAGATCGTCGACATCCTGCTGGGCCGCAAGACCGCGAAGGTCATCCAGTTCGACCACGACCAGCTGTCGGTCTTCGGCATCGGCGAGGAGCTGTCCGAGGCGGAATGGCGTGGCGTGGTCCGGCAGTTGCTGGCCCAGGGCCTGCTGGAGGTCGAGGGCGAGTACGGCACGCTGGTGCTGACGGAGGACAGCGGCTCGGTGCTCGGCCGCGAGCGCGAGGTACGGCTGCGCAAGGAGGCGGCGAAGCCCGCGTCGCGCTCCTCGAAGGGCGAACGCAAGGCGAAGACCTCGGCGGCCGTCGCCGAACTGGCCCCGGAGGCCGTACCGGTCTTCGAGGCGCTGCGGGCCTGGCGTGGCGTCCGGGCGAAGGAGCAGGGCGTCCCGGCGTACGTCATCTTCCACGACGCGACGCTGCGCGAGATCGCGACGGTGCGGCCGGCTTCCCTGGGCGAGCTGGGCGGCATCGGCGGCCTGGGGGAGAAGAAGCTGGCGACGTACGGCGAAGGTGTGCTGGAGGTGCTGGGGTCGTTCGGGGACGCAGGGCCCGAGGCGCCGGACCCGGGACCCGCACCGGTCCCGCACCACGTTCCGGCCCCGGTTCCGGGACCGCCGGTGGCCCCGGACGCGGACCCGGAGTTCGGCTGGGACGAGGAACCACCCGAGTACGAGTGAGCGCCGGGGCGGTGCGGCGGGGGCCGGACTACTCCGGGTCCGCCGCCCGGCGGCGCGGGGTGATCGCGGTGAGATCGAGATCGATCGGGAAGGGCACGGAGACCTTCATCCGGTCGTGGAAGATGCCGGTGGAGATGTAGGCGCCGGTGGCGGGTTCCAGCAGCTCGGGAGGCACCAGCGACTGCAGCTGCCACTCGAAGAAGCTGACCGCCCGCGAACGGAAGAGGGTCTGCGGACTCACGAAAACAAGGCTCCCGTCGATCAGCTCCGTGTGCGGAGGCAGATTCGGGAGTGTGTCCAGGTCATCGGCGGTCCAGCCGCCCACGGGCGGAACCGCCCACCGCGGCTCGGGGGCCTCGGGTTCGACGCTCATGAGTGCTCCCATGCGTCGGAGTCTCGCGGGACTTTCCAGCGTATCCGCCGGGTATGGGATAGGGCTCCCCCGAACGTGTGATCGCCCCGCGCACCGTTGACCGTCGGGAGTCCCGTCCGGCCTCTGTCCCGGTCAGCCGCCGGTCAGGCGCCTGTCCCCGGCCACCTTGCCCGGGTCAGTCGTCCCCGTCGCCTCCGCCGCCCCCCGAACCCGTGCCGCTCCGGTCGGCCTTGTCCTGGCGTACGTTCTGGCGCACCGCGTACGCGGTCCACTCGTCGTGCACCAGGTCGCGCATCGTCGAACGGCTTCTCCAGCCGCCCTGTGCCACGGTGCCCGACAGACCGGTCGCCGAGACCAGCGCGGCCAGTGTGCGGCTCCGCCGGTCCGGGAAGCCGGCTGCCTCGGCGGCCGCGAAGCGTTCCCGGACCGCGGCCGGTCCGGCCGGGTCCGCCGCCGGGTGGCGGTGGTAGGGGAGCAGGCCGAGGAGCCGGTGGGTCTCCCTGCGCAGGACCGAGCGGCCCACCAGATGCTCCAGGCACAGCTCCTCGACGTACCGGCCGGTCCGCCGGATCCACCGCTCGGCGCTGACGCCGCCCGCGGGCCCGCCCTCGTCCGGGGCCGGCAGGCTCCCCAGGACCTGCGCGAGGAGCGGGTCCTGGGGAGCGAGCGGACTGATCACCCGTATCCGGCCGAGCTGTTCGGCGATCCGGCCGTGGAGCTCCAGCTCCGCGAGGACCGCGCCCGCCACCGCGTACTCCAGGAAACGGTTTCGGCAGTACGGCTTGCCGCGCTGCGGGTCCAGGGCGAGCAGGAGCAGTTCCTCGGGGAGCGTGGGCTCCGGGGGAGTGGGGTTCACGACGTGGGCACGATCCGTCCCGTGACCTCGCCGAGGCCGACCCGTGTGCCGTCCGGTCCCGGTGCCCAGGCCGTCATCGTCACGATGTCGCCGTCCTCCAGGAAGGTCCGCTTGCCCTCGGGGAGTTCCAGCGGTTCCCTGCCGTTCCAGGTGAGCTCCAGGAGCGAGCCGCGCTGTCCGGGCTCGGCGCCGCTGACCGTGCCGGAGCCGTACAGGTCGCCGGTGCGCAGCGAGGCGCCGTTCACCGTCATGTGGGCCAGCATCTGGGCCGCCGTCCAGTACATGGTGGCGAACGGCGGCTCGGCGACCACCTGCCCGTTGATCGCGACCGCGATCCGCAGGTCGAGGCCGCCGGGTTCCTCCTCGCCCGTGTCGTCGAGGTAGGGGAGCAGCGGGAAGTCCCGGGCGGGCGGGGCGATCCGGGCCGCTTCCAGGGCTTCGAGCGGCGTCACCCACGGCGATACGGACGTGGCGAAGGACTTGCCGAGGAACGGGCCCAGCGGGACGTACTCCCATGCCTGGAGGTCCCGTGCCGACCAGTCGTTGAGCAGCGAGAGCCCGAAGACATGGTCGCGGAACGCGCCGAGCGGGACCGGCCGTCCCTGCTCCGAGGGGACACCCACCACGAAGCCGACCTCGGCCTCGATGTCCAGCTTGACCGAGGGGCCGAAGACCGGGGCGGCGTCGGAGGGGGCCTTGCGCTGGCCGGAGGGGCGCACCACATCCGTGCCGGAGACGACGACGGTGCCGGACCGGCCGTGGTAACCGATCGGGAGATGCTTCCAGTTCGGCGTCAGTGCGGCGCCGTCCGGCCGGAAGATCTTTCCGACATTGGTGGCGTGGTTCTCGCTGGCGTAGAAGTCGACGTAGTCCGCGACCGCGTACGGCATATGGAGCGTCACCGCCCCGATCGGATGCAGCAGTGGCTCGATGTCCGGGCGGTGCGCAGGAACCGTCACCCACGCGGTCAGGGCCCGCCGGACGTCCCGCCATGCCGTGCGGCCCGCCGACAGCAGTGCGGTCAGGTCCGGCTGGGCGAGAAGCTGGGCGTAGGGCGAGCCGAGCGTGTGCGCCGCGGCTCCGGCGTCCAGCACGTGGCCGCCGATGCGGACGCCGACCCGGCGGTCCTCGGGGTGGTCGTGGGTGGAGAACACCCCGTACGGAAGGTTGTGCGGACCGAAGGGGTCGCCCTCGGCCAGATCGAGCGGGCTGTTCTGCTCGGGCATCTGTTGCTGCCTCGCTTTCCAGGTCGATTGGGGGACACGTTACGTCGGTGTTGCTACCCCGCGGCAGTGTCGCAACTACGCGCAATGGCCGGAAAGTTCCGGCATTCCCCCACGTGAGCAGGGGTACGGCGGTCTTTTCAGCCCGCTGTGCGCGGGATCCGCCTCTCCCAGGTCCGGTGGAAGACGATCTCGTCGCCGTCCTTGCACACCACCTCGTCCGACGTGATGAAGTCGGTCGCGTCCGCACTGATCTCGGACCGCGTCTCGATCCGCGCGTCCCAGGCCGTCTCCGGCCGGTGCAGCCGGATCGTCCAGTCGGAGCGGGTGCGTGCCGACAGCGGGTCGTCCTCCTGGATCGTGTACGTCTCCACCGCGTCCTCGGTGAATTCGAGGCCGTCCGGGTGGACGCGGGTGCCGCCGTGGCGCGGGTCGACCTCCAGCCGCCATTCGCCCCTGGCCACGTCGCGGACCACCAGCCGCTCCGGGCGGGGCTCGTCGAGCGTCACCGGGTGGACGACGCCGAGCGGCTCCGACTGCTCCGCCTGCTCGAACCTGATCGAGGGGTCCTCGGTGCGGCGGCGCACCGGCAGTTCGACGAAACTGCCGTCCGCGTCCAGCGTGAAGCCGGCCGAACCGGCCTGCGGCCAGATCCACGGCCAGTAGGAGGAGGAGACGGCGAGCCTGATCCGGTGGCCGGGCGGGAAGGCGTGCCCGATGCCGTTCAGCTCGAAGGCGACGTCCTCGGTCGCACCGGGCGGCCAGTCGTCGGACCGGTCGCGGCCGTGCCGGGCCGACAGGTTGAGGACCCCGCGGGTGACGAGTGTGGACGCGCCGTCCGGGGCGACGTCGCAGAGCCGGGCGATCGCCTGGCCGCGCGGCACGTCCATGCGGATCCGGAGCGTCACCCTCGGGCGGCCCAGGATCTCGATGGGGGAGTCCTCGACCGGGAACTCGAAGGAGACCGACTTGGCGTCCTCGTCGCGCTGGTCGGGTGGCAGATCGGCGTCGTTGCCGAACGGGAGGAACCGCCCGGCGTCCAGCCCCGTGTGCTGCGGCGAATCGACGGTCTGCGGTCCGCCCCGGAGGGCGTACGTGACCGGCGTGATGTTCTCCGAAGGTCGGCCGGTGTCACCGACCCACCGTCCGGGCAGCGTCTCGTACACCGTCGCGGGCCGGTGCGACTCGCTGATCCAGGACCGCAGCAGCGGCTCGGACATGACGCCGGTGTCCCTGTCCTTGAGGTGCTGGTCCCACCAGCGCAGCGTCTCCTGGAGGAAGCCGATCGAGGGTCCCGGCGGCAGGCCGCGGTCCGGGTACTGGTGCGACCACGGGCCGATCAGCCCGCGCACCTTCGCCGGGTCGAGGTGCTCGACGAGCCGCAGCACGGTGTCGCGGTACGGGTCGTGCCAGCCGCCGACCGCGAGCACGTTCGCCCGGATGGCGGAGTAGTCCTCGCAGACGCTTCCGTGCTTCCAGTAGTCGTCGCGGGTCCGGTGCGCCAGCCAGGTGTGGATGAAGGGCTCGACCGCTTCGAGCCGGTCGCACCACATGTCCTTCCAGTCCTCGCCGACGTGCGCCGGGTCCGGGGGCCGGCAGACGAAGGCGAGCATGGTGGCCGCCCGGGCGTGCATGTCGACGGCGAGGACCGAACCGCCCATGTAGTGCACGTCGTTGTCGTAGCGGTCGTCGGTCGAGCAGACGGTGACGATCGCCTTCAGCGGCTCCGGGGCGAGCGCGGCGATCTGGAGCGAGTTGGAGCCGCCCCAGGAGATGCCGAACATGCCGACCCGGCCGGAGCACCACTGCTGCTCGGCCAGCCAGTGGATGACGGCGACCCCGTCGGCGAGCTCGGTCGCGTCGTACTCGTCGCCCGGCATTCCCTCGCTGTTGCCGTGCCCGCGGACGTCCACGCGGACGGAGGCGTAGCCGTGGCCCGCGTACCAGGGGTGGCGCTGCCAGTCGCGCGGCGCCGTCCAGTCGCTCAGCCGGTACGGCAGGTACTCCAGGAGCGCCGGCACGGGTTCGTCGGTGACCGGCCTCCAGATCCGCGCGTACAGCAGGGTGCCGTCCGGCAGCGGGATGCGGACGTCCTCATGGGTGGTGTCGTACGGGAACCTGGTCCTGATGTGCATGGCGGTACCTCGGTGGAGGGGGTGCACGGTGCGCCTGAGCCAGGGGCCGGCCGCGAAGACGGCCGGACCGGCCCGCACCACGGTGCCGTTCGCCACCGTGTCGGGCCGCCACCGTGTCGGCGAAACGGAGGACCGGGGCGGCCTGCGTGCCGAGGAACGAGAACCGCTTCCGGACCTCCGGGCAGGACAGGGTCATCAGCCCCCGTGACCGGCCGGAACAGGCGTGGTCGTCGGCGGTTGGCGGCTCTGTCTCGTCGAGGGCGGCAGCGCTGTGGGACAAAGGGCCTACTCCTGATCGTATGAGCTGATCACGAACATACCGGCGGTGGCGGGAAGGCGCCCACGGTGATCCAAACGGGACCGGATACGCTGAGTTGAGTGATGACAGCGACACATCGACATTCCGTGTGATCGTCAGCAGACAGGAGATCCCCTCGTGACCGTCGTCGGGCCGTTCGGACTGAGCGTGCGGGACCAGGCTCTTGAGGCCGATGTCCAGACCGGTTTGGCCGCTGTCGAGGCGGGGCTGCTGGATGCCACCAAGAGCGACGTCCCGTTCATCACGGAAGCCGCGCAGCATCTCGTACGGGCCGGGGGCAAGCGTTTCCGGCCACTGCTGGCGATGCTGGCGTCCCAGTTCGGCGACGCGGACGCGCCGGGCGTCGTGCCGTCCGCCGTGGTCGTCGAGCTGACGCATCTTGCGACGCTCTACCACGACGACGTGATGGACGAGGCGGACGTACGCCGCGGCGTCGACAGCGCCAATACCCGCTGGGGCAACTCGGTGGCCGTGCTGACCGGCGACTTCCTCTTCGCGCGCGCCTCGCACATCCTGGCCGACCTCGGCCCGGAGGCCGTACGCATCCAGGCCGAGGCGTTCGAACGCCTGGTCACCGGACAGATCCTGGAGACCGCCGGCCCGCGCGACGGCCGCGACCCGGTCGACCACTACCTCGACGTGATGCGCGGCAAGACCGGCTCGCTGATCGCCGTGGCGTGCCGGTTCGGCGCGATGATGGCCGGCGCCGACGAGTCCGCCGTCGACATCCTCACCCAGTACGGTGAACGGCTCGGCGTCGCCTTCCAGCTTGCCGACGACGTGCTCGACATCGCCTCCGACAGCCACGAGTCCGGCAAGACCCCCGGCACCGATCTGCGCGAAGGAATCCCGACGCTTCCCGTCCTGCACCTGCGGGCGCAGGCGGCGGCCGCAGGCAAGCCGGACGACCTGGAGCTCATTGAGCTGCTGGACGGCGACCTGAGCGACGACGACCGGCTGGCCGAGGCGCTCGGCCGGCTGCGGACGCACCCGGCGCTGGAGCAGGCCCGGCGCGACACCGTCCGGTACGCGGAGGAGGCGCGGGCGACCCTGAAGCCGCTTCCCGAGTGCTACGCGAAGGCCGCACTGGAAGAGCTGTGCGACGCCGTGGTGCACCGCGCGGGCTAGGGCGTGTGTCGGAAGTCCCGCCGTCCGTCCGGAGGGTGGGCCCGGCGGCGTCCGGTGCGTGCGATCGCGAGGCGGAGGGTCGTCCTCGTACTGGACGTACTCGGATGACCCCGACAACGCAGCGAGCGTGCGTGCCAGGTGTCGCGGGGCAGGCGGGACTTCCGACACCCCCCAGTGCCCCTCCGGCGGATCATGTGACGGGTTCGGGCCGGGGGCGTTGCACCCGTCGTGGGACGGGGAATCCGACGAACGGCGAGTGGGCCCGGTCGAAGCCACATGTGCCCAGGACGGTTCGGCGGGGCGGGCGTTGGAAGAGCCACCGCAGGGTGCCGGGGCACCAGGAGGAGCTCGCCAGCCGACAGCACCGGCCCGACGAGGGACGCGGACGCTCCCGGGGCGGACCGGCCTGGAAGATCCATCCGGCCGGTGAAGGTGGTGCCGCCCGCTGTCATTCGTGATCACACGAGGGCAGTGGGGCGACGCACCGCAGCTCGTTCCAGTCGTGCAAGGCGTACAACTCCCGCTGTAACCCGCTACCTGCGCAGACGCCACATCCGAACTTCCGGGCCGTGGCCACGAGGTACGACGAGCCGGCCCACGTCTTCCACGGCACCGTCGTCGTCGCCGCGATCCGGGTCCGGATCCGTCCATGATCCGCCGGACGGAACCTGGCGGTGAGGCGCTGGAAAACCGGTGGAACAGCGCCGCTGTGCTGCCCTACCGTGCTGCCGAGCCAAGTTGTCCAGGCAAGGACGTGCCGTTGTACACCCTGTGAGACCTCCCGAGAGCTGATGTGTCGCGCGTCGCGCATGTGCGCCGCGCTCCTTTTTGCTGCGGACTTCTCACTGGAACCGGGGTACTTCTGTGCTCAAAACCTGGGTGGTCATGCCCACTTGCCTGCCGACCGTTCTCCGCCGTTGCCACGCGTGCGCGTCCGAGCGCTTCCGGGCAAACGGAAAATTTCGTGTCAACGCAAACCACAAGCTCCTCGACGCCTGGCTCCTCGTCCTCTGTACCGCTTGCGGGGACACGGCAAAGCTCACGGTCCTGGAGCGGATGCACGTGCGCTCCGTACGACCTGAGCTGCTGGACCGGCTGCATGACAACGACCCCGGCCTGGCGGCCGAACTGCTCCAGGATCCGGTCGTGCGGCGCCGTAATCGCATCGCCCTCGACTGGGACGACGCGTGGCGCCTCGACACCGGCGGATCGGATCAACCGGACCGCGAGGTGATCGACGTCTCGGTCCGCTTTGCGGCGCGGATCCCTGTCCGGCCGGTGCGACTGATCGCTGACGGTTGCGGTCTTTCGCGGGCCGAGGTCGAGCGACTGATCACGGAGGGGAAACTCGTTTCGGCGGTCCGGCTGAGCGGCAGGCTCTCCGGCGACTTCACCTTCATGCTCAAGCGCTGAGCCCTCCTCGCGGCCAGGGGCCTGTCCGGCAGGATCCGCCGGACAGGCCCCTGGTCCGCTCGTGCGGAGGCTTCAGCGGCGTTCGCCGGCCCCTACCCCTACGGGTCGGGGGAGGGACGACCGTGTTGTGTCATACCGAAGAGGTAGGCGCAGTTGCTTCCGCGGGTTGATGATTCCGCCCGGTGATTTTGGTCAGATGGAGAACAACCACTCCTGACCACATCGGGTGAGAACGGCGGCACGGAGTGGACGAGTGCATCCGGACGGAAGCCGCCGACCACGGAGGTAGGGCACACATGGCACCGAACGACAGCGCAGAGACCACCGGCAGCGCCACGAGCACCACGGCCGCCCGCAGAAAGGCGGCCCGCTACGTCGTCCCGGTCGCGGTGGCGGGGGTGGCGGCCGCGACGATCGGTCTGGTCCCGGCGCTCGCGGACTCCGGTGACCCCGAACTGCCGAAGATCAGCGCACAGAAGCTCATCGAGAAGATCGCGGCCTCGGACACCCAGCAGCTCTCCGGCACGGTACGGGTCAGCAGCGACCTCGGCATCCCGTCGCTGGGTGGTCTGGCCGAGTCGTTCGCCCAGAGCGCCGGCGGCGAGCAGGGTGGTTCGAGCGCCGCCCCGAAGGACAGGCTGACGGAGCTCGCCTCCGGCACGCACACGCTGCGGGTGGCCGCCGACGGCCCCGACAAGCAGCGCGTCTCCATTCTGGACAGCGCCGCCGAGTACAGCGTGATCCGCAACGGGGACCAGCTGTGGGCATACGACAGCAAGTCCGACGAGGCGTACCACGCGACCACCGACAAGGCCCCGGACGCCGGGAAGCACGAGGGGCGCACGGCCCCGGAGGGCGTGCCGACCACACCGAAGGCGCTGGCCGAGCAGGCGCTCAAGGCGGCGGACTCCACCACCTCCGTCACGGTCGACGGCACGGCGCAGGTCGCCGGGCGTGATGCGTACAAGCTGGTCATCAAGCCCAAGCAGAGCGGCTCGACGATCGGCGCGATCACCGTTGCAGTCGATGCGAAGAACGGCGTACCGCTGAAGTTCACCCTCTCCCCGAGCAGCGGTGGCAAGGCGGTGATCGACGCCGGGTTCACCAGCGTCGACTTCTCCAGGCCCGCCGCGTCCTCGTTCACGTTCACCCCGCCCAAGGGCACCGAGGTGACCGAGGCGGGCGAGGCGAAGGCGGAGAAGGACGTCGAGAAGGGGCCGGAGGGACTGACCGGTCTGGACAAGATCGCCGGCGGCGGAGGCGCGAAGGTCATCGGCGAGGGCTGGGGCGCGATCTACGCGATCGAGGCACCGGCCGGCGAGGGACTCCCCTCGTCGGAGAAGAATGCGGATGTTCCGCCCGCGGCCCAGCAGTTCCTGGACTCGTTCGGCGACAAGGTCACCGGAAAGTTCGGCTCCGGCACGGTCTTCAAGACCCGCCTGGTCAACGCCCTGATGACGGACGACGGCAAGGTCTACGTCGGTGCGGTCACCAAGGACGCGCTCGTCAAGGCGGCCGACAGCGCCGCCAACTGACGTTCCCGTCCTTCCTGCACCGCACCACCGCCCCGCCGTACCCTCCGTACGGCGGGGCGTTCCGTTACCCGAACCATGGGGAGTTGCGCATGACAGAGCCCGGTGCCGTGACCGAGTCCTCGGTGGTGCCCCGGACCGGAACGGCCGTGATCGAGACCCGGGGTCTCACCAAGCGGTACCGCGGCGGCCAACTCGCCGTCGACGGACTCGACCTCAGCGTTCCCGACGGCAGCGTCTTCGGCTTCCTCGGGCCCAACGGCTCCGGGAAGACCACCACGATCCGGATGCTGATGGGGCTGATCGCTCCGACGTCCGGTACCGCCCGGGTCCTCGGCGACCCCATGCCGGGCGCCGCCCGCACCGTGCTCCCGCAGGTCGGAACGCTGATCGAAGGACCCGCGCTGTACGCGTTCCTGACCGGCCGGGACAACCTCGTACGGTACGACTCCGCCGACCCGACCGCCGATCCGCGCACCCGCCACGCCCGGGTCGCCGCCGCCCTGGACCGGGTGGGACTCGCCGCCGCGGCGGGCAAGAAGGCGAAGGCGTACTCGCTGGGCATGAAGCAGCGCCTCGGGCTCGCCGCCGCCCTGCTGCAGCCGCGCCGTCTCCTCGTCCTGGACGAGCCGACCAACGGACTCGACCCGCAGGGCATGCGTGAGATCCGCACCCTGGTCCGGGAACTGGCGGCGGACGGCACCACCGTCTTCCTCTCCTCCCACCTCCTCGACGAGATCGAACAGGTCTGCACGCACGCCGCGGTCATGGCCAGGGGGCGGCTGATCACCCAGGGGCCGGTCGCCGACCTCGCGGCCGGCACCCGCGGCAGGCTCGCCGTCACCACTCCCGATCCCGCCGACGCCGCCCGCATCCTCAAGGAACACGGCCTCACCGGCGTCACCGTCGACGGCGACCGGGTCACCGCCGAACCCCCACCGCGCGAGGTCGAGCTCGCCGACCTGAGCGGGGCGCTGGTCCACGGCGGTGTACGCGTACGTTCCTTCGGCGTCGAACGGGCCTCGTTGGAGGACGCCTTCGTCGCACTCACCGGAGAGGGTTTCGATGTCGCAGGCTGAAATCGCACCCGTGCGGGCGGGCCGCTCCCGCTGCCCGCTGTGGACGTTCGGGATCCTCCGCTCCGAACTGGCCACGACCCTGCGCCGCGGGCGCACGCTCGCGCTGCTCGGGGTGCTGGCCGCCGTCCCCGTGCTGATCGGGATCGCGGTGAAGGTCCAGACGAGCGACGGCTCGCCCGCCGGGCCGCCCGACGGCGGGGGCCCGGCGTTCCTCTCCCAGGTGACCAACAACGGCCTGTTCCTGGTCTTCGCCGCCCTGGCGGTGACGCTTCCGGTCTTCCTGCCGCTGGCCGTCGGCGTCGTCGCGGGCGACGCGATCGCGGGCGAGGCCAGCGCGGGCACCCTGCGCTATCTGCTGGTCGCACCCGCGGGCCGGACCCGGCTGCTGCTGACCAAGTACACCGCCACCCTCGCGTTCTGCCTGACCGCGACCCTCGTCGTGGCGGTGTCGGCGCTCGTCGTCGGGGCGCTGCTCTTCCCGGTCGGCGAGGTCACGACGATCTCCGGGACCCGGATCGGCGTCGGCGAGGGGCTCCTGCGGGCCGGCCTGATCGCGGTGACGGTGGCGGCGTCACTCATCGGGTTCGCGGCGCTCGGACTGTTCATCTCGACGCTCGCCGGCAGCGGGATCGCGGCGATGGCCGCGACGGTCGGGGTGCTGATCACCGTACAGATCCTGGACACGATCCCGCAGTTGAGCGGCATCCACCCGTATCTCTTCCCGCACCACTGGTTGTCCTTCGCGGACCTGCTGCGCGATCCCGTCTACTGGGACGGGATCGTCAAGAACCTGGGGCTGCAGGGGCTGTACGCGGCGGTGTTCGGCTCGGCGGCCTGGGCGCGCTTCACGACGAAGGACATCACGGCCTGAGCGGGCGGGCCTTCGTCGGGTCCGGCCGCGCCGTCGGCCGGGCGAGCCGTCCCCCGATCGGCTCGTCGCGGCACGTACGGCACGAACGGTGCGAACAGTCGGAACGGACCGACACGGCACGTTCCGTTTCCGCTTGAACATTGTTCGACTTTTGGCGACGGGCTGTCAACAAGAATCAGATCAAACGCGCCTATGCTCACGGAATGATCACATCGTCGAGTTCCCTGCGCCGCAGCGAGCGATCGCGACGGGCGACCCTGGAGGCCGCGCTCGCCCTGTGCACGGAGAAGGGGTACGGCCGCGTCACCATCGAGGCGATCGCGGCCAGGGCCGGCGTCAGCAAGAAGACGATCTACCGCTGGTGGCCGTCGAAGAGCGCGGTGATCCTGGAGGCATTCACGGAGGCGCTGGTGGACGCCACCCCGTTCGTCGACACCGGCGACATCGCCGCCGACCTGCGCACCCATGTGTCGGGCGCGGTGAATCTGCTCGCCACCGCGCCGTTCGGCCCCGCGTACGCCGGGATCCTCTCCGAGGTCCACCACGACGACGAACTCGCCGAAACGGTCCGGACGCAACTGATCGAACCCCGCTTCGCCCAGGCGGTCGACCGGCTGCGCCGAGCCCAGGAACAGGGCCAGATCCCGCCGGACGCGAATCTGCCGCTGGCCGTGGAGATGCTCTACGGGCCGGTCTACTACCGCCATGTGCTGCGCAAGCCGGTCCAGGACGAGGCGACGATCGCCGCACTGGTCGCGCATGTGCTGTGCGCGCTGCGGGCTTCCGCGACGGACGCCGGTCGGATGCGGGAACCGATCGCGGGATGATCACCGGTGTCCCCGCGCCGGTGGTCGTGTTCCTGGTGCGGCGGTACCGGCGCGGGCCCGGCACCTGACGGCCGGCGCCCCGGGTCAGCCGAAGAAGGTCTTGGCGCGGGTGGCGGCGGCCGTGTCGTTCAGTACGTCGCCGGGCCGGTTGCCGAGCCCCAGCAGCATCCCGCCCCACTCCATCCGCATGTACGACGCGATGGTGCGCAGCGTCCCGGTGGCCGGCTCGGCCACGCTCGGATCGGCCGTCGCGAGCGCGGTGACGCCCCACAGGGTCCGTCGGGCCATTCGCTCCTTGAAGTCGACGCCGGGCACCCGCATCCACCCCGACCAGTGATCCAGGTACCGCTTGGTGGAGGTGGACATGGCGTACCAGTACAGCGGTGACGCCAGGACCAGATCGGTCGCGCCGAGCGTCGCGTCCAGCAGGGTGGCGGCGTTCCCGGTGGGTGCGCGGTAGCTGCCGTCGCCCTCGTGCCGCAGGTCCTCGAAGTCGGGGAGCGTCAGCTCGTTCAGGCTCAGCCAGCGCTGTTCGGTCTCGGGTGGCAGCTGCTCGGCGGCGAGTCGGGCGAGTTCCTCGGTGTTGCCGTCGGTGCGGGTGCTGCCCAGCAGGAACAGGAATGAACGAGCGGTGGTCATGGCGACTTCTCCCCGTGGACGCATCGGATGCCTTGCGCACAACGACTGTACGTGTCTGCACTATATGCACGTGCATGGAAATTGGGAACGGGGCACCGCCCGGGAGCACGGTCGCCGCCGGGACCATGCGCACAGCCGGGATCAGCCGAACAGCCGCTCCAGCACCACCGCGACCCCGTCCGCCTCGTTCGTCAGCGTCACCTCGTCCGCTGCCGCCTTCAGCTCGGGGTGGGCGTTGGCCATCGCGACGCCGTGCCCGGACCGGCGGAACATCGGCAGGTCGTTGGGCATGTCACCGAAGGCGATCGTGGCCGCCGGATCCACCCCCAGGGTCTCGGCCGCCAGGGCCAGCCCGGTGCCCTTGTCGACGCCGTACGGCTGGAGTTCGACGGTGCCGGGGCCGGAGAGGGTGACGGTCGCCAGGTCACCGACGACCGCGCGGGCCGCCTCCGCGAGTGCGTCGTCCGTCAGGTCGGGGTGGCGGACGAGGACCTTGACGATCGGCGCCTCCCACAGTTCCTCGCGGTGGCCGACCCATACGGCGGGCAGTGCGGGGTGGGGCATCAGGTACCCCGGCTCGATCAGCGTCCGCCCGTCGGTTCCGTCCTGGTCCACGGCCGCGAACACCGGCCCGACCTGGGCCTCGATCTTGCCGAGCGCGGTGTCCGCCAGGTCCCGGTCCAGGGTCGCCGTGCGAATGATCTGGCCGGCCCCGGCGTCGTACAGCTGCGTGCCCTGCCCGCAGACCACCGGACCCCGGTACTCCAGCCGCGCGAGCAGGTCCCGTACGCCGGGCACCGGCCGTCCGGTGACCACGATGTGCCGGGCCCCCGACGCGGCGGCCCGGGCGAGCGCGGCACGGGAGCGGGGGCTCACGGTGTCGTCGCGGCGTAGCAGG
Source organism: Streptomyces sp. NPDC057486 (assembly GCF_042802415.1). Classification (NCBI taxonomy): domain Bacteria; kingdom Bacillati; phylum Actinomycetota; class Actinomycetes; order Kitasatosporales; family Streptomycetaceae; genus Streptomyces; species Streptomyces sp. NPDC057486. The sequence continues at coordinate 79,901 of NZ_JBHVEE010000001.1, read as the reverse complement.
GTGCCGTCCAGGTCCGTGGCGACGAGGGCATATATGGGTGGGGTGGGCATGCCACAACCCTAGGGAGATCCGCTTCCGGGCGTACGGCCCTGACCTGCGCGGACGGTCGGGATCCGGGTGCGGCGGACAGTCCGGCAGGGGCATATGCGCAGGAATTGCACAGCGCGAGCGATCGTGATGATCTCCGGGCTCGCGCCGGTGAGCGGGCTGTGGTCCCAGTCCCGAGATCCGCGGCCACCGGCCCGGCGACCGGATCCGACACACCCGTGGGCGTACGACGGTTCGGGTCTCCGGAGCCGGGGCGGGCGGGGCAGGGGAGAGGACGTGCTCCGCTTCCACCGGGAACGCATGGCGAGCGCGGCGGAACGCGAGCGGCGGCGCGCGCAGCGGCGGCGCGTGATGGACCGGGTGGCCGCCGCGACGGGCTGAGCCCGTCCGCGGGGAGCCGTCAGCGGCGCGGCTCATCGGGATGTTGCCCAGGTGGACGCCGGCCGCGCGATTTCCTGACCCCCCGAAGTCGGGTCCGCGCTGCCGGGAGCGCTCTGGAGGCGGTACCAGGGGTCGGCCGGGCCGAGTCCGGAAGGGTGCACCATCTGCGCGGTGTCGGCGCGTGCGGTGGGTGTGGCTGCGCAGATGACGGCGGAGACGGCCACGGTGGCGGTCGCCACGCCCCAGAGTGTGCGGGAGTGTCTCTCGAAGTGCCGGGTTCGGGTCATAGGTGTTAGCGAAATATAAGCAGACGGTATGACTGCGCTTACTCACCGGGACACGCGCCGTCATCGCCCCAATGCCGTACGGTCCAGGTGATCCGCGACGGCTCCGTGGTCCGTGGCGCGCGCGATGAGCGCCACGTAGTTGTCGGGGCGGACCAGGACGAGGGCGTCCTCGGTGATCCCGTACGCCGAGCGGGCGTGCCCCTCGTCGTCGGTGAGGCCCCCGTGGCCGCCGCCGTCCACCGCGTGCACGCGCACCATGTCGCCGTACTCCGCCGCCACCTCCCGCAGCGCCTGCGCCGCGCCCGCACCGAAGCCCAGCAGCGTGAAGTGCGGCCCGGCGAACGTCTCGAACAGGCGGACCCGCGCGCCTGTCCCCGCGTCGCGACACGGGGCGTCCGGGGCGCGGTCGCCCGCCCGCAGCCGGGCGCGGGGACCGTCGGCCGCGCCGTCCCGGGCGAGCGAGCTCCAGCGGTAGTTCCCGTCCAGTCCCATGGTCTCCGCGGCGTTCGCCGCATCCAGTCCGCCGCCCGGCTTCCTGATCGCCTCCAGGGTCTCCCGCAGCCGGTCGGAGGCGAGGCCGATGGTCCGGGCGGCGACGGGCAACCGCTCCTCCTCGTAGGTGTCGAGCAGGCCCGTACCCGCCCGTCCGGTCGCCACGAGGGCGAGCTTCCAGCCCAGGTTGAACGCGTCCTGGATGCCGGTGTTCATGCCCAGCCCGCCCGCGATCGCGTGCACATGTGCGGCGTCGCCCGCGAGGAGGACGCGGCCCACCCGGTAGCGGTCGGCCATGCGCTCGTTGACCCGGTACGTCGACAGCAGGGTGGCGTTCGACAGGCGGGTGCCCGGGAGGCCGGAATGCTTGGCGAAGAGCCGCCGGAAGCTTTCCTGCGAGGGCGGTACGGGGGCCCCTGCGGCGTCCGTCTCGGGCCCGGCCTGGAACCACCAGCCCGACGGGGTGCCCGGGATCGGGCACAGCATCACGGCGCCGTCCTCGTCGAACCACTGGTGCCAGATCCCGCGGTCGAGACCCTCCACCTCGACGTCGCCGCAGACCATCATCTGCTCCTGCGTCGTCCGCCCCTCGAACGGCACCCCGAGCAGCTTGCGGACCGCGCTGTGGGCGCCGTCGCAGCCCACCACGTAGGCCGTGCCCGTCTCGCTGCCGTCGGCGAAGGCGACGGTCACCGAGGCGTCCGTCTCCACCAGCCCCGTCACCTCGGCGCCCAGTTCGACACGTACCCCGTACTCAGCGAGCCGGGCCCGCAGGATCTCCTCCAGCCGCCACTGCGCGATGAGCCACGAGCGGTCGTACGGGGCGTCCGGCGTCGGCTCCGACCCCTCGAACGGGTCGGCGTCGGCGATCGCCACTTTGCCCCGGTACTTGCGCATCGGCGGCGGCATCGCGCCCGCCGCCAGGACCTCGTCGACCACGCCGAGATCCTCAAGCACCTCGAGGGAGCGGGGATTGGGCCCCTTCGCCCGCGAACTGCGCGGGAAATCACCGGACTTGTCGACGATCCGTACGGCGATGTCACGTCGGGCGAGATCGCACGCCAGGGTCAGTCCGGTCGGTCCGGCTCCCACGATCAGTACGTCGGTCATGCCTGCTCCTCGGGTGCGGTTCCACTGTCCCCAGGAAATCGTAACTAGGTTAAGAAAGCAACCGGGTAAACATCAATGCGTGTCGGCGGCCTCGCGGGCGTCGTAGTCGGCGCGCGCCGCCGCGATCTCGCCCTGGTGCTCCTCGGTCCAGGTGACGAGTGCCCGGATCGTGGTGTGCAGTGTGCCGCCGAGCGGCGTCAGCTCGTACTCCACGCGGGGCGGCACCACGGCATGGACCGTCCGTTCGACCAGGCCGTCGCGTTCCAGCTGGCGCAGCGTGACGGTCAGCATCCGTTGGCTGATGCCGTCGATCTCGCGGCGCAACTGGGTGAAGCGGAGCTTGCGGCGGTCGAGCAGGGCGATGACGAGGAGCGACCACTTGTCGGCGACCCGGTCCAGGATCTGCCGTACCTCGCAGCCCTCGCGGGTGTCCCACTGGAACGGGTCGGGGTCGCCGACGAGGGCCGCGTCGTCGACGGTGCCTCCGAGGTGACTCGGTGACTTCGAAGTGCCTTCTTCCATGGCTGTTGATGCTGGCGCACGATGCCAGTGGTTACAAGAGGGAACCGACCCGCTTCCGAGTAACTCCCCATGCCCGCCCCATCAAGGAGACACCTGTGTCCACCATGCCCTCGCGCGCCCGGGCCCTGCTCCTCGTCCTCTGCGGCACGATCTTTCTGGAGGGCATCGATGTCGCCATGCTCGCCGTCGCGGTCCCCTCGATCAGATCCGATCTCTCCCTGCCGACCGGTGCCACCGCCTGGGTGATGAGTGCCTACGTCCTCGGCTATGCCGGGTTCACCCTGCTCGGCGGGCGCGCCGCCGACCTGTTCGGCAGGCGCCGGATGTTCCTCGTCTGGCTCTCCGTCTTCCTGGTCTTCTCCGGACTCGGAGGCTTCGCCGAGCGGGGCTGGATACTGATCCTCGCCCGCTTCGTCACCGGGGTGGCCGCCGCGTTCATGACGCCCGCCGCCATGGCGCTCATCACCACCTCGTACGAGGAGGGGCCGCAGCGCAACAAGGCGCTGCTGGTCTTCGCGGGCACCGCGGCGGGCGGCTTCTCGCTCGGGCTCGTCATCGGCGGGCTGCTCACCCAGCTCGGCTGGCGCTGGGTGTTCTTCGCGCCCGTCCTGCTGGCCGGCGGGATCCTGATCGCCGCGCTCCGCACCGTCCCCGCGGAGGCGCGCCCGGTCCGCACCGGCGGCTTCGACCTGCCGGGTGCCGCCGCTGCCGCCGGGGCGATGCTGCTGCTCGCGTACGGGATCGTGCGCCTGGAACACGGCACGACGGACTGGGCGTGGACCGCCGCAGCCTTCGCGGCGGGGCTTCTCCTGATCGCCGTCTTCGTCCTGATCGAACGCCGCTCGCCCGCCCCGCTGGTCCGGCTCTCCCTGCTGCGAAGGGCCTCGATGGTCCGGGCCGACCTCGGTGCCCTGCTCTTCGTGGGGTCCTTCTTCGGGTTCCAGTTCGTGGTGACGCTGTATCTCCAGGAGCTGCGCGGCTGGTCCGCACTGCAGACCGCCCTCGCCCTGGTGGTGATGGGCGCCGACGCGGTCATCGCACCGACGCTCACCCCTCGGCTGGTGAACCGTTACGGCAATGCGCGGGTCATCCTCGGCGGATTCGTCGTCGCCATCGTCTCGTACGGACTCTTCCTGCAGGTCGGGCCCAACTGGTCGTATGCGGCGATGTTCCCGACGCTGCTCCTCACCGGCACCGCCTTCGCCCTCGCCTACGGTCCGCTGACGATCGCGGCCACCGACGGCGTGCCCGACAGTGAGCAGGGGCTGGCGGGCGGGCTGCTGCACACCTCGACCCAGTTCGGTTCAGCGGTCGGCATCTCCGCGGTGACGGCGGTGTACGGGCTCGCCTCGGCGGGCACGGACGGCACGCCCGGAGCCACCCTGGACGCCTTCCGTGCGGCGCTCGTCGTGCCGGTGGTGATGGTGACGCTGGGCGCGCTGGTCAGTGCTCTCGGGCTGCGTACGAGGAGTCCGCGCCGGTTGCCGGAGACGTCCGCTCCGGCGTCGTCGGTGTCGCCGCCGTCGCCGCAAGCCGCGCGGCCTGCGCCCTCGTCCGCCGCACCGTCCGGAACGCGTCCCACGTCAGAAGCGTGAGCGCCAGCCACACCAGCGCGAACCCGGCCCACCGCTCCGGCGGCATCGCCTCGTGGAAGTAGACGATGCCGAGGATGAACTGGAAGACCGGCGCCAGGTACTGCAGCAGGCCCAGCGTCGAGAGGGGGACGCGGATCGCCGCCGCACCGAAGAGGACCAGCGGCGTGGCCGTCACGACACCCGTCGCGGCGAGCAGCGCCGCATGGCCGGCGCCACCGGAGACGAACGTCGCGTCGCCCTGCGCACCGAGCCACAGCAGATAGCCGAGCGCGGGGACGAACAGCACCGCGGTCTCGGCGGTGAGCGACTCCAGGCCGCCCATGTCGACCTTCTTCTTCACCAGGCCGTACGTCGCGAAGGAGAACGCCAGCGTCAACGAGATCCACGGCGGACGTCCGTAACCGATCGCCAGCACGAGCACGGCCGCGACGCCCGTGCCGACCGCCACCCACTGCACGGGGCGCAGCCGCTCACCGAGGAGCAGGACGCCCATGGCGATGGTGACCAGGGGGTTGATGAAGTAGCCGAGCGATGCCTCGACGACTTGGCCGTTGTTCACGGCCCAGATGTACAGACCCCAGTTGACGGTGATCACGGCCGCGGCGACCGTGATCAGCCCCAGCTTCCTCGGTCGGCGTATCAGCTCGCCGATCCACGCCCAGCGGCGCAGCGCGAGCAGCGCGATGCCGACGACGGCGAGCGACCAGACCATGCGGTGGGCCAGGATCTCGATGGCGCCGGACGGCTTCAGCAGCGGCCAGAAGAGCGGGACGATCCCCCACAGACCGTAGGCGCCGATGCCGGACAACAAGCCCGCCCGCTGTTCATTTGTCCCCTTCACGGGCCCTCCCGGCATCCCTCGCGTCGACTGCTCCGCCGACTGCACGACGGTATCGCCGGGAGGGCCCGGTGTCATAGCCGTATCGCAATACGGTCATGACAGCGGGCCCTTCCGGTCCGGGGCGAGGGCTCAGGCGGCGGCGACCGCGGCGGCCACCGTCTCGGCCATCGGCGTCGTCGGGCGGCCGATCAGGCGGGCCAGGTCGCCGCTCGTACCGGCGAGCAGGCCGCGCGCGATCGCCTCGTCGACGTCGACGAGGATCGCGGCGAAGCCCTCGGGCAGACCGGCGCCGACCAGGATCTCCTGGTGCACGGCGGCCGGGACGTTGTTGTACGCGATCTCCTTGCCGGTGGCCTTCGACACCTCGGCCGCGTACTCGGCGAACGACCAGGCGACGTCGCCGCTCAGCTCGTAGGCCTTGCCGAGGTGGTCCTCGCCGGTCAGTACGGCGGCCGCAGCGGCCGCGTAGTCGGCGCGAGTGGCGGAGGCGACCCGGCCGTCGCCCGCGTTGGAGACGACGGCGCCGTGTTCCAGGACCGGGGCGAGGTTCGCCGTGTAGTTCTCCGTGTACCAGCCGTTGCGCAGGAAGGTGTACGGCAGGCCGGAGTCGAGGATCAGCTGCTCGGTGACCTTGTGCTCGGCGGCCAGCTGGAAGTCGGCGTCCGGGCCGCCCAGCACTCCGGTGTACGCGAGCTGCGCGACGCCCGCCGCCTTCGCCGCGTCGATGACCGCCGTGTGCTGCGGCACGCGCTTGCCCACCTCGCTGCCGGAGATGAGCAGGACGCGGTCCCCGGCCTTGAAGGCGCCGGCGAGGGTCTCCGGGCGGTCGTAGTCGGCGACCCGGAGCTCGACACCGCGGGCGGCGAGGCCGGCGGCCTTCTCCTCGTTGCGGACGACGGCGGCGATCCCGCTCGCGGGCACGGTCTCCAGCAGTCGGTCGACGACGAGACTGCCGAGCTCTCCGGTGGCTCCGGTGACGACGATGCTCATGGGGGGTTTCTCCTCTTTGGCTGCTCTGGTCCTTGTTCGTGCTCTCTGTCGCTCACCCTACGGGATGCACTAACCATGAGAAAGTACCCACTTTGAAGTAAGGTACTGGCATGAGCGTAAGCAAGGTGCCCGATGTGAACCAGCAGATGTGCCCCTCCCGCCTGGTGCTCGAACACGTCACCAGCCGCTGGGGCGTCCTCGTCCTGGCCGCCCTGCTGGAGCGCTCCTACCGCTTCAGCGAACTGCGCCGCGAGGTCGGCGGCGTCAGCGAGAAGATGCTGGCCCAGACCCTCCAGACGCTGGAGCGCGACGGCTTCGTGCACCGGGATGCCAAGCCGGTGATCCCGCCGCGGGTGGACTACACGCTCACCGAGCTGGGCAAGGAGGCCGCCGAGCAGGTGTGGGGGCTGGCGCGCTGGACGGAGCGGCGTGTCGACGCCGTGCACGCCGCCCGCGAGTCGTACGACGCCCGGAAGCAGGATCAGTCCGGCTGAGGCGCCCGCCCCTCCTCCAGCTCCCGCAGCGCCCGTGAGACATCGAAGGGCAGGATCGTCACCGCCACATGCGGCAGCTGCGCCAGCGCCTTCGACATCGCCTCGCCGGTGCCCCGGTGCAGCATCTTGCCGAGCGCGTTCCGGTACAGCCGCCGTGGCACCAGGACCGTCAGCGACGTCTGTCCGTCCGCCGTGGTGCGGGTCGCGAGCTCCCGCATCGCATGGCGCAGCCGCCGGTCGGGGCAGGCCACCAGTTCCAGCGGCACGGAGGTCGCGGCTGTCGCCTCCCAGCGGGCGGCCAGCCGCCTGCCGTGCGCCTCGTCGATCGCGAAGTGCACCGCCCGGATCTCGTCCGGGCGCAGCTCATGGGCGTACCGCAGTGCCTTCAGGGTCGCCAGGTCCAGCGTCTCCACGAGGACGAACACCAGATGACGCCGGACCTGCGGCCGGTCTGCGCCCGGGGCCTGGAGGCTGTGCAGTGCGGCGGCCTCGCGTCGGTACTCGCGGTTGATCCGCATCAACGCCCAGACGCCGAGCGGGAAGACGATCACGACCAGCCAGGCGCCCTCGGTGAACTTGGTGACCGCGAAGATCAGAACCACGGCCGCCGAGCTGACCGCGGCCAGCCCATTGACCGCGATCTTCAGCCGGCGGTACCGCTCGCGGCGGCGCAGGTGGTACGCGGTGAGCCCGGACCCCGCCATGGTGAACGCGGTGAACACGCCGATCGCGTAGAGCGCCACCAGCTTGTCCACACTGGCGCCCGTGACGAGCAGCAGCGCCAGCGAGACGACGGTGAGCGCGATGATTCCGTTGGAGAAGGCCAGCCGGTGCCCGCGGCGGGTCAGTACCCGCGGCAGGAAACGGTCCTCGGCGACAAAACTGGCGAGGAACGGGAAGCCGGTGAAGGGCGTGTTGGCACCCGTGTAGAGGACCAGTGCCGTCGCCAGCTGGACGAAGACCAGCCCGGCCGTCCCGAGCGGGCCGGCACCGAAGGCGAGGTGAGCCTCCTGCGCGATGACGGTCGGCGTGCCGTCGATGTACGGGACGGCATGCGTGAAGTGCGCCAGCGTGGAGACGCCGAGGACGAGGATGCCGAGTACACAGCTCATCGCGACGAGGGTGCGGCGGGCATTGCGGCCCTGCGGTTCGCGGAACGCGGAGATGCCGTTGGAGATCGCTTCGAGTCCGGTGAGCGACGAGCCGCCGTTGGCGAAGGAGCGCAGCACGATGAAGAGCGATGCGCCGTATGCCCAGCCGCTGCCCGGCGTCCCCTGCGGAACCACCCCGGCGGCATGCAGATCGGCCTTTGGCAGCTCGCCCGTCAGCCCGCGCACCGCGGCGACGAGCAGCACCAGACCGACCGCGGCCATGAACAGATAGGCGGGCAGCGCGAAGGTCCGGCCCGCCTCGCGGATGCCGCGCAGATTCCCGTACGCGAGCAGCACGATCACCGCGACGGAGACCGGCAGCTGGAGATGGTCCAGGCCGGTCCAGCCGCCCCCGGCCAGATGGGCGAGGGAGATGAGGGCGTTCGTGCCGGCCGACACCTGGACGGCGACGGTCACGATGTAGTCGACGAGCAGCGCCACGGCGGCGATCTGCGCGACGTTCGGCCCGAAGTTCTCCCGGGCGACCACGTACGAGCCGCCCGCCCGCGTGTAGATCATGACGACATCGCTGTAGCAGAGCGTCAGAAGCAGCAGGACCAGCAGGATCGCGCCGGTCACCGGCATGAGGAGGGTGAAGGCAGCCACCCCGACGACGGGCACGAGGACCCGGAGCATCTCCTCGGAGCCGTACGCGGACGAACTGATGCAGTCCGAGGCGAGCACCCCGAGCGCCGTCCGGTTGTTCAGTTTCTCGTCACTGATTCGCTCGGTGGTGAGGGGTTTGCCGAGCAGGTGTCGTTTGATGCGGTACGCGGGACGGTCCAGGGCCATGGGCACATGAGAACGGGTGCCGGGCCGGGAGCGGTGAAGACTCCCCGGCCGGGCACCCGTACGGTGCGCCTCATGACGTCCCGGGGGGTGTCCGGCGGATCGGCCGGGGCCGCGACGAGTGGAACGGTCCGACCCCGATCCGCCGGGACACCCCTCAGCCGACGACCGTCCAGTTGTCGTTGCCCGCGAGCAGCGCGGCCAGATCGCCCTTGCCGTTCTGCTCGACCGCGGTGTCCAGCTGGTCGGCCATCTGCGTGTCGTACACCGGCCGCTCGACGCTGCGCAGGACCCCGATCGGGGTCTGGTGCAGCGTGTCGGGGTCGGCGAGCCGGGACAGCGCGAACGCCGTGGTGGGGCTGTCGGCATGCGCGTCGTGGACCAGGACCTGCGACTCGTTCTCCGCGGTGACCTCGACGACCTTGAGCTCGCCGGTGGCCGGGTCGCGCACCACGCCCTTGGACTGTCCCGTGCCGAAGCGGATCGGCTGTCCGTGCTCCAGCCGGATCACCGCGTTCTCGGCCTTGTCCTTGTCCTTGAGGACCTCGAAGGCGCCGTCGTTGAAGATGTTGCAGTTCTGGTAGATCTCCACCAGCGCCGTGCCCGGGTGGGCGGCCGCCTCGCGCAGCACGCCGGTGAGGTGCTTGCGGTCGGAGTCCACGGTGCGGGCGACGAACGACGCCTCCGCGCCGAGGGCCAGCGACACCGGGTTGAACGGGGCGTCGAGCGAGCCCATCGGCGTCGACTTGGTGATCTTGCCGACCTCGGACGTGGGGGAGTACTGCCCCTTGGTGAGCCCGTAGATCCGGTTGTTGAACAGCAGGATCTTCAGGTTCACATTGCGCCGCAGCGCGTGGATGAGGTGGTTGCCGCCGATGGACAGCGCGTCGCCGTCGCCCGTGACGACCCAGACGGACAGGTCGCGCCGCGAGGACGCCAGCCCGGTCGCGATGGCCGGGGCCCGGCCGTGGATCGAGTGCATCCCGTACGTGTTCATGTAGTACGGGAACCGGGACGAGCAGCCGATGCCGGAGACGAAGACGATGTTCTCCTTCGCCAGACCGAGCTCGGGCATGAACCCCTGCACGGCGGCGAGAACCGCATAGTCACCGCAACCGGGGCACCAGCGCACTTCCTGATCGGACTTGAAGTCCTTCATGGACTGCTTGGCCTCGGCCTTGGGCACCAGCTGCAGTGCCGGGAGCCCGGTGGGGAGTGCCTGGTCGGTGTTAGGCATCGATGGCCTCCTTGAGAGCTGTGGCGAGCTGCTCGGCCTTGAACGGCATTCCGTTGACCTGGTTGTAACTGTGGGCGTCCACCAGGTACTTCGCCCGGATCAGCATGGCGAGCTGGCCGAGGTTCATCTCCGGGACGACCACCTTGTCGTAACGCTCCAGCACCTCGCCCAGATTCCGCGGGAAGGGGTTGAGGTGGCGCAGATGGGCCTGCGCGATCGACTGTCCCTCCGCCCGCAGCCGGCGGACGGCGGCGGTGATGGGGCCGTACGTGGAGCCCCAGCCGAGCACCAGGGTCCGGGCGTCGGAGGGGTCGTCGACCTCCAGGTCGGGGACCTCGATGCCGTCGACCTTCGCCTGGCGGGTGCGGACCATGAAGTCGTGGTTCGCGGGGTCGTACGAGATGTTGCCGGTGCCGTCCTGCTTCTCGATGCCGCCGATGCGGTGTTCGAGACCGGGAGTGCCGGGGACGGCCCACGGGCGGGCCAGGGTCTGCGGATCGCGTTTGTACGGCCAGAAGACCTCGGTGCCGTCGGCCAGCTCATGGTTGGGTCCGGAGGCGAACTGCACGCGCAGGTCGGGGAGTTCGTCGACCTCGGGGATCCGCCACGGCTCGGAGCCGTTGGCGAGGTAACCGTCCGAGAGCAGGAACACCGGTGTGCGGTACGTCAGTGCGATCCGGGCGGCGTCGAGCGCGGCGTCGAAGCAGTCCGCCGGCGTCTTCGGCGCCACGATCGGCACCGGGGCCTCGCCGTTGCGCCCGAACATCGCCTGCAGCAGGTCCGCCTGCTCGGTCTTGGTCGGCAGACCGGTCGACGGGCCGCCGCGCTGGATGTCGATGATGAGCAGCGGCAGTTCGAGCGAGACGGCCAGGCCGATGGTCTCCGACTTCAGCGCCACACCCGGACCGGACGTCGTCGTCACCCCGAGCGAACCGCCGAACGCCGCACCGAGCGCCGCGCCGATGCCCGCGATCTCGTCCTCCGCCTGGAAGGTGCGGACGCCGAAGTTCTTGTGCTTGCTGAGCTCGTGCAGGATGTCGGAAGCCGGGGTGATCGGGTACGAGCCCAGGTAGAGCGGCAGGTCCGCCTGCCGGGCCGCCGCGATCAGCCCGTACGACAGGGCCAGGTTCCCGGAGATGTTCCGGTACGTACCGGTGGGGAACGCCTGCGTCGCGGGCGCCACCTCGTAGCTGACCGCGAAGTCCTCGGTGGTCTCACCGAAATTCCAGCCCGCCCGGAACGCCGCCACGTTGGCCTCGGCGATCTGCGGCTTCTTGGCGAACTTCGCCCGCAGGAACGCCTCGGTGCCGTCGGTCGGCCGGTGGTACATCCAGGAGAGCAGCCCGAGCGCGAACATGTTCTTCGAGCGCTCGGCCTCCTTGCGGGAGAGCCCGAACTCCTTCAGCGCCTCGATCGTCAGCGTCGTCAGGGGCACCGGGTGGACGTTGTACGCCTGCAGCGAGCCGTCCTCCAGCGGGCTGGTCTCGTAGCCCACCTTCGCCATCGGGCGTTTGGTGAACTCGTCGGTGTTGACGATGATTTCGGCGCCGCGCGGCACATCGCCGATGTTCGCCCTCAGCGCGGCGGGGTTCATCGCGACCAGCACGTTCGGGGCATCGCCCGGCGTGAGGATGTCATGGTCGGCGAAGTGCAACTGGAACGACGAGACGCCCGGCAGGGTACCTGCGGGGGCCCGGATCTCGGCCGGGAAGTTCGGCAGCGTCGACAGGTCGTTCCCGAACGACGCCGTCTCCGAGGTGAACCGGTCACCCGTGAGCTGCATGCCGTCTCCGGAGTCACCCGCGAAACGGATGATCACCCTGTCCAGGCGGCGGATCTCCTTCTCGCCGACGCCCGCTTTCTCGGAATGGGGGGCGCGTTGTCCCCCGAGAACAGTCTCGCCGGCCTGATCGGCGTCGTTGGTCTCGTCGGCCTGTCCGGCTGGGCTACTGACCTGGCTGGTCACTGAACTGGACCTCCCTCGGGGCGGCGGCTCGGGACCGTCCGGCCCGCCGGCGGTCCCCAAGCCCACCCTACGTCGGTAAGGGTCGCCTTCCCTGGAACGGTCACATGGTGGACGCCACTATGAGATGCAATTTTGTACCGCTTTGTCATATTCCGCGAACCCCTCTGGGCTGTCGGTCGACGTCGTTCGCTGCTTCTCGGCGCTCATCCTTTGGTCCCAGGCCCTCGATCGGCCTCGGATGACCTGGCAGGGTGTCAGATTCTCAGGATTTGAGATAGGTCAGAACGGCCAGCACGCGGCGGTGATCCCCGTCACTGGGCGAGAGCCCGAGCTTCAGGAAAATATTGCTGACGTGCTTCTCCACCGCGCCGTCGCTCACCACCAGCTGCCTGGCGACCGCGGAGTTCGTCCGCCCCTCCGCCATCAGACCGAGCACCTCGCGCTCGCGCGGCGTCAGCCCGGCCAGGACGTCCTGCTTACGGCTCCGGCCCAGCAGCTGCGCCACCACCTCAGGGTCCAGCGCCGTACCGCCCTGTGCCACTCGGACCACGGCGTCGACGAACTCACGGACCTCGGCGACCCGGTCCTTCAGCAGATACCCCACCCCCCGGCTGCTGCCGGCCAGCAGCTCGGTCGCGTACTGCTCCTCGACGTACTGCGAAAGGACCAGGACCCCGATGCCGGGATACTCCTTGCGCAGCCGCACCGCCGCCCGTACGCCCTCATCGGTGTGGGTCGGAGGCATCCGCACATCGGCGACGACCACATCAGGCAGCTCGTCCCGGGCGGCGAGGTCGCCCACCGTCTTGATCAGCGCCTCGGCGTCCCCCACCCCGGCGACGACGTCATGCCCGAGATCGGTCAGCAGCCGGGTGAGTCCCTCCCGAAGCAGTACCGAATCCTCGGCGATGACCACCCGCACCCTGTCCTCCACCACGACGCTTTTTCCCCACTGCACTGGTCCGCCGGCCCGCGGCCGACGGAAATCCGTCCCCTGGCCCCTCCAGCATCCCAGCATCGGCCCGCCGATGGGGACTGTGCCGAATGCTCGAGGGCACGGACGGGGCGAGGAAACGCCCGTGAGGGGGATGAGAAGGGACAGCGGCAGCGGGCCGGACGGTCCGCCTCAGCCGCGCCACGGCAGCTCGGCCGTGACCCGCGTCGGCCCGCCCACCGGGGAGTCGACGACGAGGACGCCGTCCACCGCGTCCAGCCGCTCGGTCAGACCGGCCAGACCGCTGCCCGCCGACAGGTCCGCGCCACCCCGCCCGTTGTCCGTGACCTGCAGCATCAGCCGGTCGGCCGTACGCCACACATCAACCGTCGCACGCGTCGCGTACGCATGCTTGCTGACGTTCTGCAGCAGCTCGGACACGGTGAAGTACGCAATCCCCTCGATGGCCTGCGCGGGCCGCGACGCCAGGTCCACCTCGACCGTGACCGGGACGGTGCAGCGGGAGGCGATGGCGGAGAGCGCGGCGTCCAGGCCGCGGTCGGTGAGGACGGCGGGATGGATCCCGCGGGCGAGGTCGCGGAGTTCCTGGAGGGCGACCTTCACCTCGCCGTGCGCCTCGTCGACCATGCGGGCGGCGGCCTGGGGGTCCTGCGCCAGCTTCTCCTTCGCCAGACCGAGATCCATGGCGAGGGCGACGAGCCGGGCCTGCGCGCCGTCGTGCAGATCGCGTTCGATGCGCCGCAGGTCGGCGGCGGCGGTGTCCACGACCACACCCCGGTCCGACTCCAGCTCCGAAACGCGCGACGCCAGCCGGGACGGCCCGAGCAGCCCGTACACCATCACCCGGTCCACGGACGTCAGACCACGGATGATCCACGGGGTGACCAGCACGAGTATCAGGCCGAACGCACTGGTCACGGCCAGCTCGAAGGGTGAGTCGAGATAGACGTCGTGGGTGGCGTCGCCGTACAGCTGGATGCCGTCGATCCCCGCGTACGCAGGGAAGACCCACTGCCACAACGGATACGTGAGGGCCGCCCATCCGTACGCCCAGAACGTCAACGAGACGGTGAACGCGAAGACCGCCCACGGGAAGTGCAGCAGCGCATAGAGAAGGTGCCGCCAGGACGCCCCGCTCTTCAGCACCGCACCGACCCAGGACATCGGCCCGCCGGTCCTGCCGCGCACCGGCGCCGGATCCGCCACCCGGAGCCGCAGCAGCCCCCGCGCCCGGACCCGCTCCATGGCACCGAAACCGCGGCACATGGCCAGGGTGCCGGCAAGGAGCGGAATGCCGACGAACGTGATCAGCAGACCCGCACTGGCGGAGGTCAGAGTGATCGCGAGGCTGAACAGCACCACACTGATGGGCAGACTCAGCAACAGATAGCCGAACTCGCGCCAGGTCCTCGCCTCGAACGGCGCGCGCAGCACCGCGGGAACGACGTGCTTCACCGAAGGGTGGTCCTCGGGGCCGGAACCGGACCGCTGAGGGTCGCGAGTGTCCGGTCCGTATGCCGTGGCCATGGTGCCGTCCGTTTCTCTGCTCGGCGGGTGGAGTGGTTCCTCTTCGGCAGCCCGCACAGGCCGCCACCTCAAGAGTGCTGTGCGGCGGGACTCCTCACCATGAGGCCGGTATCCCTTTTCGACCGGGGGTTTTCCCCACCCCCGACTGCGGCCTGGGCCCCCTCCCGCGGAATTCGGACCGGAGCAGGGAGCCGGGTCCGAATTCCGCAGGAAAGGCCCTACGGCCGTTTCGCGACGCCCGCGCCGTCCCCGCCCCGGTCCCGCCAGGGCAACTCGGCCACGACCGTCGTCGGCCCGCCGACCGGCGACGTCAGGACGAACAGCCCGTCCACCGCCCCCAGCCGCTCCGCCAGCCCGGACATCCCCGTACCGCCGTCCATCCGCGCCCCGCCCCGGCCGTCGTCACTGACCTGGATCAGCAGCCGTTCCCCCGACCGCCACACCTCGACGGACGCCGAACGCGCACCACTGTGCTTGCTGACGTTCTGCAGTAGCTCGGACACGGTGAAGTACGCAATCCCCTCGATGGCCTGCGCGGGCCGCGACGGCAGATCCACGCCCACCGTGACCGGGACGGTGCAGCGGGAGGCGATGGCGGAGAGCGCGGCGTCCAGGCCGCGGTCGGTGAGGACGGCGGGATGGATCCCCCGGGCGAGGTCGCGGAGCTCCTGGAGGGCGACCTTCACCTCGCCGTGCGCCTCGTCGACCATGCGGGCGGCGGCCTGGGGGTCCTGCGCCAGCTTCTCCTTCGCCAGACCGAGATCCATGGCGAGGGCGACGAGCCGGGCCTGCGCGCCGTCGTGCAGATCGCGTTCGATGCGCCGCAGGTCGGCGGCGGCGGTGTCCACGACCACACCCCGGTCCGACTCCAGCTCGGCGATCCTGCGCTCCAGCTCGTCCGAGGGCGAGAGCAGTCCCCGCGCCATGGCCCGGTCCGCGTTGGTCAGCAGCCGCGCCGTGAAGGGCAGCACGGGCCACAGGACGAACAGACTCAGCAACGTCACCGTGAACGTGAGCACGCCCCAGGGCAGCCGCATGAAGGAATACAGCACCGCCCGCCAGGCCACCGGATCCATGAGACTCGACCACAGCCACGGAAGGACGCCGCGGTCACGGCGGCCCAGCGCGGTCGCGCTCGGCTCGTCGATCCGCACCCCGAGCAGCGCACGGGCCCGGCCCCGCTCCACCCTGCCGAGCAGCCGCGCCCCCTGCAGCCCGCCGGCGAGAAGCGGCAGACCCACCACCGTGAGGGAAAGCCCCACACCGACGGTGATCATGAAAATTGTGTAAACAAACCCGGCAATCGCCACCGGCAGGTTGGACAGGAGATAGGAGATCTCCTTCCACGTCCACGGATCCAGTGCGAAGCGGGCGGGCGGCGGCCGGTCGCCGTCGGGCGCCGGGGAGCTCGAGGTCATGCGCCCAGCCTGCCGGGCCGGGCCTGTGCACGCCATGGGGTTCATGGGCGGGGCGAAGTAGGGATAACCCCACCCTTTGCCCGACGCGGCTGCTTACCGCCTCTTTAACAGGGCCTAGACTCCCGTGCGTACAGACGTCGAACAGGCATGAGGGAGCGGAGGGGCGGACGTGGCCTACGTGGCGGACCTGCCGGAATCGACCGTTCTCGCGTCGGACTACTTCCAGAGCTACTCGGTCGTCGGACTGCTCGCCGTGATCGGCGTGCTCTTCGTCGCCGTCGCCTTCGGAGCGGGCCGGCTGCTGCGCCCCGTGGTGCCGACACCGGAGAAACTCCTCACCTACGAATGCGGCGTGGACCCCGTCGGCGAGGGCTGGGCACACACCCAGGTCCGCTACTACGTCTACGCATTCCTCTATGTGATCTTCGCTGTCGACTCGATCTTCTTGTTCCCCTGGGCGACCGTATTTGCAGCACCCGGATACGGCGCGACCACCCTGGTGGAAATGTTCATCTTCCTCGGATTCCTCGCCGTGGGACTGCTCTACGCATGGAAGAAGGGCGTCCTCGAATGGACGTGACGAGCCCGCAGACCCCCGAGCCGCAGCACCGGCCCGAACCGACGCTGCTGCCCGAACCGAAACGGCTCGGCGTGCTCTCCCGGCTTGCACCCGAGCCCATGAAGGTGGTCCTGAACTGGGGCCGCCGGTACAGCCTCTGGGTCTTCAACTTCGGGCTCGCCTGCTGCGCCATCGAATTCATCGCCGCCTCCATGGCCCGGCACGACTTCATCCGCCTCGGTGTGATCCCGTTCGCACCGGGACCCCGCCAGGCCGACCTCATGATCGTTTCCGGCACGGTGACGGACAAGATGGCCCCCGCCGTCAAGCGGCTGTACGAGCAGATGCCCGAGCCCAAGTACGTCATCTCCTTCGGCGCCTGCTCCAACTGCGGCGGCCCGTACTGGGACTCGTACTCCGTGACCAAGGGCGTCGACCAGATCATCCCCGTCGACGTGTACGTACCGGGCTGCCCGCCGCGCCCGGAAGCCCTGCTCCAGGGCATCCTCAAGCTCCAGGAGAAGATCGCCCGCGAGTCGCTGGGCGAGCGGTACGCGACCGGCGGCAGCCGACCCTCCACCGCCGCACTCCGCAGCGGCCTGGTCGCCGCCCCGCCCGCCCCGGGGGAGGAGCAGAAGTGACCGATCCGAAAACGGCGCAGGCCTACGACCGCCTGCCGGAAGCCGTCACCGAACTCTTCGGCGAGGACGCCACGGCGGAGCACGCCTACGACCTGCTGACCGTCGACGTCCCGCCGGCCGCCTGGACCACCGCCCTCGAAACGGCCCGCTCCCTGCTGGGCTGCACCTATTTCGACTGGCTGAGCGCAGTCGACGAACCCGGCACCGGCTTCCGCGTCTGCGCCCATGTCGCCGCCCCGGCGACGGGCAGGGTCCGCCGGCTCCTGCTCCGTACGACCGTTCCGCACGACGCCCCGGTCCTGCCGACCGCCGTCGGCGTCTACGCGGGCGCCGCCTGGCACGAGCGCGAGACCCACGAAATGTTCGGCATCGGCTTCGAGGGCCACCCGCACCTGGTCCCCCTTCTCCTTCCGGAAGGCTTCGAGGGCCACCCGCTGCGCAAGGACTTCGTCCTGGCGGCGAGGGTCGCCAAAGCATGGCCGGGAGCCAAGGAACCGGGCGAATCAGAGCACGGCGGCCCCAAGCGGCGCACGATGCTGCCGCCGGGCGTGCCCGACCCGAACGAATGGGGCCCCCTCAAGGGCCAGCTCCCCCCAGCCCCGGCCCGCCCGGCCCGAGCAGCCCGCCCCGCGGGCGACCGCCCCGTGCGTCGGGCCCGCAGCGTGAGCGAGGGCTCGGCAAGCCAGCAGCCCGAGCCGGCAGCCCCGGCGTCCGCAGGCACCGGGACCACACCGCAGGCCGCCACCCCGACCGCGACTCCGCGCCGCACCCGCAGCGCGTCCCAGGGCTCGGTGAGCCAGCAGGCGGCGCCGGTGGAGCAGACGTCGCCAGCGACGGAACCGGCGGCCACGCCGAAGTCCGACGCGCCGGGCACCGCGGCGCCGCACTCGACGACCTCTCCGTCCGCAGCGCCGAAGGAGGCAGCGCCGGGGACGGCGTCCTCGGAGGCCGAGCCCCCCGGACCGACTCCCGAGGCGGCAGCCCCGGAGCAGGCCAAGCCCCGCGGCGCGGACGCGCCCTGGCACCACGCCCGCCCCGCCTTCGACCCGACCCCCGATCAGGACACGTCCCAGCCCACCCGGCGCCCGAGGAGCGACGGCCCGGGGGCGGAGCCCCCGGTTCGGGAAGGAGCGGACGGGGGAGAGGCCCCGCGCAGCGGCCCCGCCCCCGAAGACACCGAACCCGCGGCCACCCCCGAGAACCCCGAAACCCCCGACCACCTCGCCGGAGGCGATACCGCGTGAACGACGTACTCGACGTCGCCCTCCGGCTCATCATCGTCTTCGCGGTGTTCATGGTCGTCCCCCTCGTCGTGGGCCAGACCGAACACAAGGTGATGGCCCACATGCAGGGCCGCCTGGGCCCCATGTACGCGGGCGGTTTCCACGGCTGGGCCCAGCTCGTCGCCGACGGCGTGAAATTCGCGCAGAAGGAAGACATCGTCCCGGCCGAGGCCGACCGCCGCATCTTCCAGCTCGCCCCCGCCGTCGCCCTCCTCCCGTACCTCCTCGTACTCGTCGCCATTCCGATCGGCCCGAGC
Source organism: Streptomyces sp. NPDC057486 (assembly GCF_042802415.1). Lineage (NCBI taxonomy): Bacteria > Bacillati > Actinomycetota > Actinomycetes > Kitasatosporales > Streptomycetaceae > Streptomyces > Streptomyces sp. NPDC057486. The sequence goes on along the minus strand of NZ_JBHVEE010000001.1, from coordinate 61,358 downwards.
GAGGGCGCGGTCGGCCAGGTCGTCGACGCGGGCATCTTCTTCGTCCTCGCCGTCATGGGCGTGGGAGTGCTCGGCTCACTGATGGCGGGCTGGGCATCGGCCAACAAGTTCTCCCTCCTCGGCGGCCTCCGCACCGCCGCCCAGCTCCTCGCGTACGAACTTCCGATGCTGCTCGCCGCCGCCTCGGTCGCGATGGCCGCGGGCACGGTCTCCCTTCCCGGCATCGTCAACGCCTTCGAGTGGTGGTGGCTGCCCTGGCAGATCGTCGGCGGCCTGGTCTTCTTCGTGGCCGGACTCGCTGAACTGCAGCGCCCGCCGTTCGACATGCCGGTCGCCGACTCGGAGATCATCTTCGGTGCGTACACCGAGTACACCGGCCTCCGCTTCGCCCTGTTCCTGCTCGCCGAGTACGCGGGCATCGTCGTCCTGTGCGGACTGACCACCGTCCTCTTCCTCGGCGGCTGGCACGGTCCGCTCGGCGCCGACGGACTCGGCTGGGTCTGGACGCTCCTCAAGATCGCGGTCCTCGCCTTCGTCGTCATCTGGCTGCGGGTGAGCTACCCCCGCCTCCGCGAGGACCAGTTGCAAAGGCTCGCCTGGACCACGCTCATCCCGCTCGCTCTCGCGCAGATCGCGCTCACCGGCATCGTGAAGGTGGCGATCAGCTGATGCCTCCGATCCCCGGCTCCGGCCTCGCCAAGGGCCTGGCCGTCACCCTGCGGACGATGACGAAGAAGACGGTCACCGCCCAGTACCCCGACGTCCAGCCCGAACTCCCGCCGCGCTCCCGCGGCGTCATCGGGCTGTTCGAGGAGAACTGCACGGTCTGCATGCTCTGCGCCCGTGAGTGCCCGGACTGGTGCATCTACATCGACTCCCACAAGGAGACGGTGCCCGCCGCCGCACCGGGCGGCCGCGAACGCAGCCGCAACGTCCTCGACCGCTTCGCCATCGACTTCTCCCTCTGCATGTACTGCGGTATCTGCATCGAGGTCTGTCCTTTCGACGCGCTGTTCTGGTCGCCGGAGTTCGAGTACGCGGAGACCGACATCCTCGAACTCACCCATGAGCGGGACAAGCTCCGCGAATGGATGTGGACGGTGCCCGAGCCGCCCGCACTCGACCCGGGTGCGGAGGAACCGAAGGAGATCGCCGCCGCCCGCAAGACGGCGGAGAAGCTCGAAGCCCAGCGCGCCCAAGAAGCCCAGCAAGCCCAGCAGCAGGAAGAAGAGGAAGGAAAGGAGTGACCCTCGCAGCCGCCGCGGCCCACCCCGGTTTCCTCTCCCCGACCGGCATCGAGATCGCCTTCGTCCTGGTCGGCGTCGCCACCATCGGCGCAGCCCTCATCACCGTCACGACCAAGCAGCTGGTGCACGCCGCCCTCTGGCTGGTCGTGGCGCTCGGCGGCCTCGCCGTCGAGTACCTCCTGCTGACCGCGGAGTTCATCGCCTGGGTACAGGTACTGATCTACGTCGGTTCCGTCGTCGTCCTCCTTCTCTTCGGGCTGATGCTCACCAAGGCCCCCATCGGCCGCTCCCCGGACGCCGACTCCGAAAACCGCTGGGCCGCTCTCGGTGTCGCGGTCGCCGCCGCGGCCGCCCTCGTCTGGGTCGTCGTGGACGCCTTCCGCACCACCTGGATCGACCTGGACGGACCGGCCCACGGATCCACCGAAGCCACCGGCGCCTTCCTCTTCCGGCACTGGGTACTGCCCTTCGAAGCACTCTCCGTCCTGCTGCTCGCCGCCCTCGTCGGCGCGATCGTCCTGTCCCGCAAGCGCAGTAAGGAGCAGAGCTGATGCACCTCGCCTATCCCGCCGTGCTCGCCGCCCTCCTCTTCTGCACCGGGCTGTACGGAGTACTCGCACGCCGCAACGCGATCCTGGTCCTGATGTCCGTCGAGCTGATGCTCAACGCCGTCAACCTCAACCTCGTCGCCTTCGACGTCTGGCTCCGCGACGCCCTGCACTCCGGCCAGGCGCTCACCCTCTTCACCATCGCCATCGCGGCAGCCGAGATCGGCATCGGCCTCGCGATCGTCCTCGCCGTCCACCGCAACCGCGGCAGCTCGGACGTGGACCGCCTCCGCGACACCGCCGAGACCGACGCCGCGGAATCCCTCCCCGGCGACGAGGACGACACCACCGGCACCGAAGACCAGGCCACTGCTCCGGCAGGGAAGGCAAAGAAGGCAGAGGCCACCGCGTGACCACCACGACCCTCGCCGTCCTCGTCCCCCTCCTTCCGTTCCTGGGCGCCGCCGCCGGCCTGCTCCTCGGCCGCACCGCGCCCGGTTACGTACGCCCCCTCGCGATCCTTCCCACCCTCGCCGCGGCCGTGATCGCCGTCGTCGTCGCCGCACGCCAGGGCGGCGGCCCGGCCATCGACGCGTCGACCCGGCTCACACCCACCGGCTCGGTCCCGATCGACCTCGCCCTCCACCTCGACGGCTTCGCGGTCCTCGTCGCCGTCCTGGTCGGCCTCGTCGCGACCTGCGTGCAGATCTACTCGACCGCCTACCTGCGCCACGACCCCCGCTACCCCTCGTACGCGGCGCTCGTCTCCCTCTTCACCTCCGCGATGCTGCTCGTCGTCTACTCCGGCGACGTGATGGTGCTGCTGGTCGGCTGGGAAGTCATGGGCATCTGCTCGTACTTCCTCGTCGGTCACTACTGGGAGACACCCGAAGCCCGCGCCGCCTCCCTCAAGGCGTTCCTGGTCACCAAGCTCGGCGACGTCCCCTTCCTGATCGGCCTGTTCGCGCTTGCCGCCGACACCGGCACATTCCGGATCACCGGCATCCTCGGCGCCGTCGCGAACGGCGGGCTCGACCACCCCACTCTCATCGCCCTGCTGCTCCTGGCCGGCGTCGCCGGCAAGTCCGCGCAGTTCCCCCTGCACACCTGGCTGCCCGACGCGATGGCCGGCCCGACCCCCGTCTCCGCGCTGATCCACGCCGCGACGATGGTCGCCGCCGGCATCTACTTCGTGGCCCGGCTCCTCCCCGTCTTCGCCGAATCCGGCGCCGCCCTCGTCGTCCTCGCCGTCATGGCGGCGGTCACGATGATCGGATCGGGACTCGCCGCGCTCGCCCAGGACGACATCAAGCGCGTCCTCGCCTACTCGACCATCGGCCAGCTCGGCTACATGTCCGGCGCCCTGGCCGTCGGCGACCGCGGGGCCGCCGTCTTCCACCTCCTCTCGCACGGCGCGTTCAAAGCGGTCCTCTTCCTCGCGGCCGGCGTGGTCATCCACGCCGCCGGGACCAACTCGCTCACCGCCATGTCGCGCATGGGCGGCCTGGCCAAGCGCATCCCGGACGCCTACTGGACGATGACCGTCGCCCTCCTCGCGCTCGCCGCCATCCCGCCGTTCGCCGGCTTCTTCTCCAAGGAAGCCATCCTCGTCGCCGCCGAACACACCGCCCTGGGCGAGCGCCACGTCGCCCCGGCCGCCGCCGGCTGGACCGTCCTCGTCGCCGGACTGCTCGCCGCCGTCCTCACCGCCGCGTATGCCACCCGCCTCTGGCTCCTCGCCTTCCGCGGCCGCGGCGCCGAGGCCCCCGACCACGGCAGGCAGCCCGCCGCCATGACCACCGTCCTCTGGGTCCTCGCCATCCCCACCATCGGCTTCGGACTCACCGTCGGCGTGATCACCGACTGGTTCGACGGCCACAGCCTCACCCCGTCCGTGACCACCGCCGTCCTCTCCACCGGCGTGGGTCTCGTCGGCGGCCTCGTCACCTACGGCGCCTGGCGCCACACCACGGCCCTCGCCGCCCGCACCCCCGCCGGTGCCGTCGTCGCCCACCCCGAGGCCGAGCCCGCACTCATCGAGGCCGAGGCCATGACCCACCACACCGCCGGATACGGCGACACCCCGGGCACCCCCGACCCGGCCGACCCCGGACGGCTCCTGCTCGGCCCGCTTCACCGCCACGCCGCCACCGGCTTCCACCTGGACGCCCTCTACGCGACACTGTTCGTCCGCCCCGTCCAGGCCGCAGCGAGCCTCGTCCGCTTCCTGGACCGTGAGGTCGTCGACACGTACGTACGCGGCTCCGGCACCGGCGCACGCTGGCTCGGCACCGCCGTCCGCCGCGCCCAGACCGGCAACGTGCAGACCTACCTCAGCGCCCTGCTCGCCGGTTCCCTTGTCCTGGCGATCGCCGCCGTCGTTTTTGCCAACGTCAACGCCGGGTCGTGAGCCGTGATCGATATCAGCGAATCCGTGATGCAGTTCCTTCTCGCGTTCATCGTCGTCGGCCCGCTCATCGGCGCCGTCGCCGCTCTCCTGCCCGCCCCGCCCGGGCTGAAGGGAAAGAGCCCCGACCAGGCCGTGCTCCGCCACGGCGTGACCGTCACCGGCGCGATCCTCGTCGCAGCGATCGTCCTGGCCCTCGGCTTCGACCGCGACCACCCGTCGAAAATGCAGGCCACGACCGACATCAGCTGGATCCCGGCGCTCGACGTCCGCATCCACCTCGGCATCGACGGCATCTCGCTCCCCCTCCTCGTACTGACCGCGCTGCTGACCTTCCTCTGCGCGCTCTACAGCTACTTCAAAATGCCCGAGGGCCCCTCCCCGAAGGCCTTCGTCGCACTCGTCCTCGTCCTCGAGTCGGGCACCCTCGCGACCTTCGCCGTCCTCGACCTGCTGCTGTTCTTCCTGGCATTCGAGATGGTCCTCATCCCGATGTACTTCCTCATCGCCCGCTGGGGCGGCGCACAGAAGCAGGCCGCCGCCTGGAAGTTCATCCTCTACACACTGCTCGGCTCAGTGATCATGCTGCTGGGCCTGCTCCTCATCGGACTGAGGAGCGGCACCTTCGACATGGTGGCACTCGCCACTGACAACGGCCGTGGGCTCACCTCGTCCGTGCAGGTCATCGCCGTTCTCGCCATCGGTGTGGGGCTCGCCGTCAAGACCCCGATGTGGCCGCTGCACAGTTGGCTCCCGGATGCCCACACCGCCGCCCCGACCGTCGGCTCGGTGCTCCTCGCGGGCGTCCTGCTGAAGATGGGCACGTACGGATTCGTCCGCATCCTGCTCCCCATCACGCCCGACGGGATGCAGACCTTCGCGCCCTACCTCGCCGCTTTCGCCGTCGTCGGCATCATCTACGGATCCCTCGCCTGCCTCGCGCTCGCCCGCCCCGGCTCCAAGGGCGACCTCAAGCGCCTGATCGCGTACTCATCCGTCGGCCACATGGGCTTCGTGCTCCTCGGCATCGCGAGCATGACCCCCACCGGCGTCAACGGCGCGCTCTTCGCCAACATCGCCCACGGCCTCATCACCGGCCTGCTGTTCTTCCTGGTCGGCGCAGTCAAGGACCGCTACGGCACCGCCGACCTCGACACCCTCTCCGGCGCCACCGGGGCCGCCCTCTACGGCCGCGCCCCCCGCCTCGGCGGTCTCCTCGCCTTCGCCGCCGTCGCCTCGCTCGGCCTGCCCGGCCTCGCCGGATTCTGGGGCGAGATGCTCGCCCTGTTCGGCGCCTTCGACCCGGCCGACGGCCTCAGCCGCTCCGCCTTCCTCACCTTCATGTCGATCGGCGCGTTCGGCACCCTGCTCACCGCCGCGTACATGCTCATCGTCGTACGCCGCGTCTGCATGGGCGAGAAGCGCGAGGAACCGCACCGCATGGCCGACATCCAGACGTACGAATTCGCCGCCTGGACCCCGCTCGCGGCCCTCACCGTCCTCGCCGGCCTGTGGCCCGCCGTCCTCCTCGGCCTCACCGATCCGGCCGTGCAGAAGCTCCTCGCAGGAGGCAAGTCGTGACCACAGCGGCAGAGACCACCAGCCTCGTCCAGTCCGTCGACTGGCTCGCCGTCGCGCCCCCCGTCATCGTCGCGACGGTCGCCCTGATCATCCTGGTCGCCGACCTCTTCCTCCCCAGGGAGCGCAAGCCGCTGCTCGGCTGGGCGACCGTCGCCGGACTCGTCGCCGCGCTCGCCTTCCTCGTCCCGCTGCGCGACGGCGACCACTCCACCTTCTGCCTCACCACCGGCACCGGCACCACCACGGCCTGCAGCTACACAGCCGACCACTTCGCCCTGGTCATCCAGTTCCTCGTCCTCGGCGGCGCCCTTCTCACCGCACTGCTCTCCCTCGGAGACACCCGCAAGCTCCCCGCGGGCGAGTTCTGGTTCCTGCTGCTGTCCTCCGCGGCCGGTGCCGCACTCCTGCCCGCCGCCCGCGACCTCGCCACCCTCGTCGTCGCCCTCGAAGTCGCCTCCCTGCCCGCCTTCGCCCTCGTCGGCATCAAGCGCGGCGACCGGCGCTCCTCCGAGGCAGCCCTGAAGTTCTTCCTCTCCTCCGTCGTCGCGACCGCCGTCACGCTCCTCGGCGTCAGCTTCGTGTACGCCGCAACCGGCACCCTCCACCTCACGGAACTCGCCACCCGCCTCGACGACGTCCCCGGCCGGCTCGACACCCTCGCCCAGGCGGGCGTCGCCCTCACCCTCGTCGGCTTCGCCTTCAAGACAGCCGCCGCACCCTTCCACTTCTGGGTCCCCGACACCTACGTCGGCGCCCCGCTCCCCGTCGCCGCCTACCTCTCGGTCGTCGGCAAAGCGGTCGGCTTCTCCGGGCTCATCCTCGTCACCGTGATCGGGTTCCCGTCGTACGCCGACGTCTGGGGCCCCGCACTCGCCGTCGTCGCCGCACTCACCATGACCATCGGCAATGTCGCCGCGCTCCGCCAGACCGCCACCCGCGCCCGCAGCGCCGTACGCCTGCTCGCCTGGTCGTCCGTCGCCCAGGCCGGCTACCTCCTGGTGCCGATCGCCTCCGCCGCGTACTCCAGCAACGACCAGATCGGCTCCACCGTCGCGTACGCCCTCATGTACGCCGTCGTGAACCTCGGCGCCTTCGCGGTGGCCGCCCTCGTCTCCCGCACAAGCCCGGACAACCGTCTCTCCGACTACCGCGGCCTGTACGCCACCCGCCCCCTCGCCGCCCTCGCCATGGCCTTCTTCCTGCTCTGCCTCGCCGGACTGCCGCCGGGCATCGTCGGCCTCTTCGCCAAGGTCACGGTCTTCTCCGCCGCCGTCGACGCAGGCCTCGGCTGGCTCGCGGTCGTCATGGCCGTCAACGTCGTGATCGCGCTCTACTACTACCTCCAGTGGACGGCGGTGCTCTTCCGCGGACCGGAAGAGCCCGAGGCCGCGGCCGCCCCGGCAGGCGAGGCGGGCACGACACCCACCCTGCGCGTGACCGCACCGACGTCCCTCACCGCCGCGATCGCCCTCACCGCCGCCGTCGGCATCGTGCTCTCCGGAGCCCCCCAGCTCGTGCTCAGGTTCGCCGCGGTCAATCTCTTCTGACCGCGCACCGACCGCCCTGGATCGGCTTGCCCCGGCCTGGCCACACAGGGCAGGGTCATGCCCGCACACCACGCATACGTACACACAAAAGGAGCCAGGGCAGTGCTCAACGGGTTCAAGGACTTCATCCTGCGCGGAAACGTGATCTCCATGGCGATCGGACTCGCCGTCGGAGCCGCGTTCACCGCAGTCGTCACAGGATTCAGCAACGCATTCATCGTGCCGCTGATCGGAGTCATCACCCGAGGCACCGGAGACTTCAGCAGGGCCACCTTCCAGGTCGAGGGCGTGAAGTTCCCCTACGGACTGTTCGTCAGCGCCTCCATCGCCTTCCTGATCACCGCCGCCGTTCTCTACTTCTGCGTCGTCGTCCCCATGACGAAGGTCCAGAACCGCTTCTCGGTCAAGGCCGAGGAGAAGGTCGACATCAAGGCCGCCCTGCGCGACTGCCCCCGCTGCTACACGGCCATCCCGGCCATCGCCTCCCGCTGCGCCCACTGCACCAGCGAGATCACGCCCGACCCCGAGGCCCTCGCACTCGCCGGACTCCCCGCCCAGCGCTGACCCACCCCCGGCGACCGCGCGCACCGACACCCGTACGGCCCAGTGCCTGCTCCGGCCCGAACAGCCTGACAGGCCCTGCCCTCCGGCCGCACGCACAAGGGAACTAGCTCTCCTCGCCTGGCGTTGACCAGTACGGGAGGCTCCACTGGGGAGTGGAGCACCACCCAGCAAGGGTTCCCCTGCTGCACCACTTGGAGGGCGTACCGTGCACCGCCGGCACAACGGGCTGAGAACCGCCGTACTCCTCGGGGGCCTGTCCGCACTCATCATCGTCATCGGCAGTTTCTTCGGACGTACAGGCCTGATCGTCGCGCTCCTCGTAGCCGTCGGCACCAACGCCTACGCCTACTGGAACAGCGACAAACTCGCACTACGGGCCATGCGAGCCCGCCCGGTCAGCGAATTCGAGGCGCCACAGCTCTACCGCATGGTCCGCGAACTCTCCACCACGGCCCGCCAGCCCATGCCACGGCTCTACATCTCCCCGACCCAGGCACCCAACGCCTTCGCCACCGGCCGCAACCCGCGCAACGCCGCAGTGTGCTGCACCGAAGGCATCCTGCAGATCCTGGACGAACGCGAACTGCGAGGCGTCCTCGGCCACGAACTCAGTCATGTCTACAACCGCGACATCCTGATCTCGTCAGTCGCCGGAGCACTCGCCTCCGTCGTCATGTTCCTGGTCAACTTCGCATGGCTGATCCCGGTCGGCCGGTCCAACGACGACGAAGGCCCAGGCATCCTCGGCATGCTGTTGATCATGATCCTCGGCCCGCTCGCCGCCAGCGTCATCCAACTCGCCGTCAGCCGCTCCCGCGAATACGAGGCGGACGCCTCGGGCGCCCAACTGACCGGCGACCCCCTGGCCCTCGCCAGCGCCCTGCGCAAACTGGACGCCGGAACAAAACAGCTGCCCCTGCCCCCCGAGCCGAAGATCGAGACCGCGAGTCACATGATGATCGCGAACCCGTTCCGCCCCGGCCAGGGCATGTCCAAGATGTTCTCCACGCACCCGCCGATGGCGGAGCGCATTGCCCGACTTGAGCAGATGGCAGGTCATCGCCCATGAAGACAATCCTGAACGTCATATGGCTCGTCCTGTGCGGATTCTGGATGTTCCTCGGCTACCTGGTCGCCGGCGTCCTGCTGTGCATCACCATCATCGGCATCCCCTTCGGCCTCGCGGCCTTCCGCATCGGCATCTACGCACTGTGGCCCTTCGGCTACACCGTCGTCGACCGCCGAGACGCCGGTGCACCCTCCTGCGTGGGCAACGTCCTCTGGCTGATCCTCGCGGGCTGGTGGCTGGCCCTCGGCCACATCACCACCGGAATCGCCCTCTGCCTCACGATCATCGGCATCCCGCTCGGCATCGCGAACTTCAAGATGCTCCCGGTCTCCCTCATGCCCTTCGGCAAGGAAATCGTCCGCACGGACCAGCCGTTCGCCACCCGGTAGGACGACGGCACGACCGGGAGGCCACGGGGGAGCCGGGCAGCGCATCCGCCGAAACGGCCACGTCACGCAGACGGCATCGGGCCACCCGCCACCGATTGTCAGTGCCGTCCTCCACCATGAACCCATGAACGACACCGAGCAGTTGCCGGCAGCCGTGGAGAAGACAGCGCACACCACCCCACGGTGGGAGAGGTACCCCCTCCCGGCAGCTCCGTCCACCCAGGACATCGCCCGGGCGGAAGCGACCCTCGGCTTCGCAGTGGACTGCCGCACCGAGCGCACCACCGTCCTGCTCCTCGAACCGAACGCCGACGAACCGCAGCACGCCCGGTACATCGACCGGCCCGATCTCGCCACCTGGCTGCGCGCATGGCTGGACGGAGCGGGTTGGTACGGGGAGGACGCCGACGACGAAGCAATGGACCACCCGCAGCCCTGGCCGGACTACAACACCCGCATATGAACAGGCTGTGACCTGCCGCTCATCCCGCTCGACCGGCAACCGTCCAGGCCCACCCGACGTCTTGGATTCCACAACCAAGCGAAGGGTAGGTTCGGCAGCATGACGATTATCGGTTGGATCATTCTCGGACTGCTTGCCGGAGTCATTGCCAAGGTGCTGCTCCCCGGCCGCGACCCCGGCGGGCTGGTCGGCACCACCCTCATCGGAGTCGCCGGCGCCTTCATCGGTGGCTGGATCTCCTCACGCTTCCTCGACCACCCCATATCGAAGAACTTCTACGACACCGGGACATGGATCGCGGCCATCGGCGGCTCACTGGTCCTGCTCATCGTCTACCGGCTGCTCTTCGGGAACTCCCGGGACCGCCACTGACATCCCGTCCGCGCCTCAGACGCCCCACCCGGTCTCGCGCAGGGTCAGATTGAGCCGGCCTCTGCTCATGCCCGTCGCGGGATCGGCCGTCCCCGGACAGACCTTCGGCACACCGTGGAACGCGAAACGTGACTCCCCACCGAAGACGAACAGGTCACCGGAAGCCAACTCCACATCCGTATAAGGCCGTCCACGGTTCTCCGTGTTGCCGAAGCGGAAGACACACGTATCACCGATGCTGAGCGAGACCACCGGCGCACCGGACCGCTCCTCCTTGTCCTGGTGCATGCCCATCCTCGCCGCGCCGTCATAAAAATTGATCAGCGCGGTGTCCGGCGCGTACGTCCCGACCGGACTCTCCTCCCCGTACGCCTCGACCAGCGCCGCCCGCCCCAACTCCGCCAGCCAGTCCGGGAAATCGGCGACCCGCGCCCCGTTCACATCATCCGCGGTCCGCGAGTACCGGTACGGCTGCCAGTGCCACCCCACACAGACCGTCCGGACGGACATCACCCCGCCGCCCGGCAACACCGTGTGCCGCAGCGGCACCGGCCCCCGCGCCCACTCCCGGCAGGCCTCGACCAGCGCCCGCTGGCGCTCCACCGGCAACCACTCCGGCACATGCACGGCACCCGGCGCCACGACAGCCCGCGGCCTCGGGAAGAGACCCGTCATTTCGTCCACCGCCCATCCGTACACAGCCGCTCAGCGTGCAACCGCTCCGCACGCAGGCCGCTCAGCGCGCCGCCAGAGCGCCTTCCAGCCCCAGAAGCTGCTCCTTGCGCTCCAGTCCGCCCGCGTAACCCCGCAGGGCCCCGTCCGCCCCGATCACCCGGTGGCACGGGCGCACGATCAGCAGCGGATTGCGGCCGATCGCCGTCCCCACGGCCCGCACACCCGCCCCGGGTGCGCCGATCCGCTCGGCGATCTGCCCGTAGGACACCGTCTCCCCGTACGGGACGGCGTCCAGCGCGTTCCACACCCGCCGCTGGAACTCCGTGCCCCGACCCTCCGCGTACGCGATGTCGAAGCGGGTCAGCCGCCCCTCGAAATACGCCCTCAGCTGCGCGGCGATCCCGGCGAAGGCCCCCGGCGCGTGGATCCACCCGTCCTGGACGACCTCGGCGCCCTTCTGGCCGGGCAGGGAGAGCGAGGCGAGCGCCACACCGCCGGCGGCGGCCGGTGACTCCTCGCCGACCAGCAGCAGCTCACCCAGCGGGCTGTCGACGGTCGCGTACATGGTCATGGCCGGTCCCTCTCTTCTCCGTACAGGGCGACGAATCACCCGAATCGCCGCTCCATACGGACAAGTCTGCGGCCGCCCGCCACTTGCGACCGGCGGTATTCGGACATCACGTCCGGTGAGGTGCGAGGCGGGCCGGTGCGTACCTCCCGGCCTGCCCCACCCGCGCCCGGACGGACGACCGAAAGACGGACCTACCGGTAGTTCACGAACTGCACCGCGAAGTCGAAGTCCTGGCCCTTCAGCAGTGCCTGCACGGCCTGCAGGTCGTCCCGGCTCTTCGAGCTGACCCGCAGCTCGTCGCCCTGGACCTGCGCCTTGACGCCCTTCGGACCCTCATCGCGAATGATCTTCGCCACCTTCTTGGCGTTCTCCTGGGAGATGCCCTCCTCGATCGTGGCGAAGATCTTGTACTCCTTGCCGGACAGCTGCGGCTCGCCCGCGTCCAGCGACTTGAGCGAGATGCCCCGCTTGATCAGCTTGGACTGGAAGATGTCGAGGATCGCCTTGACCCGCTCCTCGCCGTTCGCCTCCATCAGGATCTTCTCGCCGGACCAGGAGATCGAGGCGCCCGTGCCCTTGAAGTCGTAGCGCTGCGAGATCTCCTTGGCGGCCTGGTTGAGGGCGTTGTCGACCTCCTGCCGCTCGACCTTCGAGACGATGTCGAAACTGGAGTCGGCCATGACGTGTGGCTCCTTGCGTCGAATGCTTGTGGGGTACGACGTAAAGCCTAGCCATCGCCCACCGCCACGAGCACTGATCAATCAGGTGGCGGAGCACCCCACGTCATCAGGTATCGTTTACGTCGTCGCCAAGGAGCCCCGCTCAACGGAGTTCCAACGCGTCGTTCGAGGCGGTGTGCCCGAGTGGCCAAAGGGAGCAGACTGTAAATCTGCCGGCTCAGCCTACCCAGGTTCGAACCCTGGCGCCGCCACTCGAACAGAGCCCCCGACCATCACAGATGGTCGGGGGCTCAGTCATTTTCTGTCCCCTTTGCGGTGAGGCTGCTCAGCCGGCCCACCCGTCAAGCGAGTTGGCGCCGGGTCAGCTGTTCGCCGGTGTCCTCGCGGAGGCCGCGCGCGACACGGCGGGTGGCTGTGCGGATCAGGGCGGTCGAGCGACGCAGGGGTCCTCCTCCCGGCGGGGCTTACGGGCCGTCGGGAGGATCGATGACGCGGGCGGCGGATGGTCACCCGTTCGGCCGCAGAAGCTTCGTACGGGGGAGAGCGGGGGGAGGGGCGTGCCGGGGCTCCGTGCTCCTCCCCGTCGCCCGTTCAGTTGCCCGCGACGTCCTTGATCGCCACCGTCAGCGGCACGTGCCCCGAGATCAGTTCCAGGGTCAGTCCCGCTGTCGCCGGGGTGTCCAGCAGTTCGACCAGCGTTGCCGCCACGTCGTCGCGCGGTACCGTTCCGCGCCCCGTCGAGGCTGCCAGCAGAACCTGCCCGTTGCCCGCGTCGTTGGTGAGCATTCCGGGGCGCAGGATCGTCCAGTCCAGTGCGGTCCTGGAGCGCACGTAAGCGTCGGCGGCGCCCTTGGCCCGCAGGTACACGTCGAAGACCTCGTCGCCCGGGTGGTCCGGATCGGCGCCCATGGAGGAGACCACGACGCAGCGCCGTACGCCCGCCCGTTCCGCCGCGTCCGCGAACAGCACTGCCGCGCCGCGGTCCACCGTGTCCTTGCGGGCCGTGCCGCTGTTCGGTCCCGCGCCGGCCGCGAAGACCGTCGCGTCGGCGCCGCGCAGTACCTCGGCCACGTCCTCCACGGAGGCCGATTCGAGGTCCAGGACGACCGGTTCGGCGCCTGCCGACCGGAGGTCCGCGCCCTGTTCCGGGTTGCGGATGATGCCGACCGCTTCATCTCCGCGCGCAGCGAGCAGCCGCTCCAGCCGCAGCGCGATCTGACCATGTCCACCTGCGATGACAATGCGCATAGTCACGACCGTACGCCGCGGCGCGCCGCCCCGCTCAGGACCCGCCGCCCGGCCCGGGGTCGGGGCGGCTCTGGCGGGGCAGATCGAGTGCGACGACTGTCTCGGAGTCGCAGTACTCGCGGACCGCGCTGGTGCGGGCCACCACGCGTCCGCCGTGCACGACGATCCGGCTGTACGCGAGCGAGAGCGCGCCGGAGAGCTGTTCGCCCCGTACGGCGAGGAGTTCGGCGGGGAAGCCTGCCTCGACGCGGATCTCGGGCAGTCCCATGGCCTTTCTGGCGGCCGTGGAGACGGCGTCGTATGCGTCCTCGGGGCGGAGGCCGCTCTGTGAGGCGAGCAGGTAGGCGGCCTCCAGCGGGTCTCCGCGGCCCACGGGGTTCGCGACGTCGCGCAGTGCCCCGCTGCCTGCCGCCACGCGCACGCCGGCGGCGCGCAGCAGTCGGACGGGGGCGGTGCCGCTGCGTTCGGCGCCGCAGCAGCCGCCCTGGGGGAGGCAGATCACGGTCACGTCGGCGGCGGCGAGCCGGTCGGCGGTGCGGGTCGCGGTTTCCGGGGGGAGCCGGTCGAGGCCGGCGCACGGGCCTATGGCGACGCCGGGCCGGTGTCCGGCGGCCATGGCGGCGAGCCGGGCGATGCGGGCGGGATCGTCGCCGTCCATGTGCAGGTCGACGGGGCAGTGGTGCTCGGCGGCGATCTCCAGGACGGCTTCGGTGTATCCGGCCGGGTCGGGGTCGAGCTCGGGGCAGCCGCCGATCACGCCGGCCCCTGTTTTCACCGCGTCGCGCAGCATGGCGAGGCTGTCGGCGCCTGCGATTCCGGTGAGCAGGCGGGGTACGGCGACCGGGGTCAGCTCGGTGAGTCCGCGCAGGGAGCGGCGCGCCTGGAGCACTGCTTCGAGGCCGGCCAGTCCGGTGACGTCCCCGATCCGTACGTGTGAGCGCAGGGCGGTGGCGCCGTGGCCGAGTTGCAGCAGGGCGGCTTCGGTGGCGCGGCGCTGGATGTCCTCGGGGTGGTGCGAGGCGGGTCCGGAGCTGTCGGGGCCGGTGCTGTCCGCGGTGAGTGCGGTGTCGCTGTGGGCGTGGGGTTCTGCGGGGGCGGGGAGCAGGAGGTAGCCGCGCAGGTCGATGCGGGGGCCTGGGGCGGTCAGGCTGCCCGTGGTGCCGACGGCCTCGATGCGGCCGCGGCCGAGCCGTACGTCGACGATGCGGCCGTCGGTGAGCCGGGCGCCGCACAGGATCAGGGCGTTGGCTTCGGTGGCGGCGTCGGCGGCGTGGTCGTCGGGCTGCCGCGGCCGGCTGTCGGGCATCGCGCTCCTGGGAGGGGTGCAAGATCACGCAGAGTGAGTCGAGCCTAGGGGCGTGTTCGTCCCGGTTCGAGGAGGAGGGAAATAGTCGTACCGGTGTGGCCTCGTGAGCCGTGCGCGACGGGCGGGAGGAGCCGGTGCGGTGGCTGTTCCCGGGCGGCCGGGCGTGGCTCGCGAGGCCGGTCGGGTTGCCGGTCACGTTGCTGATCAGGCCGCGGTTCCGGCCGCCGGTCGGGCTCCCGGCCGGGTCGGCTGCCGGCCGTGGATCGGGGGTCGGTCGGGGTATCGGGGCGGGGCCGGTCATCGCTGGGGCCGGGGGCTCCGAAACGGATTTGGGCGATCGGCGGAGGACCGTGTAATGTCTTCATCGCTCGCCCCAATAGCTCAGTCGGTAGAGCGTCTCCATGGTAAGGAGAAGGTCTACGGTTCGATTCCGTATTGGGGCTCTGGTGATCGGAGAACCCCGCCTCACGGCGGGGGGACCCGTCATCAAAGCGGTGTAGCTCAGTCGGTAGAGCAAGCGGCTCATAATCGCTGTGTCACCGGTTCAAGTCCGGTCACCGCTACTTACGGTAGCCGATTGTGGGGTCGGTCCTTCGATCGGCTACTCTTTTTTGCGTTCATCCGTCCATCCGTCCAAGGAGCACTCACGTGGCTGCCACCGACGTCCGCCCGAAGATCACGCTGGCCTGCGTGGAGTGCAAGGAGCGGAACTACATCACCAAGAAGAACCGGCGTAACAACCCGGACCGTCTTGAGATGAAGAAGCACTGCCCGCGCTGCAACTCGCACACCGCGCACCGCGAAACGCGCTGAATCAGGCTCGCACACGAGGCCGTCCCCACTGGGGGCGGCCTCGTGTCGTTGTATAGGACTGTCCCGTACAGGGTTGTTCATCGGCCTTTTCGTCTTTCATCAGGAGGTAGCGAGCCCATGGCGCTCGACCAGTCCTTCGTCGGGCGGACCTATCCGCCCACCGCGCCGTACGAGGTCGGCCGGGAGAAGATCCGTGAGTTCGCCGAGGCGGTGGGGGACACCAATCCCGCGTACGTCGATCCGGCGGCCGCCCGGGCGCTCGGACATTCCGATGTGATCGCGCCGCCCACCTTTGTCTTCTCGATCACGTTCAAGGCCGCGGGGCAGGTGGTGCAGGACCCGCAGCTGGGCCTGGACTACAGCCGTGTGGTGCACGGTGACCAGAAGTTCGTGTATGTGCGTCCGGTGCGGGCGGGGGACCGGCTGACGGTCACTTCGACGATCGAGAGCGTCAAGTCCATGGCGGGCAACGACATTCTCGACATCCGTGGTGAG
Organism: Streptomyces sp. NPDC057486; assembly: GCF_042802415.1. Lineage (NCBI taxonomy): Bacteria > Bacillati > Actinomycetota > Actinomycetes > Kitasatosporales > Streptomycetaceae > Streptomyces > Streptomyces sp. NPDC057486. Next base: position 45,383 of record NZ_JBHVEE010000001.1, on the reverse strand, counting down.
GTCCATGACGAGGCCGGCGAGCATGTCGTGACCGCGTGGACGAAGCTGGTGGCGCGCGCCGCCGAGGAGGCGTGATGACGGCGAAGGTGAGTTACGCATCGGTCGAGGTCGGTATGGAGTTGCCGGCGCAGTCCTTCCGGGTGACCCGCGCGACGCTGGTGCAGTACGCGGGCGCCTCCGGTGACTTCAACCCGATCCACTGGAACGAGAAGTTCGCCCTCGAGGTCGGGCTGCCGGATGTGATCGCGCACGGCATGTTCACCATGGCCGAGGCGATCCGGGTGGTCACGGACTGGGCCGGTGACCCGGGTGCGGTCGTCGAGTACGGGGTGCGGTTCACCAAGCCGGTCGTCGTGCCGAACGACGACAAGGGTGCACTGATCGAGGTCAGCGCCAAGGTGGCGGCCCTGCTGGACGACAACCAGGTGCGGGTTGACCTGACGGCGACGAGCGAGGGCAAGAAGGTGCTGGGGATGTCCCGCGCCGTTGTGCGGCTCGCCTGAGCCGTCGGCGAGCCACGTTCATGAGTGAGGGGCATCCCTGCCGGGGGTGCCCCTCACCCGTACTCGCGCGGCCCTCGCGTCACGTTCCGGAGCGGCAGCCCCTACCGCTTGATTAAGTTAGTGATTGAGTACTAACTTAGCTGCATGGTCAGGATGAGCGCAGAGGAGCGGCGCGAGAGCGTCATCCGCGCGGCGATCACCGAGTTCGCCCGCGGTGGGTACAACGCCACTTCCACGGAGGCGATCGCCAAGCGGGTCGGCGTCTCGCAGCCGTACCTCTTCCGTCTCTTCCCCAGTAAGCAGGCCATGTTCCTCGCCGCCTCCGACCGCTGCCTGGCGGACACCCGGAAGGTCTTCGCCGAGGCGGGTGAGGGTCTGGAGGGTCAGGAGGCGCTCCTGGCCATGGCGGCGGCGTATCAGCGCCTCATCGTCGACGACCCCGACAAGCTGCTGATGCAGATGCAGATGTACGCGGCGGTCGCGGCGGCCGAGGCCTCCGGGGACCACGAGTTCGGTGAGTCGATGCGGGCCGGCTGGCTGCAGATGTGGGACGAGGTCCACCTCGCGCTCGGCGCCGATCCCGGCGGGACGACCACCTTCCTCGCGTACGGCATGCTCGTCAACACCCTGACCTCGCTCGGCTTCCCGGCCGGTCACCGTGTCTGGTCCGGTTTCTATCCCTCGGCGCAGCCGAGGGCCTGAGTGGCCGACTGCCCGAACAGTGCGACCCGGGTTCGGCCCGGTTCTCTGCCCACGAAAGTTAGTAATCAATAACTAACCCCCAGGGGGAGCAGTGAATCAGCACACGACAGGCCGCTCAGGAGCGGTCTGGGCCCTCGTCATCACCGGTCTCGCCGGTTTCATGGCGGCCCTCGACAATCTCGTCGTCACCACCGCACTGCCCTCCATCCGCAAGAGTCTCGGCGGCGAGCTGGCGGAGCTCGAGTGGACGGTGAACGCGTACACCCTGACCTTCGCCGTCCTGCTGATGCTCGGTGCCGCTCTCGGCGACCGGTTCGGCCGACGGCGGCTCTTCCTCGCCGGGCTCACCGTCTTCACCGGCGCCTCCGCCGCGGCGGCCCTGTCGTCCGGGATCAACGAGCTGATCGCCTTCAGGGCCGTCCAGGGCATCGGCGCGGCGATCATGATGCCGCTGACGCTCACCCTGCTCACAGCCGCCGTGCCGGCCGCCCGCCGCGGCATGGCTCTCGGGATCTTCAGCGCCGTCACCGGACTCGCCGTGGCCAGTGGTCCGCTGATCGGCGGCAGCCTGACCGAGCACATCTCCTGGCAATGGATCTTCTGGCTGAACGTGCCGGTCGGCCTGGTCCTGCTGCCGCTGGCCCGGCTGCGCCTGGCGGAGTCGTACGCCCCGAACGCCCGGCTCGACATCCCCGGCACGCTCCTCGTCAGCGGAGGCCTCTTCGGCATCGTCTACGGGCTGGTCAACGCCAACGCCGACGGCTGGACCAGCGCCACGGTCCTGACCGGACTGATCGCGGGTTCCGCGCTGATGGGCGGCTTCGTCCACCACGGTTTCCGGGCGAAGAACCCGATGCTGCCGATGCGGCTCTTCCGAAACCGCGGGTTCCTCGGGATCAACATGGCCGGCCTGCTGATGTTCCTCGGGATGTTCGGATCGATCTTCCTGCTCAGCCAGTACCTCCAGGGCGTGCTGGGCTACTCGCCGACCGAGGCCGGGCTGCGGATGCTGCCCTGGACCGGCATGCCGATGCTGGTCGCCCCGATTGCCGGGTATCTCTCCGACCGGTTCGGTGGGCGCCCGGTCGTCGTGACCGGTCTCGCGCTCCAGGCCGTCGGGCTGGCCCTCTTCGCCATGGTCATCGCCCCCGACGCCTCGTACACCGCGCAACTGCCCGCCCTGATGATCGGCGGTGCCGGCATGGCGCTCTACTTCGCGCCGGCCGCCAGCCTCGTCATGTCGAGTGTCCGGCCCGCCGAGCAGGGCATCGCCTCCGGTGCCAACAACGCCCTGCGCGAGGTCGGCGGCGCCCTCGGGGTCGCGGTGCTCGCCTCGGTCTTCTCCGCGCAGGGCGGTTACGGCTCCGCGCAGTCCTTCACGGACGGGACCGTCCCGGCGGTCTGGATCGGGGCCGGTTTCGTGGCGCTCGCCGCGCTCGTGGCACTGCTGATCCCGGGCCGCCGCCCCGCGCCGGCGGCGGAGCCGGAGCCGGCCGTGGAGCGGGCCGCCGTCGCCGTCTGACCCATGGCCCGGTCCGGTCCGAACCGGCTGCCCTGTGTGCACGGTCCGTGGCCCCGCCGGAGCGGTGGTGCCGCGGACCGTACTCTTGTCCCCGTGCAGGAACTCCACGACGCCCCCCTCGCCCCCCTGACCACCTTCCGGCTCGGCGGCCCCGCGGCCCGCCTCCTCACGGCAACGACGGACGCCGAGGTGGTCGACGCCGTGCGTGAGGCCGACGAGGACGGCACTCCGCTCCTCGTCGTCGGCGGCGGCAGCAACCTGGTCATCGGCGACAAGGGCTTCGACGGCACCGCCCTGCGCATCGCGACCAGGGGCTTCGCGCTCTCCGGTACGACGCTGGAACTGGCTGCCGGAGAGATCTGGACGGACGCCGTCGCCCGCACGGTCGAAGCCGGTCTCGCGGGCATCGAGTGCCTGGCCGGAATCCCCGGCTCGGCAGGTGCGACGCCGATCCAGAACGTCGGTGCCTACGGCCAGGAGGTCGCGTCGACCATCACGGAGGTCGTCGCCTACGACCGGTACGCCCGCGAAACGGTCACCATCCCGAATGCCGAGTGCGCGTTCTCGTACCGCCACAGCCGCTTCAAGGCCGAACCCGACCGCTTCGTGGTGCTGCGGGTCCGTTTCGAGCTGGAAGACGCGGGCGGTCTCTCCGCGCCCATCAAGTACCCCGAGACGGCCCGTGCCATGGGTGTCGAACAGGGCGACCGGGTGCCCGCGGCGGCCGCCCGTGAGACCGTGCTGCGGCTCCGGGCCGGGAAGGGCATGGTGCTCGACCCGGAGGACCACGACACCTGGTCGGCGGGGTCCTTCTTCACCAACCCGATCCTCGACGGTGCGCAGTACGAGGCGTTCCTCGCCCGCGCCAAGGACCGGCTCGGCGCCGAGGTGACGCCCCCCGCCTTCCCCGCGGACGGGGGACGCACCAAGACCTCGGCGGCCTGGCTCATCGACCGGGCCGGTTTCACCAAGGGGTACGGATCCGGGCCCGCCCGCATCTCCACCAAGCACACGCTCGCCCTCACCAACCGCGGCGGGGCGACCACCGAGGACCTGCTCGCGCTCGCCCGCGAGGTCGTCGCGGGCGTTCACGACGCCTTCGGCGTCACGCTCGTCAACGAACCGGTGACGGTCGGCGTCACCCTCTGACGCGGGTGTGGCGTCAGTACGCCACGCCCACGCCCTGTTTCACCGCCGCCGGATCGTCGATCAGCGCCAGCATCGCGTGTGCCACATCGGCCCGCGAGATGGACCGGCCGCTGCGCGGATTGCTGCCGTAGACCGTCCGGTACGTCCCGGTCAGCGGCCCGTTGGTGAGCTTCGGCGGCCGGACCGACGTCCAGTCCGTCGCGCTGCGGGCCAGTGCGGCCTCCATCAGCGTGAGGTCGGCATAGACCTCCTTGAGGATCGCCCCGATCGCCTTCAGCATCATCCGGTCCAGCCACGGATCGTCCGCGGGCTTCGGTGCGACCGGGGCCGCGCTCACCACGAGCAGCCGCCGCGTCCCCTCCGCCTCCATCGCCCGCAGCACCGAACCGGTGAGCCGTTCGGCGATCCCGTCGGCCCTCCGGCCGCGCGAGCCGAGTCCGGAGAGCACCGCGTCCCGCCCGGCGACCGCTTCGCGCAGCGCCTCCGGATCGTCGATCCGCGCCGTTGTACGGACCGTGACGTCGGAGAGCGGGACCGGCAGCCGTGCCGGATCGCGGACCACTGCCGTCACGTCATGGCCCGCGGCCACCGCCTGGCGGACGATCTCCTGGCCGATGCCGCCTGTCGCGCCGAACACCGTGAGTCTCATGGCGCACCCTCCCCGGGTGGGTAAGTATTCACTTACCCCTAGAGTGAGTGGATACTCACCACGCGTCAAGCCTCATTGGAGTGCACATGGAGCAGAAGCCGGCCCGCGTCCGCATCGTCGACGCCGCCCACCAGCTGATGCTCACCATCGGCCTGGCCCGGGCCACCACCAAGGAAATCGCCCGGACCGCGGGCTGTTCGGAGGCGGCCCTCTACAAGCACTTCCGGAGCAAGGAGGAGCTGTTCGTGGCTGTCCTCAAGGAGCGGTTGCCGAAGCTCAACCCGCTCCTGCGACGGCTGACCGCCGACCCGGCGGCGGGGGAGCGGACGGTCGAGGAGAACCTCACCGAGATCGCCCGCGAGGCCGCGCTCTTCTACGCCCAGAGCTTCCCGATCGCCGCGTCCCTCTACGCCGAGCCGCGGCTCAAGACCCGCCACGACGCGGCCATGCGCGAGCTCGGCACCGGCCCGCACATGCCGATCCAGGGCGTCGCCGCCTACCTCCGCAGCGAGCAGTCCGCGGGTCGCGTCCGGCCCGGCGCCGACACCTATGCCGCCGCGTCGCTGCTGCTCGGCGCCTGCGTCCAGCGCGCGTTCGCCTACGACGCGACGGACGAGGGCCGCCCGCCGCAGTCACTCGACGAGTTCGCCGCATCCGTGGCCCGGACGGTGCTGCACGGAATCGGCGCGTAAGGCCTGTCCCGTCATCCCTGCGGGCGGTCCTCGGCGTAGTGCTCGGCGGCATTCGCCCGGGCCACGTCCGTGACGCCACCGGCCGCGTCAGCGATGCGAGCGCCCAGCTCCGCCAGCTCCAGGGCGGCGCGCCCGGCATCGGTCCACACGAAATCGCCGGCCGGGTCCCGCGGTGAGCCCGCCTTCTTCCCGGCCGTCGTGCTGTCAGGCCGGCTTCGCCAGCCAGTCGTCGATCTCGCCGAGGAGCCGCTTCCGCACGTCGGACGGCGCCGCCGACCCCCGTACCGACTGCCGCGCCAGCTCCGCCAGCTCCTCGTCCGTGAATGCGTGGTGGCGGCGTACGAGTTCGTACTGCGCGGCCAGCCGGGAGCCGAAGAGCAGCGGGTCGTCCGCGCCGAGCGCCATCGGCACCCCGGCCTCGAACAGAGTGCGCAAGGGGATGTCCGACGGCTTCTCGTAGACGCCCAGTGCCACGTTCGACGCAGGGCACACCTCGCAGGTCACCCCGCGCTCCGCCAGCCTGCGCAGCAGAAGCGGGTCCTCGGCGGCCCGTACGCCGTGGCCGATCCGGGCCGCGTAGAGGTCGTCCACGCAGTCCCGCACGCTCGACGGGCCGGCCAGCTCCCCGCCGTGCGGGGCTGCCAGCAGGCCGCCCTCCCTGGCGATGGCGAAGGCCCGGTCGAAGTCGCGCGCCATTCCGCGCCGCTCGTCGTTGGAGAGCCCGAAGCCGACGACGCCCCGGTGCGCGTAGCGGACCGCGAGCCGTGCCAGAGTCCGCGCGTCCAGCGGGTGCTTCATCCGGTTCGCGGCGATCACCACCCGCATCCCGAGGCCGGTCTCGCGGGCGGCGGCGTCCACCGCGTCCAGAATGATCTCGATCGCCGGGATCAGCCCACCGAGCAGCGGGGCGTACGAGGTGGGGTCGACCTGGATCTCCAGCCAGCCGGAGCCGTCGGCGACGTCCTCCTGGGCGGTCTCGCGCACCAGCCGCTGGATGTCCTCCGGCGCCCGCAGACAGGACCGTGCGATGTCGTAGAGCCGCTGGAAGCGGAACCAGCCGCGCTCGTCGGTGGCCCGCAGCTGGGGCGGTTCGCCGCCGGTCAGCGCCTCCGGCAGGCGTACGCCGTACTTGTCGGCGAGTTCGAGCAGTGTCGTGGGCCGCATCGACCCGGTGAAATGCAAATGCAGATGGGCCTTGGGCAACAGCCGTACATCACGCTCCATTCGAAGATCCTGCCGCACCCGCGGGTCCTCGCGGTAGCCGGTTTCCCCATCGAGTCGATCCCCGAACAAAAAAATGACCCCCGGCCGCGGCCGGGGGTCACAGGGGCGGGATCCGGGACGGTCAGTCCTTCGCCTCGCCCAGCAGCTTCTGGAGCCGCGACACGCCCTCGACGAGGTCCTCGTCGCCCAGCGCGTACGACAGCCGCAGGTAGCCCGGGGTACCGAAGGCCTCGCCCGGAACGACCGCGACCTCGGCCTCGTCCAGGATCAGCGCCGCCAGCTCGACCGAGGTGGCCGGGCGCTTGCCGCGGATCTCCTTGCCGAGCAGTGCCTTCACCGACGGGTAGGCGTAGAACGCGCCCTCGGGCTCCGGGCACAGCACGCCGTCGATCTCGTTCAGCATCCGCACGATGGTCTGCCGACGGCGGTCGAAGGCGGTCCGCATCTCGGCGACCGCGTCCAGGTTCCCGGAGACGGCGGCCAGCGCGGCGATCTGAGCGACGTTGGAGACGTTGGACGTGGCGTGCGACTGCAGGTTGGTCGCGGCCTTGACGACGTCCTTCGGGCCGATGAGCCAGCCCACGCGCCAGCCGGTCATCGCGTACGTCTTGGCGACACCGTTGACCACGATGCACTTCTCGCGCAGGGCGGGCACGAGCGCCGGCAGCGAGGTGAACTTCGCGGTGCCGTAGACCAGGTGCTCGTAGATCTCGTCGGTCAGCACCCACAGGCCGTGCTCGACGGCCCACTCACCGATCGCCTTGGCGTCGGCCTCGCTGTACACCGCACCGGTCGGGTTCGACGGCGAGACGAACAGGACGACCTTCGTACGCTCGGTGCGCGCCGCCTCCAGCTGCTCGACGGAGACCCGGTAGCCGGTGGTCTCGTCGGCCACGACCTCCACCGGGACACCGCCGGCGAGACGGATCGACTCGGGGTAGGTGGTCCAGTACGGCGCCGGGACGATGACTTCGTCGCCCGGGTCGAGGATCGCGGCGAACGCCTCGTAGATGGCCTGCTTGCCGCCGTTGGTCACCAGGATCTGGGAGGCGTCGACCTCGTAACCGGAGTCGCGCAGCGTCTTCTCCGCAATGGCGGCCTTGAGCTCGGGGAGCCCGCCGGCGGGGGTGTAGCGGTGGTACTTCGGGTTGCGGCAGGCCTCGACCGCGGCGTCGACGATGTAGCCGGGGGTCGGGAAGTCGGGCTCGCCGGCACCGAAGCCGATCACCGGGCGGCCGGCGGCCTTGAGGGCCTTGGCCTTGGCGTCGACGGCGAGGGTGGCGGACTCGGAGATTGCACCGATGCGGGCGGAGACCCGGCGCTCGGAGGGGGAAGTGGCAGCGCTCATGGACCCCATCGTTCCAGACCCCGATCCCGGCAGGCACACGGGTTTCAGGGACCGGACAGGACTCGGACAGCATGCGGACAACATGCGGCCACGAGTTGTCGGGAGCTGTCTGTTCGACGCCGGGCCGTTGAGCACGTACACTCACCTGTCGTTGGCCTTCACCAGCCGCACCGTTGCTGCACCCGAGGTAGGGGAAAGATGCGGTAGGTTGGTGGAAACCACAAAGGGTCGTAGCTCAATTGGTAGAGCACTGGTCTCCAAAACCAGCGGTTGGGGGTTCAAGTCCCTCCGGCCCTGCTACACACTCCTTCGCCAGGATGTGTGCGCATGTACGTACTTCAATGCACCGCCGTGCGGCTCCACCGGGCGCGGCACGGCCATGACCCGGAATCAGGTGAGTAGCGTGACGGACGCCGTGGGCTCCATCGACATGCCTGATGCTGAGGATGAAGTCCCCGAGTCGAAGAAGAAGACTCGGAAGGGCGGCAAGCGCGGCAAGAAGGGCCCCCTGGGTCGTCTCGCGCTGTTCTACCGCCAGATCATCGCCGAGTTGCGCAAGGTTGTCTGGCCGACTCGCAACCAGCTCACGACGTACACATCCGTGGTGATCGTCTTCGTCGTCGTCATGATCGGTCTTGTTACCGTGATTGACTTCGGATTCCAGCGGGTCATCAAGTACGTCTTCGGCTGATCCCGCGGAGGGCGCCCCAAGGGCGCCCCTTTCGCATGTTCCACCCATTTGTATCCAGGAAGAAGCAGCCACCGTGTCTGACCCGAACCTGAACGACGCCGTCGACGCGACGGCGGGCGACGTCGAGTCCGCCGAGGACGAGTTCGAGATCGTCGAGGCGGCGGACGCTGTGGAGCCGGACCAGGCCGAGGCCGACGACGCTGCCGCGGGCGAGCCCGCCGAGCAGGCCGCCGTGCACGTCGAGGACGAGGACGGCTCCGGGGAGGACGAGGACAGCGCGTCCGAGAGCGACGAGGAGGCCGAGGAAGAGGCCGAGCCGGCCGCTCCCGTCGACGCCGTCACCGCGCTCCGTGACGAGCTCCGCGGTCTCCCCGGTGAGTGGTACGTCATCCACACCTACGCCGGTTACGAGAAGCGTGTGAAGGCCAACCTGGAGCAGCGCGCCGTCTCGCTCAACGTCGAGGAGTTCATCTACCAGGCCGAGGTGCCCGAGGAAGAGATCGTCCAGATCAAGAACGGCGAGCGGAAGAACGTCCGTCAGAACAAGCTCCCGGGTTACGTCCTGGTGCGCATGGACCTGACGAACGAGTCCTGGGGCGTCGTCCGCAACACGCCCGGAGTCACCGGCTTCGTGGGCAACGCCTACGACCCGTACCCGCTGACCCTGGACGAGATCGTCAAGATGCTCGCCCCGGAGGCCGAGGAGAAGGCCGCCCGCGAGGCCGCGGAGGCCGAGGGCAAGCCGGCTCCGTCCCGCAAGGTCGAGGTCCAGGTGCTGGACTTCGAGGTGGGCGACTCGGTCACCGTCACCGACGGCCCGTTCGCGACGCTGCAGGCGACGATCAACGAGATCAACGCCGACTCGAAGAAGGTCAAGGGTCTCGTCGAGATCTTCGGCCGCGAGACCCCGGTCGAGCTCAGCTTCGACCAGATCCAGAAGAACTAGCGGTTTCCGCCGACTCCTGGACACATGCCTACCGAGCAGGTCAGAGAGGCTTCGCAGCTTCTCTGACCTGCTCGGTTTTTGGTCGCGCAGCTATACCCGTTATCGTTGTGCGGTATGCCTGCATCCGGATGACCGGATGACGGCGAAAAACTCTCACTAGGACCCGGAGAGAGCAATGCCTCCCAAGAAGAAGAAGGTCACGGGGCTTATCAAGCTCCAGATCAACGCCGGAGCGGCCAACCCGGCCCCGCCGGTCGGCCCCGCGCTCGGCCAGCACGGTGTCAACATCATGGAGTTCTGCAAGGCCTACAACGCCGCGACCGAGTCGCAGCGTGGCATGGTCGTGCCGGTGGAGATCACGGTCTACGAGGACCGTTCCTTCACCTTCGTGACGAAGACCCCGCCGGCCGCCAAGCTCATCCTCAAGGCCGCGGGTGTGGACAAGGGCTCCGGCGAGCCGCACAAGACCAAGGTCGCGAAGCTCACGAGCGCCCAGGTCCGCGAGATCGCCACGGTCAAGCTGCCCGACCTGAACGCCAACGACCTGGACGCCGCGGCGAAGATCATCGCCGGCACCGCCCGTTCGATGGGCATCACGGTCGAGGGCTGATCAGCCCCGTAGTCCTTCAGTGGCAGGGCCAAGCGCTGGCCCGTACCACGCCTCCACACCTGAAACCACAGGAGCAAGAAGTGAAGCGCAGCAAGAACCTCCGCGCTGCGGACGCCAAGATCGACCGGGAGCGCGTCTACGCCCCGCTCGAGGCTGTCCGTCTCGCCAAGGAGACCGCGACCACCAAGTTCGACGGCACCGTCGAGGTCGCCTTCCGCCTGGGTGTTGACCCTCGCAAGGCCGACCAGATGGTCCGTGGCACCGTGAACCTCCCGCACGGCACCGGCAAGACCGCCCGGGTCCTGGTCTTCGCGACCGGTGACCGTGCTGCGGCCGCGGAAGCCGCGGGCGCCGACATCGTCGGCGCCGACGAGCTCATCGACGAGGTGGCGAAGGGCCGTCTGGACTTCGACGCCGTCGTCGCCACCCCGGACCTCATGGGCAAGGTCGGCCGCCTCGGCCGGGTGCTCGGTCCGCGTGGTCTGATGCCGAACCCGAAGACCGGCACCGTCACCCCCGATGTCGCGAAGGCTGTCAACGACATCAAGGGCGGCAAGATCGAGTTCCGCGTCGACAAGCACTCGAACCTGCACTTCATCATCGGCAAGGTCTCCTTCGACGAGACGAAGCTGGTCGAGAACTACGCCGCGGCGCTGGAGGAGATCCTCCGTCTGAAGCCGTCCGCCGCCAAGGGCCGCTACATCAAGAAGGCCGCACTGGCCACCACGATGGGCCCCGGCATCCCGCTGGACGCCAACCGCACCCGTAACCTCCTCGTCGAGGAGGACCCGGCCGCCGTCTGAGCCTCCGCGCTCGCACGGCAGCCGTGTCACGTGTGACACCGACGGGCCCCGCAACCTTTCGAGGTGCGGGGCCCGTCCTCGTATCCGCCGGGGGACGAACGGGGCGTCGTCACCACGCACCGCTCCGGGACGGCCGACGTCGACAGGCCGACCGCGAAAGGCTCCGGCTCGACGCCGGCACGGCACCCTGGTCGCGGTCGAGGAGCCTCCTGCCGCCGGCACGGTGGACTTCCAGAAGCTCAGAGGGAGCAGCAGCGGGGCAGCCCCGTGAGGTCGCCTCCCGGGTGCCGGTCGGTCCAAACCTCCCGCACCGCCCGAACCGGGGCGGATTTGCTAGGCGCGACCCCGGTCGCGTACTCTCCTCCAGAAGCCAAAGACCGCTGGTCGTTGCTGCGCTCTCGCAAGAGGGGGCAGTGACCGAAGGTTCCGTTGAGTGCGGACGACCTGCGCAGGTGACTGTGGAAAGCTCCCGGACTTCGTTCGGTCGAGCTACGCCCTGGCGCCTGCGCCGGGGCGTTTCGTCTTTCCCGGCCCCTTCTGAGCGGTCCTCATCACCCGGAAGGAGGCCGACGCTCATGGCAAGGCCCGACAAGGCTGCCGCGGTAGCCGAGCTCGCGGACCAGTTCCGCAGCTCGAACGCCGCCGTGCTGACCGAGTACCGGGGTCTCACCGTGGCACAGCTCAAGCAGCTGCGCCGTTCGCTCGGTGAGAACGCCCAGTACGCCGTGGTGAAGAACACGCTGACCAAGATTGCGGCCAACGAGGCCGGGATCACTTCGCTGGACGACCAGTTCACTGGTCCGACGGCGGTTGCCTTCATCACCGGTGACCCGGTGGAGTCGGCGAAGGGTCTTCGTGACTTCGCCAAGGAGAACCCGAACCTGATCATCAAGGGCGGTGTCCTTGATGGCAAGGCGCTGTCCGCCGATGAGATCAAGAAGCTTGCGGACCTCGAGTCCCGCGAGGTTCTGCTCAGCAAGCTGGCCGGTGCCTTCAAGGGCAAGCAGTCTCAGGCTGCCTCGCTCTTCCAGGCGCTGCCGTCGAAGTTCGTCCGCACCGCGGAGGCGCTTCGCGTCAAGCTCGAAGAGCAGGGCGGTGCCGAGTAATTCGGCTCGCGCAATGATCGTCGCCCACTAGGGAGACGGTCGCAGCGGGCCGAACGTACGCCCGCCTACATGTACATCCGGCACCTGCCGAATTAGTGGAAGGACGCCATCATGGCGAAGCTGTCCCAGGACGACCTGCTCGCGCAGTTCGAAGAGATGACCCTCATCGAGCTCTCCGAGTTCGTGAAGGCCTTCGAGGAGAAGTTCGACGTCACCGCCGCCGCCGCGGTCGCCGTTGCCGCCCCGGGTGCCCCCGGCGCCCCGGTCGAGGCTGCTGAGGAGAAGGACGAGTTCGACGTCATCCTCACCGGCGCCGGCGAGAAGAAGATCCAGGTCATCAAGGTCGTGCGTGAGCTGACCTCGCTGGGTCTGAAGGAGGCCAAGGACCTCGTCGACGGCACCCCGAAGCCGGTCCTCGAGAAGGTCGCCAAGGAGGCCGCCGAGAAGGCTGCCGAGTCCCTGAAGGCCGCCGGCGCTTCCGTCGAGGTCAAGTGACTCAGGGAGTCTGCTGACTCCTTCTGACGGCCTCTGCCGCACGGCACGGACGTCACATCACGAAGGGCGACCATCCATACGGGTGGTCGCCCTTCGGCGTACCCGAGACGGTTGCCTTGCTCTTCCGCGGTTGACGAGTATGGTGATCATCGCCGTACGCCTCTCGGGGCCGTCGGCCGATGCCGAGGGGCGGCGGGTGACGGTCTCGGGGGCTCTGTCCTGGCAGGGGGGCCTTGACGAACCGCACGTGGCGCGCAATTCTCAGGACGCGTCGTCACATCGATCCGAATCCGAGGCATGGATCGGTGACGAAGAGGGCAGTAAAGAAGAGCGCGTTCCGCGCGAGGGCGATTCATAGGTGTTGAGAACAGCTGTTGCGAGCTACAAGGGTCTCTGAGAACCCGGACTGGACATCAGTGTGCCGTTTGGCTACACTGACCCTTTGCGCTGCCTGTTAGCTGCCTCCTGCCCGTCACCAGGGGCATGCCCACGCTTGAGCACCGATGGCCGATCCTCCCTGACCTGGGATTTCTGTCTCCGTGTCCAACTTGGGACCGGTACGCGCGTAGTGAGTCCGAGCCCTCGGAAGGACCCCCTCTTGGCCGCCTCGCGCAACGCCTCGACCGCGAATACGAACAACGGTGCCAGCACCGCCCCGCTGCGCATCTCTTTTGCAAAGATCAAGGAGCCCCTCGAGGTTCCGAACCTCCTCGCGCTGCAGACCGAGAGCTTTGACTGGCTCCTCGGCAATGCCGCCTGGAAGGCTCGCGTCGAGGCTGCTCTGGACAGTGGACAAGACGTCCCCACCAAGTCCGGCCTGGAGGAAATCTTCGAGGAGATTTCACCGATCGAGGACTTCTCCGGGTCGATGTCGCTTACGTTCCGCGACCACCGCTTCGAGCCCCCGAAGAACTCGATCGACGAGTGCAAGGAGCGCGACTTCACGTTCGCCGCCCCACTCTTCGTCACGGCCGAGTTCACCAACAACGAGACCGGCGAGATCAAGTCCCAGACGGTCTTCATGGGCGACTTCCCGCTCATGACCAACAAGGGCACCTTCGTCATCAACGGCACCGAGCGTGTCGTCGTGTCGCAGCTCGTCCGCTCGCCGGGTGTCTACTTCGACTCCTCCATCGACAAGACGTCCGACAAGGACATCTTCTCCGCCAAGATCATCCCGTCCCGGGGTGCCTGGCTCGAGATGGAGATCGACAAGCGTGACATGGTCGGTGTCCGCATCGACCGCAAGCGCAAGCAGTCCGTGACCGTTCTCCTGAAGGCTCTCGGTTGGACCACCGAGCAGATCCTCGAGGAGTTCGGCGAGTACGAGTCCATGCGTGCCACCCTGGAGAAGGACCACACCCAGGGCCAGGACGACGCGCTGCTCGACATCTACCGCAAGCTGCGCCCGGGCGAGCCGCCCACCCGCGAGGCTGCTCAGACGCTGCTCGAGAACCTCTACTTCAACCCGAAGCGCTACGACCTCGCGAAGGTCGGACGCTACAAGGTGAACAAGAAGCTCGGCGCGGATGAGCCGCTGGACGCCGGGGTGCTCACCACCGACGACGTCATCGCGACCATCAAGTACTTGGTCAAGCTGCACGCCGGGGAGACCGAGACGGTCGGCGAGTCCGGCCGGACGATCGTCGTCGAGACCGACGACATCGACCACTTCGGCAACCGTCGTCTGCGCAACGTCGGCGAGCTCATCCAGAACCAGGTCCGTACGGGTCTCGCCCGTATGGAGCGCGTCGTGCGTGAGCGCATGACGACCCAGGACGTCGAGGCGATCACGCCGCAGACCCTGATCAACATCCGGCCGGTCGTCGCCTCCATCAAGGAGTTCTTCGGCACCAGCCAGCTGTCGCAGTTCATGGACCAGAACAACCCGCTGTCGGGTCTCACCCACAAGCGCCGTCTGTCGGCACTCGGCCCGGGTGGTCTCTCCCGTGAGCGGGCCGGCTTCGAGGTCCGTGACGTGCACCCGTCCCACTACGGACGCATGTGCCCGATCGAGACCCCTGAAGGTCCGAACATCGGTCTGATCGGTTCGCTCGCCTCGTACGGACGTGTCAACGCGTTCGGCTTCATCGAGACGCCGTACCGCAAGGTCGTCGACGGCCAGGTCACCGACGAGGTCGACTACATCACGGCCGACGAGGAAGACCGTTACGTCATCGCCCAGGCGAACGCGACCCTCTCCGAGGAGCTCCGTTTCGTCGAGCCCCGCGTCCTGGTCCGCCGTCGTGGCGGAGAGGTCGACTACGTGCCCGGCGCGGACGTCGACTACATGGACGTCTCGCCGCGCCAGATGGTGTCCGTCGCCACCGCGATGATCCCCTTCCTGGAGCACGACGACGCCAACCGTGCCCTCATGGGCGCGAACATGATGCGTCAGGCGGTGCCGCTGATTAAGTCGGAGGCTCCGCTCGTCGGCACGGGCATGGAGTACCGCTGCGCCACCGACGCCGGTGACGTCCTGAAGGCCGAGAAGGACGGTGTCGTCCAGGAGGTCTCCGCGGACTACATCACCGTCACCAACGACGACGGTACGTACACCACGTACCGCATCGCCAAGTTCTCGCGCTCGAACCAGGGCACCTCGGTCAACCAGAAGGTCGTCGTCTCCGAGGGCGACCGGGTCATCGAGGGCCAGGTCCTCGCCGACGGGCCGGCCACCGAGAACGGTGAGATGGCGCTCGGCAAGAACCTGCTCGTGGCGTTCATGCCGTGGGAGGGTCACAACTACGAGGACGCGATCATCCTGTCGCAGCGCCTCGTGCAGGACGACGTCCTCTCCTCGATCCACATCGAGGAGCACGAGGTCGACGCCCGTGACACCAAGCTCGGCCCGGAGGAGATCACCCGGGACATCCCGAACGTCTCCGAGGAGGTCCTCGCCGACCTCGACGAGCGCGGCATCATCCGTATCGGTGCCGAGGTCGTCGCCGGTGACATCCTCGTCGGCAAGGTCACGCCCAAGGGTGAGACCGAGCTGACCCCCGAGGAGCGCCTGCTCCGCGCGATCTTCGGTGAGAAGGCGCGCGAGGTGCGCGACACCTCGCTGAAGGTGCCGCACGGTGAGATCGGCAAGGTCATCGGTGTCCGCGTCTTCGACCGCGAAGAGGGCGACGAGCTGCCGCCGGGCGTGAACCAGCTGGTCCGCGTCTACGTCGCGCAGAAGCGCAAGATCACCGATGGTGACAAGCTCGCCGGCCGTCACGGCAACAAGGGCGTCATCTCGAAGATCCTCCCGATCGAGGACATGCCGTTCCTGGAGGACGGCACCCCGGTCGACATCATCCTCAACCCGCTGGGTGTCCCGTCCCGAATGAACCCGGGACAGGTCCTGGAGATCCACCTCGGCTGGCTCGCCAGCCGCGGCTGGGACGTCTCCGGCCTCGGTGACGAGTGGGCCAAGCGCCTGCAGGCCATCGGCGCCGACCAGGTCGCCCCCGGCACCAACGTCGCCACGCCCGTCTTCGACGGTGCGCGCGAGGACGAGATCTCCGGTCTCTTCGAGGCCACGATCCCGAACCGCGACGGCGACCGCCTGGTCCAGCCCTCGGGCAAGGCCAAGCTGTTCGACGGCCGCTCCGGTGAGCCGTTCCCGGACCCGGTTTCGGTCGGGTACATGTACATCCTCAAGCTCCACCACCTCGTCGACGACAAGCTGCACGCTCGCTCGACGGGTCCGTACTCCATGATCACCCAGCAGCCGCTGGGTGGTAAGGCTCAGTTCGGTGGACAGCGCTTCGGTGAGATGGAGGTGTGGGCGCTGGAGGCGTATGGCGCCGCTTACGCACTCCAGGAGCTGCTGACGATCAAGTCCGACGACGTGACCGGCCGCGTGAAGGTCTACGAGGCCATCGTCAAGGGCGAGAACATCCCCGAGCCGGGCATCCCCGAGTCCTTCAAGGTGCTCATCAAGGAAATGCAGTCGCTCTGCCTCAACGTGGAGGTGCTCTCCTCGGACGGCATGTCCATCGAGATGCGCGACACGGACGAGGACGTCTTCCGCGCGGCGGAGGAGCTCGGTATCGACCTGTCCCGGCGCGAGCCGAGCAGCGTCGAAGAGGTCTGACGGGTCTGGCCGGGGCCTCGCTCATGAGGCCCCGGCCCTGCCCCGGACCCGTTCAGACCATTGATTGAGACTCGACCCCGAAAGAGGGATTGACGACAAGTGCTCGACGTCAACTTCTTCGACGAGCTGCGGATCGGCCTTGCCACCGCGGACGACATCCGGACCTGGTCGCACGGCGAAGTGAAGAAGCCGGAGACCATCAACTACCGCACGCTCAAGCCCGAAAAGGACGGACTCTTCTGCGAGAAGATCTTCGGTCCGACCCGGGACTGGGAGTGCTACTGCGGCAAGTACAAGCGTGTCCGCTTCAAGGGCATCATCTGTGAGCGTTGTGGCGTGGAGGTCACGCGCGCCAAGGTGCGTCGTGAGCGCATGGGCCACATCGAGCTTGCCGCCCCCGTCACCCACATCTGGTACTTCAAGGGCGTCCCGTCGCGTCTCGGCTACCTGCTCGATCTCGCGCCGAAGGACCTCGAGAAGGTCATCTACTTCGCCGCGTACATGATCACGTTTGTGGACGAGGAGCGCCGTACGCGTGACCTGCCCTCGCTGGAGGCGCACGTCTCCGTCGAGCGTCAGCAGGTCGAGAACCGTCGCGACTCCGACCTGGAGGCCCGCGCCAAGAAGCTCGAGAGCGACCTGGCCGAGCTCGAGGCCGAGGGTGCCAAGGCCGACGTGCGCCGCAAGGTGCGCGAAGGTGCCGAGCGTGAGATGAAGCAGCTGCGCGACCGTGCGCAGCGCGAGATCGACCGTCTCGACGAGGTGTGGAACCGCTTCAAGAACCTCAAGGTCCAGGACCTCGAGGGCGACGAGCTGCTCTACCGCGAACTGCGTGACCGCTTCGGCACGTACTTCGACGGCTCCATGGGTGCCGCTGCCCTGCAGAAGCGCCTGGAGTCCTTCGACCTCGACGAGGAGGCCGAGCGCCTCCGCGAGATCATCCGTACCGGCAAGGGCCAGAAGAAGACCCGTGCGCTCAAGCGCCTCAAGGTCGTCTCCGCGTTCCTGCAGACCAGCAACAGCCCCAAGGGCATGGTGCTCGACTGCGTGCCGGTCATCCCGCCGGACCTGCGTCCGATGGTGCAGCTGGACGGTGGCCGCTTCGCGACCTCCGACCTGAACGACCTGTACCGCCGCGTGATCAACCGCAACAACCGCCTCAAGCGTCTCCTTGACCTCGGTGCCCCCGAGATCATCGTGAACAACGAGAAGCGGATGCTGCAGGAGGCCGTCGACGCGCTGTTCGACAACGGCCGCCGTGGTCGCCCGGTCACCGGTCCGGGCAACCGCCCGCTGAAGTCCCTGAGCGACATGCTCAAGGGCAAGCAGGGTCGTTTCCGTCAGAACCTTCTCGGTAAGCGTGTGGACTACTCCGCGCGTTCCGTGATCGTCGTCGGTCCGCAGCTGAAGCTGCACCAGTGCGGTCTGCCGAAGGCGATGGCGCTGGAGCTCTTCAAGCCGTTCGTGATGAAGCGCCTGGTCGACCTGAACCACGCGCAGAACATCAAGTCGGCCAAGCGCATGGTCGAGCGCGGCCGCACCGTGGTGTACGACGTCCTCGAAGAGGTCATCGCCGAGCACCCGGTGCTGCTGAACCGTGCACCCACCCTGCACCGCCTCGGCATCCAGGCCTTCGAGCCGCAGCTGGTCGAGGGCAAGGCCATCCAGATCCACCCGCTCGTCTGCACCGCGTTCAACGCGGACTTCGACGGTGACCAGATGGCCGTGCACCTGCCGCTCTCCGCGGAGGCGCAGGCCGAGGCCCGCATCCTGATGCTGTCCTCGAACAACATCCTGAAGCCGGCCGACGGTCGTCCCGTCACCATGCCGACCCAGGACATGGTGCTCGGCCTGTTCTTCCTCACCACGGACGAGGAGGAGCGCAAGGTCATCGGCCAGGGC
This sequence comes from Streptomyces sp. NPDC057486, assembly GCF_042802415.1. NCBI lineage: Bacteria > Bacillati > Actinomycetota > Actinomycetes > Kitasatosporales > Streptomycetaceae > Streptomyces > Streptomyces sp. NPDC057486. The sequence continues at coordinate 26,957 of NZ_JBHVEE010000001.1, read as the reverse complement.
CGTTCCTTCGGTTCCACGGCCGAGGCGATCATGGCCTTCGACGCCGGCGAGCTGTCGCTCCAGGCGCAGGTCGACATCCGCTTCCCGGTGGGCACCATCCCGCCGCGTGGCTGGGTGCCGCCGGTCGCCGAGGAGGGCGAGCAGGAGTACCAGCAGGGCGACACGTTCCGGCTGCGTACGTCCCTGGGCCGCGCGCTCTTCAACGAGCTGCTGCCCGAGGACTACCCGTTCGTCGACTACTCGGTGGGCAAGAAGCAGCTCTCCGAGATCGTCAACGACCTGGCCGAGCGCTACCCCAAGGTCATCGTGGCGGCGACGCTCGACAACCTGAAGGCGGCCGGTTTCCACTGGGCGACCCGCTCGGGTGTCACCGTGGCCATCTCCGACGTCGTCGTGCCCGAGGCCAAGAAGGCCATCGTCGCGGGTTACGAGGCTCAGGACGAGAAGGTCCAGAAGCAGTACGAGCGCGGTCTGATCACCAAGGACGAGCGCACGCAGGAGCTCATCGCGATCTGGACCAAGGCGACCAATGAGGTTGCCGAGGCGATGAACGCGAACTTCCCGCGGACGAACCCCATCTTCATGATGGTTGACTCGGGTGCCCGAGGAAACATGATGCAGATGCGTCAGATCGCCGGTATGCGTGGTCTGGTGTCCAACGCCAAGAACGAGACCATCCCGCGTCCGATCAAGGCGTCCTTCCGTGAGGGCCTCACCGTTCTGGAGTACTTCATCTCCACGCACGGTGCCCGTAAGGGTCTGGCGGACACCGCCCTGCGTACCGCCGACTCGGGTTACCTGACCCGTCGTCTGGTGGACGTCTCGCAGGACGTGATCATCCGCGAGGAGGACTGCGGCACCGACCGTGGCCTCAAGCTGAAGATCGCCGTCAAGGGTGCGGACGGTGTGCTCCGCAAGACGGAGGACGTCGAGACCTCGGTCTACGCCCGCATGCTCGCCGAGGACGTCGTCGTCGACGGCAAGGTCATCGCGCCTGCCAACGTCGACCTCGGTGACGTCCTGATCGACGCCCTGGTGGGCGCCGGCGTCGAGGAGGTCAAGACCCGTTCGGTCCTGACCTGTGAGTCCGCGGTCGGCACCTGTGCCTTCTGCTACGGACGCTCGCTCGCCACCGGCAAGCTGGTCGACATCGGTGAGGCGGTCGGCATCATCGCCGCCCAGTCCATCGGTGAGCCCGGTACCCAGCTGACGATGCGTACCTTCCACACCGGTGGTGTGGCCGGTGACGACATCACCCAGGGTCTGCCCCGTGTCGTCGAGCTCTTCGAAGCCCGTACGCCCAAGGGTGTCGCCCCGATCTCGGAGGCGGCCGGCCGCATCCGTATCGAGGAGACCGAGAAGACCAAGAAGATCGTCGTCACCCCGGACGACGGCAGCGACGAGACGGCGTTCCCGATCTCGAAGCGTGCCCGTCTGCTCGTGGGCGAGGGCGACCACGTCGAGGTGGGCCAGAAGCTCACCGTGGGTGCCACCAACCCGCACGACGTGCTGCGCATCCTCGGTCAGCGCGCGGTCCAGGTCCACCTGGTCGGCGAAGTCCAGAAGGTGTACAACTCGCAGGGCGTGTCGATCCACGACAAGCACATCGAGATCATCATCCGGCAGATGCTGCGCCGCGTGACGATCATCGAGTCCGGCGACGCGGAGCTGCTGCCGGGCGAGCTGGTCGAGCGGTCGAAGTTCGAGACCGAGAACCGTCGTGTGGTCACCGAGGGCGGTCACCCCGCCTCCGGCCGTCCGCAGCTGATGGGTATCACCAAGGCCTCGCTCGCCACCGAGTCGTGGCTCTCGGCGGCGTCCTTCCAGGAGACGACCAGGGTTCTGACCGACGCGGCGATCAACGCCAAGTCGGACTCCCTGATCGGCCTCAAGGAGAACGTCATCATCGGTAAGCTCATCCCGGCCGGTACGGGCCTGTCCCGCTACCGCAACATCCGGGTCGAGCCGACCGAGGAGGCCAAGGCCGCGATGTACTCGGCCGTCGGCTACGACGACATCGACTACTCGCCGTTCGGCACGGGCTCCGGCCAGGCCGTTCCGCTGGAGGACTACGACTACGGTCCGTACAACCAGTAAGCGAGTCGCCTGATCGACCGGAGGGCGGTCACCCCGTTGCGTACGGGGTGGCCGCCCTCCGGCGTGTGCGGGGTCGGCTGCGACCCGGAATGCCGTGGCTCGCCGGACGCCGGAGGGGCCGTGCACCCGGTCCGGCCGGTCCCCTGTACGGCCCAGCCCGGGCGTCCAGCGGCAGCTGTGGCGTCGCGGGGTTCTGCGGGGCCCACCCGGGAAGCAGCTGGTTCGGAACATCGCTCATGCCCGCGGAGCGGGCGTCTTCGGCGCCTCCCGCTCGTAGCCCTTCGGCGCTGCCGGGCGACGGGCCGGCCGGGTCGATCAGGGCCTGGGCCATGCGGAGGTGGTTCTCACGCATGCCGTCCAGGGCGAGCCGGGAGTTTTCGGGCGGTCGGCGAGGGGGAGCGCCCCTCGGCGCGCCCCGCCGGACGGTGGGGCGAGAGGCTGATGAAAGTGACCGTGGCATGTGCGGGGAACGACTGGTTTGCACCAGGTGGTGAACGGGCCGCAACGCTCTGTCCTGCGTGTCCCGGCGGACAGCATTTGTTTTGACCGGAGTCCGTGAGGTAGGTACGCTCAGACCTTGTGCCTGGGGTGTGCCTGGGCTCGTGTGCGTGTCCTCAACCGCACGGCGAGTCCGTCAGTGGCCACCGCGATCTGTGCCCCTTCTGTCCTCGGGCGGGAGTCCGCAGTATTCGACACACCCGACCGCGTGGGTCGGTGACGTTCCAGGTTAGTTTCACGAACGGCACACAGAAACCGGAGAAGTAGTGCCTACGATCCAGCAGCTGGTCCGGAAGGGCCGGCAGGACAAGGTCGAGAAGAACAAGACGCCCGCGCTTGAGGGTTCGCCCCAGCGCCGCGGCGTCTGCACGCGTGTGTTCACGACCACCCCGAAGAAGCCGAACTCGGCCCTCCGTAAGGTCGCGCGTGTGCGTCTGACCTCCGGTATCGAGGTCACGGCCTACATCCCGGGTGAGGGACACAACCTGCAGGAGCACTCCATCGTGCTCGTGCGTGGTGGCCGTGTGAAGGACCTGCCGGGTGTTCGTTACAAGATCATCCGCGGCTCGCTTGACACCCAGGGTGTCAAGAACCGCAAGCAGGCCCGCAGCCGCTACGGCGCCAAGAAGGAGAAGTAAGAATGCCTCGTAAGGGCCCCGCCCCGAAGCGCCCGGTCATCATCGACCCGGTCTACGGTTCTCCTCTTGTCACCTCGCTGATCAACAAGATCCTGCTCAACGGCAAGCGCTCCACTGCCGAGCGGATCGTGTACGGCGCCATGGAAGGCCTCCGCGAGAAGACCGGCAACGACCCGGTCATCACGCTGAAGCGCGCGCTTGAGAACGTCAAGCCCTCGCTCGAGGTCAAGTCCCGCCGTGTCGGTGGCGCCACCTACCAGGTGCCGATCGAGGTCAAGCCCGGTCGCGCCGCCACCCTCGCGCTGCGCTGGGTCGTGGGTTACTCCCGCGCCCGCCGCGAGAAGACGATGACCGAGCGCCTCATGAACGAGCTGCTCGACGCCTCCAACGGTCTTGGCGCTGCCGTCAAGAAGCGTGAGGACACCCACAAGATGGCCGAGTCCAACAAGGCCTTCGCGCACTACCGCTGGTAGTCGCTACCCACATCGAGACCGAGAGAAGACTGAGCCTTATGGCCACCACTTCGCTTGACCTGGCCAAGGTCCGCAACATTGGGATCATGGCCCACATCGACGCGGGCAAGACGACCACCACTGAGCGGATCCTCTTCTACACCGGCGTTTCGTACAAGATCGGTGAAGTCCACGACGGCGCTGCCACGATGGACTGGATGGAGCAGGAGCAGGAGCGCGGCATCACGATCACGTCGGCCGCGACGACCTGCCACTGGGCGCTCGGCGATGTTGACCACACCATCAACATCATCGACACCCCGGGTCACGTCGACTTCACCGTCGAGGTGGAGCGTTCGCTCCGCGTCCTCGACGGCGCCGTCACCGTGTTCGACGGTGTCGCCGGCGTCGAGCCGCAGTCCGAGACCGTCTGGCGTCAGGCGGACCGCTACGGCGTGCCGCGTATCTGCTTCGTCAACAAGCTCGACCGCACCGGTGCCGACTTCTTCCGCTGTGTCGACATGATCACGGACCGCCTCGGCGCGACCCCGATCGTGATGCAGCTCCCGATCGGTGCCGAGGCCGACTTCACGGGTGTCGTCGACCTCGTGACGATGAAGGCGTTCGTCTACCCGGTGGAAGCCACCAAGGGCGAGGCGTACGACATCGTCGACATCCCCGCGAACCTCGTGGAGAAGGCCGAGGAGTACCGCGCCAAGCTCCTCGAAGCGGCCGCGGAGAACGACGAGGCCCTCATGGAGCTCTACCTGGAGGGCGAAGAGCCTTCCGCGGAGCAGCTCTACGCGGGCATCCGTCGCATCACCATCAACTCGGGCAAGGGCGGCGAGACGACCGTCACCCCCGTGTTCTGCGGCACCGCGTTCAAGAACAAGGGCGTTCAGCCCCTGCTCGACGCCGTCGTGCGCTACCTCCCCTCCCCCCTGGACGTCGAGGCCATCGAGGGCCACAGCGTCAAGGACCCGGAGGAGGTCGTCAAGCGCAAGCCGTCCGAGGACGAGCCGCTCGCGGCCCTCGCGTTCAAGATCATGAGCGACCCGCACCTCGGCAAGCTCACCTTCGTCCGGGTCTACTCGGGCCGCCTGGAGTCCGGCACCTCGGTGCTGAACTCCGTCAAGGGCAAGAAGGAGCGCATCGGCAAGATCTACCGCATGCACGCGAACAAGCGTGAGGAGATCGAGTCGGTGGGCGCCGGCGACATCATCGCCGTCATGGGCCTGAAGCAGACCACCACCGGTGAGACGCTGTGCGACGACAAGAACCCGGTGATCCTGGAGTCCATGGACTTCCCGGCGCCGGTCATCCAGGTCGCCATCGAGCCCAAGTCCAAGGGTGACCAGGAGAAGCTGGGTGTCGCCATCCAGCGTCTCTCCGAGGAGGACCCGTCCTTCCAGGTGCACTCGGACGAGGAGACCGGCCAGACCATCATCGGTGGTATGGGCGAGCTTCACCTCGAGGTGCTCGTCGACCGGATGAAGCGCGAATTCCGCGTCGAGGCCAACGTCGGCAAGCCCCAGGTCGCGTACCGCGAGACGATCCGCAAGGCCGTCGAGCGCATCGACTACACCCACAAGAAGCAGACCGGTGGTACCGGTCAGTTCGCCAAGGTGCAGATCGCGATCGAGCCCATCGAGGGCGGCGAGGCCTCGTACGAGTTCGTCAACAAGGTCACCGGTGGCCGCATCCCCCGTGAGTACATCCCCTCGGTGGACGCGGGTGCTCAGGAAGCCATGCAGTTCGGCATCCTGGCCGGTTACGAGATGGTCGGCGTCCGCGTCATCCTTCTCGACGGTGGCTACCACGAGGTCGACTCCTCCGAGCTGGCGTTCAAGATCGCCGGTTCGCAGGCGTTCAAGGAGGGTGCCCGCAAGGCGTCCCCCGTGCTCCTCGAGCCGATGATGGCCATCGAGGTGACCACGCCCGAGGACTACATGGGCGATGTCATCGGTGACATCAACTCCCGCCGTGGCCAGATCCAGGCCATGGAGGAGCGCAGCGGCGCTCGCGTCGTGAAGGGCCTCGTGCCCCTTTCGGAGATGTTCGGCTACGTCGGAGACCTCCGCAGCAAGACCTCGGGTCGCGCAAGCTACTCGATGCAGTTCGACTCCTACGCCGAGGTTCCGCGGAACGTCGCCGAGGAGATCATCGCGAAGGCCAAGGGCGAGTAACTCTCCCGAGCTCACGCTTTAGGCTTGTCACCGGAGCCTGGTGGGGCATTCCTCGCAGAGCGAAAGCAATGTGTTGAATGCCCCCGGGCCCGGCATCCCAGCAAAGATCACCTGGCGCCGATGAAGCAAGGCGTACAGAACCACTCCACAGGAGGACCCAGTGGCGAAGGCGAAGTTCGAGCGGACTAAGCCGCACGTCAACATCGGCACCATCGGTCACATTGACCACGGTAAGACGACCCTCACGGCCGCCATTACCAAGGTGCTGCACGACGCGTACCCGGACCTGAACGAGGCCTCGGCCTTCGACCAGATCGACAAGGCTCCCGAGGAGCGCCAGCGCGGTATCACGATCTCGATCGCGCACGTCGAGTACCAGACGGAGTCGCGTCACTACGCGCACGTCGACTGCCCGGGTCACGCCGACTACATCAAGAACATGATCACGGGTGCCGCGCAGATGGACGGCGCCATCCTCGTGGTCGCCGCCACCGACGGCCCGATGCCGCAGACCAAGGAGCACGTGCTCCTGGCCCGCCAGGTCGGCGTTCCGTACATCGTCGTCGCCCTGAACAAGGCCGACATGGTGGACGACGAGGAGATCCTGGAGCTCGTCGAGCTCGAGGTCCGTGAGCTCCTCTCCGAGTACGAGTTCCCGGGCGACGACCTGCCGGTCGTCAAGGTCTCGGCGCTCAAGGCTCTTGAGGGCGACAAGGAGTGGGGCCAGACCGTCCTCGACCTGATGAAGGCCGTCGACGAGTCGATCCCGCAGCCCGAGCGCGACGTCGACAAGCCGTTCCTGATGCCGATCGAGGACGTCTTCACGATCACCGGTCGTGGCACCGTCGTCACCGGTCGTATCGAGCGTGGTGTCCTGAAGGTCAACGAGACCGTCGACATCGTCGGTATCAAGCAGGAGAAGACCACCACCACGGTCACCGGCATCGAGATGTTCCGCAAGCTGCTCGACGAGGGCCAGGCCGGTGAGAACGTCGGTCTGCTCCTCCGTGGCATCAAGCGCGAGGACGTCGAGCGCGGCCAGGTCATCATCAAGCCCGGTTCGGTCACGCCGCACACCGAGTTCGAGGCCCAGGCCTACATCCTGTCGAAGGACGAGGGTGGCCGTCACACCCCGTTCTTCAACAACTACCGCCCGCAGTTCTACTTCCGTACCACGGACGTGACGGGCGTTGTGACCCTTCCCGAGGGCACCGAGATGGTCATGCCGGGCGACAACACCGTCATGAACGTCGTGCTGATCCAGCCGGTCGCCATGGAAGAGGGCCTGAAGTTCGCCATCCGTGAGGGTGGCCGGACCGTGGGCGCCGGCCAGGTCACCAAGATCGTCAAGTAATTACTTGATTGTCTGACCTGGTTGCTCCGCACAGAGCACCAAGAAGGGCCCCGGCCCGCCGCGCAAGCGGTGGACCGGGGCCCTTCGCCATGTCCCGGTGCGGCGTCACGGACGCCAGAACCAGGGGCGTGCGTCCGGCCCCAGCCCCACCACCGCCGGGCGCCCCCCGCCTTCCGCGTGGAGCGCGGGACCGTCGAGCGCCACCGCTCCCCGCGTGCGTACGGACAGCCCCGCGCCGGTTCGGAGCTGGATCAAGCCCTTCTCGGTGCGGCCCAGCAGCACCTGGCCGAACGGCGAACCGGCCACGGTCACCGGCCCGTACCCGTCGAAGTCGGTGCGTTCCTCCGCAGCCCCCGTGCGTACGACCGTCAGTGCGGCCCGCGCCGCCGCCCGGTACAGCAGCTCCACGGACCCGTCCGCGACGACCTGCGCGGCCGCCCCGTCGCCCGGCACCGGCGCCCCGTCGATCTGCGGATGGGCGGTCAGTTCGGCTCCCGGTGTCTCCTGCGTCCAGTGGTGCACCGTGTGATGCCCGGCGGCGAACACATGGACCAGGCCCTGTCCGTCCACCACGGCGCTCAGTCCGTCCTGGACCTCGCCGCCGCCTGTGTCCCGCCAGTCGCTCCACCGCCCGGACGGTTCCCGCACCCGCGTGCTCACGCCCTTGTCCGCGTTCCGTACGAAGAGATGGACCCGCCCGTCGGGCGCCGTCACCGCCACCGGGACACCGATCCTGCGGCCGCGGTCCTCGTCCCGCTCCGGGTTGCCCAGCCCCCGCCAGGCGCGGAAGGCGCCGCCCGGGGAGCTCTGTTCGAGGAGCACGATCTCCCGCTCGTCGGCCGCCCCGTGTCCACCGAGCGCCGCGAAGCGCAGCCCGAACAGCAGCTGCCTGCCGTCCGCCGTCGTCGCCCCGCCGAGCACCGGTGCCAGCGGTCCGCCGCCGAGATCGTCGGGATCGTCCCAGACCCCGCTGCCGGGTGCGCTCTCGCGCCACCGCACCGCCCGCAGTCCGAGGACTCCGTACGCGGTGAGCCGCCCGTCCGTTCCGGTGGCGAGGGTCGGGCGGGGGCCCGGGTAGCGGTAATGGGTGGAGCGGACCCAGCCCTTGCGGTTGGTCAGCGGCCTTTTGCCGCCCACGTTGTAGTCCCCGCAGCCCGCCACGTTCCCGCACCGCCAGTCGGCCTCGCCCCCGTACGGGACGAGGTGCGCCGCCTTCTCCTTCAGCACGCGGTACGGCAGGTTCTTCGGCCAGTGCCGGTTGTAGTAGCCGCGGTAAGCCGTGGTGACGAACCGCGGCACGGGCCCACCGCCGCCGGTGGCGCGGGCCACCCACCGGATCAGCGCCGCCCAGGTGAACGAGGCGGTCGCGGTGTGGTCGGGGTGGTCGGAGTAGCCGGGCTGCTCGCTGTCCCGGCGACGGACGGCCTCGGTGCTGTGCTGGATGTCAGGGTCCGGGTCCATGGTGTGGACGAGGGTCGGCCGGTAGTGGTCGAGGAGCCCGACGAGGACGTCGATCATCCTGTCGTACGTGTACCAGCCCACCCGTTTCAGCGGCGAGCCCACGGCGACGACGGTGGGCAGGCCGAGCTCCCGGTCGTGCCAGAGGCTGGGCAGGCCCAGCCTGCCGCGGCCGGTGTGCATCGCCGTATTGAGGAAGACCAGCTCGACCCGGCGTCCATGGTGCGTCAGGGTGTTGATCTCGGCCCGGAGCCCGTCCGCCGGCGCGATGACGGACTTCTGCCAGGCGGTGAACATCGGCAGCCCGAGCTGGATCGCGTACGACTGGCGCAGCCCCTGGTGCCTGGCGGACGAGTATGCGGCCTTGTCGGGGGCGGGCCGTGGCGCGCCGGGAATCCGGTTGAGGCCGATGGCCTCACCGGCGGTGAGGTACACACAGACCACCGGGGTCCCGGCGTCCAGAGCCTGCTGGGTGTCCGGGTTCATGAAGTACAGGTCGTCGTCCGGGTGGGCGAGGATCTGCATCAGCAGGGACTGCCGGGCGTCGCCGATCACCATTCCGGGCGTCGGATCCGCCATGGCGTCACTGCGCCGGGGAGCCGGTACGGAACAGGCGCCGACGCCCATCAGGGCGGCTGCGGCGGCGGCCGCCACGACGCTGCGCCGCCGCACCCCGGCGCCGCCCGGTCCCAGGCCGAATCGATCCGTCACGCCCTGTGCTCCGTCCGTCCACCCCGTCGAAGCGGCCGGTCAGTGCCGCTTCCCGCGGCAGATTAGACGGGGATCGGAGCGGTCGCGTTGCTTGTCGGGGCTACACGCCGGACCGGCGCACCATAAAGACATCGATCGGGTCCTCGCGCTCCAGGGTGAACCCGTGGCGTTCGTACAGCTGACGGGCGGCGCTGCCCCGGAGGACGTCCAGGCGGACGTCCACGCCCGCGGCGTCGGCGCGTTCCAGCAGGCCGCGCAGGACGGCGGTGCCGATCCCACGGCCCTGGAGTGCGGGGGAGAGGTAGAAGTTCTCCAGCCACCAGCCGCTCTCGTCCGGGCGCAGGGTGACGCAGCCGGCGAACACGCCGTCGGCGACCACGACGGAGGTGTGCTCCGGCGCGAAGATGTCCCGCAGCCGCTGCCGCACGCGATGCTCGTCGTAGCGGCCCAGGCGCTCCAGGTCGGGGCGCATGACAACGGCCCGGAGCTCCGCCATCTGCTCGACGTCGGCGGGGTCCGCGGGGCGCAGGGCCCAGCCCCGGTTCGTAAGCGCAGACATGGCGGGATTCTCTCAGGGCCGTTCGCGGCCGCTGTACGCCCGGGGCACCGCGCCCGGGCCAGGTCAGTGCAGGGTCGGCACGTCCCCGCCGTCGACGCGCGTGAGCGTGACCCCGGTGAGCCCCCGCAGTCGGCGCCCCGCGACCTCTTCGACCAGTGCGCGGTCCGGAGGGACCGGACCGAGGCCGATCGCGTAGCGGACCGGGTCCGTGCCGAAGGAGCGGGGCCAGGCGTGGGACTCGGGGGCCATGTCCGACAGGTCGCCGAGCAGGGCGCGCATGCGGCCGCGCACCCGGCCCTCGTCCGGTCCCGGGCGTACGGCCACGACGGCCCAGGCCGCGTGGCGGCGGTGCAGCGGCGGCGGCGACAGCAGCCCGGGGGCGCCCGTCTCCAGCAGTTCCCAGGCACGGAACAGCTCCTGGGTGAGCAGGTCGCGCATGCCCGGCGTGACCTGGTCGGTGCAGGAGCGTACGGGCTCCGACGGAGTCGTGATCGTGACCGGCAGTTCCGGTGTCCGCGGTCCTGCCGTACCCACCGGCACGCGCCAGTCCCAGGCCGCCCAGGTCGCGAAGAAGCGCCGCAGCAGCCCGTCGGGGGACAGGTCGTCCGCCCCGCGGACCGTACGGGCCGCCAGGACGGACCACGCCAGGCCGGGAAGTCCGCCGAACGGCGCCGAGTCCAGGCCGCGTGCCCTCGCCCACGCCTTGACCTCCCGGGCCAGTCGCGCGAAAGCCTCCTGCCGGTCGCCCGCCAGGGCGAGCACCGCCTCCGCGTCGCTCACCGCGCTGAGCGCGACCGCCGCCGCCTCGCCCAACTCCGCTCGGCGCTCGATCGCATCCGCCGGGTCCATCGGACCGGTGGGGACCACGACCAGGTCCACGCGCAGGCCGTCGACGTCCGTCCGCAGGCCGGGGACCCGTGCTCCGGCCACCTCCCGGACGTCCGCCGCGTCCGGCAGCACCGCCGCCAACCGGGCTCGTACAACGGCCAGTTCGGCATCGCCCGGCAGCGCCGCCACCAGATCCAGATCCGCGCCGGGCAGGGCGCAGTCCATGCGCCGGGAGCCGACGACGTGAACGACCCCGCCGGCCAGCGCCTCGCGGACGCGGCGTACGACACCGGTGGCGTCCGCGACCGGCCGGCCGGCCGAGGCCGGGCCGGGGTTCCCGTGTCCGGGGTTTCCGTGTCCGGGCGCGGGGGGCTCGTCCGCCGGCTGCGCGTCCGGTACCCAGCGCACCTCGCCCGTTCCCAGCGCCACCGTCGCCCGTACCCGCATCGGCTCGTCGCCGCGGCGCGACAGCAGCGCCAGCTCCCCGACCCGGACCGCCATCGGATCGAGCCGCCAACCGCACTCGGCGGCCAGGGCGTGCGGGTCCCTGGTCCGGCCCAGGCTGAGGTGCGGGGTGAATCCCCCGTGGTGGCCACGGCAGTTGGGGAACCGCCGTACGAGTTCCTCCCACAGGCCGGCCCACGGTTCCCCGCCCCCGGCCGCCGGGTCCAGCCACACCGTGGCCCCCTCGCGGTGCCCGAACCACTGCACACCCGCCAGCAGCGCGTCGAAGGGCGCACACCCGGCGGCAGCGGCGGCGAGCAGCGGCGCGGCCTGTTCGAAGGCGTACTCCGGGACGAAGCCGAAGAGCAGATTGACGTGCGGCGGCCAGCGGCGGATCTGCGGGTCGTGGTCCCGCCGGATCGCCTGCAGCGGCGGCCAGAGCTCCTGCGGCGGAATCCATGCCAGTGCCGTACGGGGCGTGGGCTTCACGTCCAGGGCCTCGGCGCTCTCCGCGTCCACAGGGGCCAGTTCGGTCAGCACGCCGTAGTGGTCGGAGATGTACAGGCCCTCGGCCGTGGGGATGTCGCCACGGAGTTCGGCGCGCCGCACCTGCAGTCCCTCCGCGCGCAGTAGTACCCGGTCCAGCCGGGACGCACGCCCGGTCAGCGAGGCGACGGAGGCCAGCGGATTGACGCGCGGGTCGAACGTCGGTGTCGCGTCATCCGGACCGTGGAGCTCGCTCCACGCGTCGCGCATTCCGAGCGTCGTGCCCGGTGCGTCGGTGCCGTCGTTGAAGTCGCCCATGAGGACGAGGTCACCGTCCAGGGATGCCAGCCCCTCGGCGATCCGGGCCAGCTCGGCGTTGCGCCGCTGTGTGCCGTTCTCCGAGTGGTCGCTGCTCAGGTGGGTCGCGGCTACCGTGACCGGCCCGGCGCCGGTCTCCGCGACGAGGGCCGCCACCGCCTTGTGCGGGCCGAGCTCGTGGTGACCGGCCTCCCGCACGGGCAGCCTGCTCGGCAGCAGCAGACCGCACGCGTCGACGTCCCGCGCCGCCGGTTCCGTCCCCAGGGTGTACGCCTCACGCACCCACGGCTCCCGCAGCAGCAGGGTGAGCAACTGCGGCTCGACCTCCTGGAGCGCGATGACATCGGCGTCGGCCTCGCGGAGCGCGGCGATCAGCAGCGGTCTGCGCGCGGCCGTGTCGATGCGGTCGGCGTCGTAGCGGTCCCACAGCGTGTTCCAGGTCAGTACGCGCAGCCGTCCCGCGGGCCCGGCGCCCCGGGGTGTCCGCGCAGGGACCCAGTCGGCGCCGTCCCAGGCGTACGGCGTGCGGGCGGTGAAGAACGGCGCCCGCAGCCTGCGTGCCTCCCGCACCCGCCCGGCGTCCGTGTCGTCGATCCGGTCGACGCCCGTGGTCCGGTCCCATACGACCTCGCCGTCGGCCTCGAAGAACAGCACCCGGTGCCAGGGGATGTCTCCGCCCGGCACGAACATGGGCAGCGGGACCCGCTCGGGCGGAGCCCCGCGCTGGCTGACGCCGACGACGAAGCGGGCCGGATCGAAGCGGGCGTCCCAGCGCACCCGGTGGTAGATCTCCTCGCTGGTGCGCACGGCTATGCCTCCTCCTCGATCATCCCGCTCGCCCCGATGTACCAGGTGCGGTGCGCCTGGCCCGGGTACGGCGGGGCGAAGCGGTGCAACTGGGTGGCGAGAACGCCGGGCGGCACCGGGTGCTCGCGTCCCGCGTTGCGCCGGGTCAGCTCGTCCTCGTCGACGAGCATCACGGCGTGGGTGACGAGTGCGTCCCGGCGCCGGGCGACGGAGCGCACCAGGGAACGCTGCTGCTGATTGAGTGAGGTCGCGTCCCACACCACGGTCCCGCCGGCGGCCAGCGCGGTGTCCAGCCGGTCGAGTCCGGTGCGCAGGACATCCGCGTTGGCCCTCTGGTCGGCGCGGGAGCCGCGGGCCGCGCGCAGCTCGTCGAGGCAGATGCGGGTGTCCACCCCGGCCAGCTCCCGTGCGAACGTGCTCTTGCCGCTGCCTGACGGGCCGACCATCTGGATCAGCTTCGGGAAGGCGCCCGACCGCCACCGCCAGGTGGCCGCGACCGCTTCCCCGGTCGTGCGGATGCGTCCGAGCGCGTACGCCTCGCGTGCCTCGGCCAGGCAGCGGACCGAGGCGTCGGTGTCCAGCCCGGCGAACTGCTCATGCAGCCCGGCGAGCGGTCCGGCGTCCTGCGCGTGCAGCGCGGACCACTCCACCTGATCGCGCGCCTCGTCGTCCCGGGCGGTCGCGCGTGCGACGGCGTGGAGGACGCCCAGGTCGGCGGCGTACGACAGCCGCACCAGACCGGCGCGCCGCTCCTCGTCCGGGTAGGGCCGGTGCAGGGCCGGATGCAGCCCGACGAGGTCGGCGACGCGCCTGGCCAGCGGCATGCCCAGCGCCGGGGCGAGCTTCGGCGCGAGCCACGACCGCCGGCTGCCGTGCAGCAGCGCAGCCAGTACGCCGGAGAGCCGGACGTCCCCCGACTGCCCGACGGTCAGCCGGCCGAGGGCATCCGCGTCCCCGCCGGGCACATCCAGCGCGGCGGCCAGTGCCTGCGCGTCGGCGCCTGCGCCCGAACGCACCGCCCACAGCGGCGCCTGCGGGCCCAGACCGTTCGCGACGACGGCCGCGTGCATCCAGTGCGTACCGGTGCGTACATGGTGGGGTCTGACCCACTTCGCGACCCGCCGCGCGAAGTCGTCGTCGGCGAATCCATCGACGGTCCGGACGACGTACCCCTCCTGGCGGTCCCGGTCGACGCCGAGCGCCCGCAGCGCCCGCTCGTCGAACGTGCCCCGCCACAGCACCCTGGGCACGGGGATGCCGAGTGCGCGCAGACAGCTCACCGTCTCGTCCCAGTCGAGGCAGCGCCCGTCCGCCTCCCACACGGAGAAGCCGTAGAAGTAGCTGTCCAGGTCCTCGTACGCGATCGAGTGCCGGGCGTACATGTTCTCGCCGCACACTCGTCGGCCCGTGGGGATCGCGTGCCCGATCCGGCCCTGCAGGGCCTTGACCCAGGTCCTGGACGGGTGAGGCGCCGAATCCGGCGAACGGGCGTGCAGACCGTCGGCGTACAGAGTGGTGTTCTCGCCGTCGAGCTTCTCGGTGACGACGACCTCGCGGCCACGGAACCCGCCCAGGCCGGTCACCCGTACATCGTCCGTGGTCACCCCTGGGGACCATGGCAGATGCGGTGTCCGTGGATAGTGCGTACGCATGACGGTCGAGGCCCCCGTGTCGATGACGTGGTCAGCGTAGGAGGGTGGGGGAGCGGCGTTCCAGCGGATATTCCTCGCGCTGTTCTCCCGGTTCCCCGCCGCCGCGTCGCGGGGCCTCGGACGAGCCGCGGTTTGACACGCAACACCCGCGGGGTAATCTCTTCGGCCGGATTGGCCAGGCTCCCGCCGCGTATGGCACACTGACCAGGTTGCTCGGTTGAGTGTCAATGCTGCGCGCCTCCCGCCGGGAGGACCGGAAGCGAGTCCCACAGTACTCGTCGGCCCCATGAGGGCCGGACGTACGGGAATCTTTCGGGAAGCGTAAGTGGGGCGCCGACCAGGCACCCGGTGGGTGTTCCACCCCCGACGCTCTTCATTGAGCACAGCGCGGTCCACGGCCCGCACCCCCTTGGTTGGGAAATCCTTCGGGAGATCTGCGTAGAGGGGATGCGACACGCCCGACCGCGTGGGTCGGAGGAGGAGTTACCAGAACCCCCGGGTTCCAGAGCGTTAACGAGAGACAGGACTACTAGTAGCCATGGCGGGACAGAAGATCCGCATCCGGCTCAAGGCCTACGACCACGAGGTCATCGACTCCTCGGCGAAGAAGATCGTCGAGACGGTGACCCGCACTGGTGCGTCGGTCGCGGGCCCGGTGCCGCTGCCCACTGAGAAGAACGTGTACTGCGTCATCAAGTCGCCGCACAAGTACAAGGACTCGCGCGAGCACTTCGAGATGCGCACGCACAAGCGCCTCATCGACATCCTCGACCCCACGCCGAAGACGGTTGACTCGCTGATGCGTCTCGACCTGCCGGCCGGCGTCGACATCGAGATCAAGCTCTGAGGTGACGCGCGAGATGGCTAAGAACATTAAGGGCGTCCTGGGCGAGAAGCTCGGCATGACCCAGGTCTGGGACGAGAACAACCGGGTCGTCCCGGTGACCGTCGTCAAGGCCGGGCCCTGCGTCGTCACCCAGGTCCGCACCAACGACAGCGACGGCTACGAGTCGGTCCAGATCGCCTTCGGCGAGATCGACCCGCGCAAGGTGAACAAGCCCCTCAAGGGCCACTTCGCCAAGGCCGACGTGACCCCGCGCCGCCACCTGGTGGAGCTCCGCACCCCTGACGCCAGCGAGTACACGCTGGGCCAGGAGGTCACTGCCGCAGTGTTCGAGTCCGGCGTCAAGGTTGACGTCACGGGCAAGAGCAAGGGCAAGGGCTTCGCCGGTGTGATGAAGCGTCACAACTTCAAGGGTGGCAAGGCGTCCCACGGTGCCCACCGTGTGCACCGTATGCCCGGCTCCATCGGTGGCTGTGCCACCCCCGGCCGCGTCTTCAAGGGCATGCGCATGGCGGGTCGCATGGGCAACGAGCGTGTCACCACCCAGAACCTGACCATCCACGCGGTTGACGCGGAGAAGGGTCTGCTCCTCATCAAGGGCGCAGTCCCCGGTCCGAACGGCGGCCTCGTCCTGGTCCGTACCGCGGCCAAGGGGGCTTGAGGTAATGAGCACCATTGACATCCTTTCGCCGGCAGGCGACAAGGCCGGTACCGTCGAGCTCCCCGCGGAGATCTTCGACGCGAAGACCAGCGTTCCGCTGATCCACCAGGTCGTTGTCGCTCAGCTGGCTGCTGCCCGTCAGGGCACGCACAAGACCAAGCGTCGTGGCGAAGTCCGTGGTGGTGGCCGCAAGCCGTACCGCCAGAAGGGCACCGGCCGCGCCCGCCAGGGTTCGACCCGCGCGCCGCAGTTCGTCGGCGGTGGCGTCGTCCACGGCCCGCAGCCGCGCGACTACTCGCAGCGCACCCCGAAGAAGATGAAGGCCGCCGCCCTGCGCGGTGCCCTCTCCGACCGGGCACGCCACTCCCGTATCCACGTCGTCACCGGCGTGGTCGACGGTGCAGTCTCCACGAAGGCCGCCAAGACGCTGTTCGGCAAGATCTCGGAGCGCAAGAACCTGCTCCTGGTCGTCGAGCGCGCCGACGAGGCCGCGTGGCTGTCCGCCCGCAACCTGCCCCAGGTGCACATCCTGGAGCCGGGCCAGCTCAACACGTACGACGTGATCGTCTCCGACGACGTGGTCTTCACTCAGGCCGCCCTCGAGTCCTTCGTGTCTGGCCCCAAGGCCGATGAGACCGAAGGGAGCGACGCCTGATGAGCGAGGCGACCGTAACCAGCAAGACCTTCACGGACCCGCGCGACGTTCTCGTCAAGCCGGTCGTTTCCGAGAAGAGCTACGCGCTGCTCGACGAGAACAAGTACACGTTCATCGTCGCGCCCGGCTCCAACAAGACCCAGATCAAGCAGGCCGTGGAAGCGGTCTTCTCGGTCAAGGTCACCGGGGTCAACACGATCAACCGGCAGGGTAAGCGCAAGCGCACCAAGACCGGTTTCGGCAAGCGCGCCGACACGAAGCGCGCCATCGTGACCCTCGCCGAGGGCGACCGTATCGACATCTTCGGCGGTCCGACCGCCTAAGGGCGGTCTGGATCGTCCGGAATCGGACGAGGACTGAGAAATGGGTATCCGCAAGTACAAGCCGACGACCCCGGGCCGTCGTGGCTCCAGCGTCGCCGACTTTGTCGAGATCACGCGGTCCACGCCGGAGAAGTCGCTGGTCCGCCCCCTGCACAGCAAGGGCGGCCGTAACAACGCCGGTCGTGTGACCGTTCGCCACCAGGGCGGTGGCCACAAGCGCGCCTACCGAGTGATCGACTTCCGTCGTCACGACAAGGACGGCGTGCCGGCCAAGGTCGCGCACATCGAGTACGACCCGAACCGCACCGCGCGCATCGCGCTCCTGCACTACGCGGACGGCGAGAAGCGCTACATCATCGCGCCGCGTGGACTGACGCAGGGCGACCGGGTCGAGAACGGCCCGACGGCCGACATCAAGCCCGGTAACAACCTGGCGCTGCGCAACATCCCGGTCGGTACGACCATCCACGCCATCGAGCTGCGGCCCGGCGGCGGCGCGAAGTTCGCCCGTTCCGCGGGTGCCTCCGTGCAGCTGCTGGCGAAGGAGGGCACCATGGCCCACCTTCGTATGCCGTCGGGTGAGATCCGCCTGGTCGACGCCCGCTGCCGCGCCACGATCGGCGAGGTCGGCAACGCCGAGCAGTCGAACATCAACTGGGGCAAGGCCGGCCGCATGCGCTGGAAGGGCGTTCGCCCGACCGTCCGCGGTGTCGCGATGAACCCGGTTGACCACCCGCACGGTGGTGGTGAGGGCAAGACCTCCGGTGGTCGCCACCCGGTCTCGCCGTGGGGTCAGAAGGAGGGTCGTACTCGCTCGCCGAAGAAGGCATCGAGCAAGTACATCGTCCGCCGCCGCAAGACGAACAAGAAGCGCTAGGAGCGGGTTTAGATGCCGCGCAGTCTCAAGAAGGGGCCCTTCGTCGACGGCCACCTCATCAAGAAGGTGGACGTACAGAACGAGGCAGGCACCAAGAACGTCATCAAGACCTGGTCCCGTCGCTCGATGATCGTCCCGGCCATGCTGGGTCACACCATCGCGGTGCACAACGGCAAGATCCACGTCCCGGTGTTCGTCACCGAGTCGATGGTCGGCCACAAGCTCGGCGAGTTCTCGCCGACTCGCACCTTCCGCGGCCACGTCAAGGACGACCGGAAGTCGAAGCGCCGCTAATCGCGGGGTGGAACGACTATGACTTACACCGAAGGGACAACCATGGAAGCCAGGGCCCAGGCGCGGTACATCCGCGTCACGCCCATGAAGGCCCGCCGCGTGGTGGACCTCATCCGTGGCATGGACGCCACGGAGGCTCAGGCGGTCCTGCGTTTCGCCCCGCAGGCCGCGAGCGTGCCGGTTGGCAAGGTGCTGGACAGCGCCATTGCCAACGCCGCACACAACTACGACCACACCGACGCCTCTTCGCTGGTCATCAGCGAGGCGTACGTGGACGAGGGCCCGACCCTGAAGCGGTTCCGTCCGCGTGCTCAGGGCCGTGCCTACCGGATCCGTAAGCGGACCAGCCACATCACCGTGGTCGTCAGCAGCAAGGAAGGAACCCGGTAATGGGCCAGAAGGTAAACCCGCACGGGTTCCGGCTCGGCATTACCACGGACTTCAAGTCCCGTTGGTACGCCGACAAGCTGTACAAGGACTACGTCAAGGAAGACGTCGCCATTCGTCGCATGATGACGAAGGGCATGGAGCGGGCCGGTATCTCGAAGGTCGAGATCGAGCGCACCCGCGACCGCGTCCGCGTTGACATCCACACCGCCCGCCCGGGCATCGTCATCGGTCGCCGTGGCGCCGAGGCCGACCGCATCCGTGGCGAGCTGGAGAAGCTGACCGGCAAGCAGGTCCAGCTGAACATCCTCGAGGTCAAGAACCCCGAGGTGGACGCTCAGCTGGTGGCCCAGGCCGTCGCCGAGCAGCTCTCCTCCCGCGTCTCCTTCCGTCGTGCGATGCGCAAGAGCATGCAGAGCTCGATGAAGGCCGGCGCCAAGGGCATCAAGATCCAGTGCGGTGGCCGCCTCGGCGGCGCCGAGATGTCCCGCTCGGAGTTCTACCGCGAGGGCCGTGTGCCCCTGCACACGCTCCGCGCGAACGTCGACTACGGCTTCTTCGAGGCCAAGACGACCTTCGGCCGCATCGGTGTGAAGGTCTGGATCTACAAGGGCGACGTCAAGAACATCGCCGAGGTCCGCGCCGAGAACGCTGCTGCCCGCGCAGGCAACCGCCCGGCCCGTGGCGGCGCTGACCGTCCGGCCGGCCGCGGTGGCCGCGGTGGCGAGCGTGGCGGTCGCGGTCGTAAGCCGCAGCAGTCCGCGCCGGCAGCCGAGGCCCCCAAGGCCGACGCTCCCGCCGCCGCTGCTCCGGCTGAGAGCACCGGAACGGAGGCCTGACCGAAATGCTGATCCCCCGTAGGGTCAAGCACCGCAAGCAGCACCACCCGAAGCGCAGCGGTATGTCCAAGGGTGGCACGCAGGTTGCGTTCGGCGAGTACGGCATCCAGGCGCTGACCCCGGCGTACGTGACGAACCGCCAGATCGAGGCAGCTCGTATCGCGATGACCCGCCACATCAAGCGTGGCGGCAAGGTCTGGATCAACATCTACCCGGACCGTCCCCTCACCAAGAAGCCTGCCGAGACCCGCATGGGTTCCGGTAAGGGTTCTCCCGAGTGGTGGATCGCGAACATCAAGCCGGGTCGGGTGATGTTCGAGCTGTCCTACCCGAACGAGAAGATTGCTCGTGAGGCGCTCACCCGCGCTGCTCACAAGCTTCCGATGAAGTGCCGCATCGTTCGGCGCGAGGCAGGTGAGGCGTGATGTCGGCCGGAACCAAGGCGTCCGAGCTGCGCGAGCTGGGCAACGAGGAGCTGCTCAACAAGCTCCGCGAGGCCAAGGAAGAGCTGTTCAACCTCCGCTTCCAGGCGGCGACCGGGCAGCTCGAGAACCACGGTCGGCTCAAGTCCGTCCGTAAGGACATCGCCCGGATCTACACCCTGATGCGCGAGCGCGAGCTGGGCATCGAGACGGTGGAGAGCGTCTGATGAGCGAGAAGACTGTGACTGAGACGAACACCGACCGCGGTTTCCGCAAGACCCGTGAGGGTCTCGTCGTCAGCGACAAGATGGACAAGACTGTCGTCGTCGCTGTCGAGGACCGCGTGAAGCACGCCCTGTACGGCAAGGTCATCCGCCGTACGAACAAGCTGAAGGCTCACGACGAGCAGAACGCTGCGGGCGTCGGCGACCGTGTCCTCCTCATGGAGACCCGGCCGCTGTCTGCGACGAAGCGCTGGCGCGTCGTCGAGATCCTCGAGAAGGCCAAGTAATTCCTGAGGGGCATTCCCCTCAGGCAAGTTCCGCCAGGCTCGGTGGGGTTCGACCCGTTCAGGGTTCGAACCCCACCGGGAACCGGCAGACGATCAGGAGATAGACGTGATCCAGCAGGAGTCGCGACTTCGCGTCGCCGACAACACGGGTGCGAAGGAAATCCTCACCATCCGTGTTCTCGGTGGTTCGGGTCGCCGCTACGCGGGCATCGGTGACGTCATCGTCGCCACCGTCAAGGACGCGATCCCCGGTGGCAACGTGAAGAAGGGTGACGTCGTCAAGGCCGTCATCGTTCGCACCGTCAAGGAGCGTCGTCGTCAGGATGGCTCGTACATCCGCTTCGACGAGAACGCCGCCGTCATTCTGAAGAACGACGGCGACCCCCGCGGCACCCGTATCTTCGGCCCGGTGGGCCGTGAGCTGCGCGAGAAGAAGTTCATGAAGATCATCTCGCTCGCGCCGGAGGTGCTGTAAGCATGAAGATCAAGAAGGGCGACCTGGTTCAGGTCATCACCGGTAAGGACAAGGGCAAGCAGGGCAAGGTCATCGTTGCCTACCCTGCTCAGGACCGCGTCCTCGTCGAGGGTGTCAACCGGGTCAAGAAGCACACCAAGGCCGGTCAGACGGCTCGCGGTTCGCAGACCGGCGGCATCGTCACCACTGAGGCCCCGATTCACGTCAGCAACGTTCAGCTGGTTGTGGAGAAGGACGGCAAGAAGGTCGTCACCCGCGTCGGCTACCGCTTTGACGACGAGGGCAACAAGATCCGCGTTGCCAAGCGGACCGGTGAGGACATCTGATGACTGCCACCACTGCGCCGCGTCTCAAGACGCGCTACCGCGAGGAAATCGCCGGCAAGCTGCGTGAGGAGTTCTCGTACGAGAACGTCATGCAGATTCCCGGTCTGGTCAAGATCGTGGTCAACATGGGTGTGGGCGACGCCGCCCGCGACTCCAAGCTGATCGATGGCGCCGTGCGCGACCTCACCACGATCACGGGCCAGAAGCCGGCCGTCACCAAGGCCCGCAAGTCCATCGCGCAGTTCAAGCTGCGCGAGGGTCAGCCGATCGGCTGCCACGTCACCCTCCGCGGTGACCGGATGTGGGAGTTCCTGGACCGTACGCTGTCGCTCGCGCTGCCGCGTATCCGTGACTTCCGTGGCCTGTCGCCGAAGCAGTTCGACGGCCGTGGCAACTACACCTTCGGTCTCACGGAGCAGGTCATGTTCCACGAGATCGACCAGGACAAGATCGACCGGGTCCGGGGCATGGACATCACCGTGGTCACCACGGCGACCAATGACGACGAGGGTCGTGCCCTCCTTCGTCACCTCGGCTTCCCGTTCAAGGAGAACTGACCGTGGCGAAGAAGGCTCTGATCGCTAAGGCCGCCCGCAAGCCGAAGTTCGGCGTCCGCGGGTACACCCGCTGCCAGCGCTGCGGCCGGCCCCACTCCGTCTACCGCAAGTTCGGCCTGTGCCGCGTGTGCCTTCGTGAGATGGCTCACCGTGGCGAGCTGCCGGGCGTGACCAAGAGTTCCTGGTAAATCTCCTTCGCCCTCTGGGCGTTGGGACTACCCGGAAGCTCTCGGTAAGCATCTGGTCGGCAGGAGTCCGGCTCTTCATGCCGTAGGCTTGAAGGGTTGGGCGCCTGCCGCCCTGGACCGACTTACTACGCCGTAGGTCCCCGCACCGCACCCGTCCCGCCACTGAGTGGGGAGAGGGATGGCGCATACAGGAAACCCCGGCGAGAGAGGCCGAAGGCCAATTCATGACCATGACTGATCCCATCGCAGACATGCTCACGCGTCTGCGTAACGCGAACTCGGCATACCACGACTCCGTCGTGATGCCGCACAGCAAGATCAAGTCGCACATCGCGGAGATCCTCCAGCAGGAGGGCTTCATCACCGGCTGGAAGGTCGAGGACGCCGAGGTCGGCAAGAACCTCGTCCTCGAGCTGAAGTTCGGCCCGAACCGCGAGCGTTCGATCGCCGGCATCAAGCGCATTTCGAAGCCGGGTCTGCGTGTCTACGCAAAGTCCACCAACCTGCCGAAGGTCCTCGGCGGCCTGGGCGTGGCGATCATCTCCACGTCCCACGGTCTCCTGACCGGCCAGCAGGCTCAGAAGAAGGGCGTAGGTGGGGAAGTCCTCGCCTACGTCTGGTAGTCGGGAACGGAGGAATAGCTCATGTCGCGAATCGGCAAGCTCCCCATCCAGGTTCCCGCCGGTGTGGACGTCACCATCGATGGCCGCACGGTCGCGGTGAAGGGCCCCAAGGGCACCCTCACCCACACCGTCGCGTCGCCGATCGAGGTCACCAAGGGTGAGGACGGCGTCCTGAACGTCGTCCGCCCGAACGACGAGCGTCAGAACAAGGCCCTCCACGGCCTGTCCCGCACGCTGGTGGCGAACATGATCACCGGTGTGACCCAGGGATACACCAAGGCGCTCGAGATCAGTGGTGTCGGTTACCGCGTCCAGGCGAAGGGCTCCAACCTGGAGTTCGCCCTGGGCTACAGCCACCCGATCCTGATCGAGGCCCCGGAGGGCATCACCTTCAAGGTGGAGTCCCCCACGAAGTTCTCCGTCGAGGGCATCGACAAGCAGAAGGTCGGCGAGACCGCGGCCAAGATCCGCAAGCTGCGGAAGCCTGACCCGTACAAGGCCAAGGGCGTCAAGTACGCCGGCGAGGTCATCCGCCGCAAGGTCGGAAAGGCTGGTAAGTAGCCATGGCATACGGCGTGAAGATCGCCAAGGGCGACGCCTACAAGCGTGCCGCCCTCAAGCGTCGCCACATCCGCGTCCGCAAGCACATCTCCGGTTCGCCGGAGCGTCCGCGCTTGGTCGTGACGCGTTCCAACCGCCACATGGTCGCTCAGGTCATCGACGACATCGCGGGCCACACGCTCGCGTCGGCGTCGACCCTGGACGTGTCCATCCGTGGTGGCGAGGGTGACAAGAGCGCCCAGGCCAAGCAGGTCGGCGCCCTGGTCGCTGAGCGTGCCAAGGCCGCAGGCGTCGAGGCCGTCGTGTTTGACCGCGGTGGCAACCAGTACGCCGGGCGGATTGCCGCTCTGGCTGACGCCGCCCGTGAAGCCGGGCTGAAGTTCTAAGCCCCGGTTCCTACGCACAGCGGACGTAACAGAGAGAGGTAAATCCAATGGCTGGACCCCAGCGCCGCGGAAGCGGTGCCGGTGGCGGCGAGCGGCGGGACCGGAAGGGCCGTGACGGCGGCGCAGCTGCCGCCGAGAAGACCGCGTACGTTGAGCGCGTTGTCGCGATCAACCGCGTCGCCAAGGTTGTGAAGGGTGGTCGTCGCTTCAGCTTCACCGCGCTGGTCGTGGTGGGCGATGGTGACGGCACCGTCGGTGTCGGTTACGGCAAGGCCAAGGAAGTTCCCGCGGCCATTGCCAAGGGCGTGGAAGAAGCCAAGAAGAACTTCTTCAAGGTTCCGCGTATCCAGGGCACCATTCCTCACCCGATCCAGGGCGAGAAGGCTGCGGGCGTCGTCCTGCTGAAGCCTGCTTCCCCCGGTACCGGTGTTATCGCCGGTGGCCCGGTGCGCGCCGTTCTGGAGTGCGCCGGCGTTCACGACATCCTGTCGAAGTCGCTCGGCTCCGACAACGCGATCAACATCGTGCACGCGACCGTGGAGGCCCTCAAGGGCCTGCAGCGTCCCGAGGAGATCGCGGCTCGCCGTGGTCTGCCGCTCGAGGACGTCGCCCCCGCGGCTCTGCTTCGTGCACGTGCGGGAGCGGGTGCGTAATGGCTCGCCTCAAGATCACGCAGACGAAGTCGTACATCGGCAGCAAGCAGAACCACCGCGACACCCTGCGTTCGCTCGGGCTCAAGCGCCTGAACGACGTGGTTGTCAAGGAGGACCGTCCCGAGTTCCGCGGCATGGCTCACACCGTCCGCCACCTCGTGACGGTTGAGGAGGTCGACTGACATGGCGGAGAACAACCCGCTGAAGGCACACGACCTCCGGCCTGCCCCGGGCGCCAAGACCGCCAAGACCCGTGTGGGTCGTGGTGAGGCGTCCAAGGGTAAGACCGCCGGTCGTGGTACCAAGGGCACGAAGGCCCGCTACCAGGTTCCGGAGCGCTTCGAGGGTGGCCAGATGCCCCTCCACATGCGTCTCCCGAAGCTCAAGGGCTTCAAGAACCCGTTCCGCACCGAGTACCAGGTCGTGAACCTGGACAAGCTCGCGACGCTCTACCCCGAGGGTGGAGAGGTCACCGTGGCCGACCTGGTCGCCAAGGGTGCGGTGCGCAACAACCACCTCGTCAAGGTCCTCGGACAGGGCGAGATCTCCGTGGCGCTGCAGGTTTCGGTTGACGCCGTCTCCGGCTCCGCCAAGGAGAAGATTGCCGCCGCCGGCGGCACCGTCACTGAGCTCGTCTGAGACAACTCGGACAACTCGATGGCTTGAACATCCGACCGGGGATGCCTCTTATTTGGGGCATCCCCGGTTGGTCGTTCCTAGGTGGGCATGGTCGCCGGTAAGGTGGCGTGCATTGTTGCTGTGGTAACCCCTGGGCGCATGCCCGGGAATCTTTGACTCTTTCGTATTTGTCGATCCTCAAGACCGTCACCTCTCGCTCTGCGCGGGGGTCGCAGGAGGCACCGTGCTCACCGCGTTCGCCCGGGCGTTCAAGACGCCCGACCTGCGCAAGAAGCTGCTCTTCACGCTCGGCATCATCGTGCTCTACCGGCTCGGGGCGCACATCCCGGTACCGGGAGTGAGCTACGAGAACGTCCAGACCTGTGTTGACCAGGCAAGTAAGGGCAACAACAGCCTCTTCGGCCTGGTGAACATGTTCAGCGGTGGTGCACTGCTGCAGATCACGATCTTCGCGCTCGGCATCATGCCGTACATCACGGCCAGCATCATCCTTCAGCTGCTGACCGTGGTCATTCCCCGACTCGAGGCGCTCAAGAAGGAGGGGCAGTCCGGCCAGGCCAAGATCACGCAGTACACGCGTTATCTGACCGTCGCACTCGCCATCCTCCAGGGCACCGGCCTGGTGGCCACCGCCACCAGCGGCGCGCTGTTCAGCGGTTGCCCGGTCGCCGACCAGATCGTGCCGAACCACTCGATCTTCACGACCGTCGTCATGGTGATCACTATGACCGCGGGCACCGCTGCCGTCATGTGGCTCGGTGAGCTCATCACCGACCGCGGCATCGGCAACGGCATGTCGATCCTGATGTTCATCTCGATCGCCGCCAGCTTCCCCGGCGCCCTGTGGGCCATCAAGCAGAGCGGCAAGCTGGCGGACGGCTGGATCGAATTCGGCACCGTCATCCTGGTCGGCTTCGTCATGGTGGCCCTGGTGGTCTTCGTCGAGCAGGCCCAGCGCCGTATCCCGGTGCAGTACGCGAAGCGCATGATCGGCCGCAGGTCGTACGGTGGTACGTCCACGTACATCCCGCTGAAGGTGAACCAGGCGGGTGTGATTCCCGTCATCTTCGCTTCTTCGCTGCTCTACATTCCGGCCCTGGTCGTCCAGTTCTCCAACTCCACTGCGGGCTGGGCCACATGGATCAAGGACCACTTCGTCAAGGGTGACCACCCGTACTACATCACGGCGTACTTCCTGTTGATCGTCTTCTTCGCCTTCTTCTATGTGGCGATTTCGTTCAACCCCGAGGAAGTCGCCGACAACATGAAGAAGTATGGTGGCTTCATCCCGGGTATCCGGGCTGGTCGACCTACTGCCGAGTACCTGAGCTACGTGCTGAACAGGATCACTTGGCCGGGCTCGCTGTACCTGGGTCTGATCGCTCTCGTGCCGACGATGGCGTTGGCAGGCTTCGGTGGCGCTAACCAGAACTTCCCGTTCGGCGGGACGAGCATCCTCATCATCGTGGGTGTGGGTCTGGAGACCGTGAAGCAGATTGAGAGTCAGCTCCAGCAGCGCAATTACGAAGGGTTCCTCCGCTGATGCGAATCGTCCTCGTCGGACCGCCCGGTGCCGGCAAGGGAACGCAGGCTGCGTACCTTGCCAAGAACCTGTCGATTCCGCACATCTCCACGGGCGATCTCTTCCGCGCCAACATCAGCCAGGGCACTGACCTTGGCAAGCAGGCCCGCGCCTACATGGACGCGGGGCAGCTGGTGCCGGACGAGGTCACCATTGCGATGGCCAAGGACCGCATGTCCCAGCCGGACGCCGTGAACGGCTTCCTGCTCGACGGCTTCCCGCGCAACGTGGGCCAGGCCGAGGCTCTCGACGAGATACTCAAGGGCGAGGGCGTGACGCTGGACGCGGTTCTCGACCTGGAGGTCCCCGAGGACGAGGTCGTCAAGCGCATCGCGGGGCGGCGTATCTGCCGCAACGACAGCGCGCATGTCTTCCACGTGACGTACAACCCGCCGAAGACCGAGGGTGTCTGCGACACCTGCGACGGCGAGCTGTACCAGCGCGACGACGACACCGAGGAAACGGTCCGCACGCGGCTCGAGGTCTACCACACCCAGACCGAGCCGATCATCGACTACTACCGGGCCCAGGGCCTGGTGGTCACGATCTCGGCGCTCGGCAAGGTCGAGGACGTGACCAAGCGGTCGATGGATGCCCTCAAGAAGGACCGCGAGGACTGAGGAACACCCCGTAATACCTGTACAGACGGCCGCGGCGTCCTTGGGC